>DPVW01000308.1 GCA_003529325.1 Candidatus Latescibacterota bacterium | reverse complement strand
TGCCGTCGACGTCGAAGCAGATGTCGAAGGGCCCCCCAACGCGCGCCGCCGTGGCTGGTCCACCGTCGCCTGTGTAGCCGGGCGTGCCGGTGCCTGCGATTGTGTCGATTATGCCCGTCTGCGCATCTACCCGCCTAATGCGTCCCGCTGCGGAGTCGCCGATGTAAACCGAGCCGTCGGGGCTGTGGGACACCGCCATGACCTGGATTAGATGCGCGCCGATTGCAGGTCCGCCGTCGCCTTTGTCCCACTGCTCGCCGGACCCGGCCAGGTTCCTGATTATGCCGTCGCTATCGACCCTGCGAACGTGGCCGTGCCGGGTGTCCGCGATCACGACGCGGCCCTCCACGTCCACCGACACATCGTATGGGTTGCCCAGGTAGGCCTCGGGGGCCGGCCCGTTGTCGCCGCCGTGGGCGCGTGCACCGTTGCCCGCGACGGTACGGATGAGCCCCGATTCGGGGTCGATGGCCCGAATGCGCTGGCCCCAGACATCGGCGATGTAGACGTGGCCGTCCGGGCCCAGGGACATGCCGCCCGGCCCGTTCAGGAAGCCTTTGGTAGCGTCTTCGCCGTCGTGGATACTGGTCCCGCCCAACACCGTAGTCACGATGCCTGTCTCGCCGTCATATCGGCGCAGCCTACCGGAGCAGTCTCCCCAGAACACGGTGCCGTCCGGGTCCGCATAGATACCCACCTCACAGGAGTTCACGTGGGTCTCGGAGCCGTGTAGCCCTTCCTCGCCGTAGCCAGGAACACCGTTCCCGGCCAGTGTGGTCACAATACCGGTCTTCGCCTCCACCTTCCTGACCCGGTAGCCGTACTTCTCACCAACATACAGGTTGTCGTGGACATCGAGGCAGATCGAATCCGGCATCAACGTGCTGGCCTCTGTTGCGGGCCCACCGTCGCCGTTGGAGGCAGCCTGACCGTTGCCCAGGACGGTGTTGATGATACCCGTCTTCATGTCTATCTTGCGTATGCGGTGGTTCGAGTTGTCGCAGATGTATAGATCGCCTTTGGAGTCGAAGGCCAGGTGCTCGGGATGGTTGAACCCGGCTTCGCTGGCGGGGCCTCCGTCGCCGTGGTAGCCGCCCAGGCTGAGCTTGGGACCGAAGTAGGGTTTCGAGTCGCCCACCTCTGATGGGTGGTGCCGCGCATCCTGACCGGCGAAGGTCTCGATGATGCCGGTTTTGGCGTCGACGCGCTTGACGTTGTTGGCCCACTCGCTGGACAAGAATATGTTCCCGTCATCGTCCACCGCAATGCCGCAGTTTGTGTCCAGTTCCGAGTCCACAGCCAGACCGCCGTCGCCTCCACGTCCGACCTTGCCGGTGCCAGCGACCCTCGTGACAATTCCGGTCTCGAAGTCGATGCGGCGATAGGTCTGGTTGCCCAGGTCGGACAGGTACAGATTGCCCTTCCTGTCTTGGGAAAGGTCGTGTGGTAGGAAGAACCGCGCCTCGCTCGCCGGTCCGCCGTCGCCCGATGTGCCAGGTACGCCGTCTCCCGCGAAGTTGTGGAGGATGCCGTCCTTGTCGATTCGCCAGAGGCGGTTGCCGTGGTAGTCCGCGACGATTATTTCGCCGTCGGGCCGTCGTACGACGCCCACCGGCCACCCAGCGTCGGCCTCCTTGGCCGGAACTCCTGTGGAGTATCCGGCCCCCGCCACAGTCGTGATGTTGCCAGGAGCAAGCTCGGAAACGATCTCGTTCAGGCTCAAGAATTTGCCTCCATGTGTCGCCTTACAAGTGAAATTTCGGGGTCTCCCATTCGCGGGAAACTGGTAGTATCTTGCAGCATCGAATAGCCTGGCGGAATCATACAGGACTCGGTGCCGAAAGATAAGACGCAGGAGGCAAGGATGAGCAAAAGCGCGCTGCTGGTCTGGGGCGGCTGGCCGGGTCACTCACCGAAGGAGTGCACCGAGATATTCGGCCCGTGGCTGGAAAGTCAAGGATATGACGTCGAAATCTCGGACACACTGGATTCCTATATGGACGCCGACAAACTCCAGGCCCTGAGCCTCATCGTGCCTGTCTGGACCCAGGGAGAAATAGCCCAGGAGCAGGTGCAAAACCTGCTAGCAGCGGTGCACTCTGGTGTTGGGATCGCCGGATGGCACGGCAGTATGGGCGATTCGTTTCGCATGAGCACCGACTACCAATTCATGGTAGGTGGGCAGTGGGTCGCGCACCCGGGCAAGTACGTCGACTACGACGTCAACATTATTGATCACGACGACCCCATATCGGCTGGGCTCACCGACTTCACCATGCATACTGAGCAGTATTACATGCACGTCGATCCAAGTAACGAGGTTTTGGCCACAACAACCTTCAAGGGAGATCAGCTGGCCTCTGGCGACGCGCCCTACGAAACTACCTGGATTGCGGGCTGCGTAATGCCGGTGGTGTGGAAGCGAATGTGGGGTAAGGGCCGCGTCTTCTACTCGTCGCTGGGCCACAAGGTGGACGATTTCGACGTTCCGCAGGTCATGGAGATGATGCAACGGGGCATGCTTTGGGCCAGCCAATAGAGGCACAAACAACATGAACATTGGCATCGTCGGTTGCGGGAATATCAGCCCGCGGTACTTTGAGGGCCTGAAACAGTATGACGAAGTTGATGTCGTCGCGTGCGCCGATCTCGATGTGGACCGCGCGGCGAGCAGGGCGGTCGAGTACAGCGTCCAGGCGATGACGTCACAGGAATTGTTGGCAGACCCCGCTGTGGATATTGTGGTCAATTTGACGCTGCCGCAGGTCCATGCCGAGGTCAGTTTGGGCGCGATAGACGCTGGCAAACATGTATACAGCGAGAAGCCATTGGCAATCGCGCTCTCTGACGGCGACGCGATCGTTGAGGCCGCTGAAAAGGCAGGCGTGGTCGCGGGCTGCGCACCGGACACTTTTCTGGGAGGCGGTCTCCAGACCTGCCGCAAGTTGATCAATGACGGCACCATCGGCCGCCCTATCGCCGCTACAGCTTTTATGATGAGCCACGGACACGAGCAGTGGCATCCCGATCCCGCCTTCTTCTACAAGAATGGAGGTGGACCGATGTATGACATGGGTCCTTACTATTTGACGGCTCTGGTCTCTCTGATGGGACCAGTGCGCCGTATTGCCGGCGTTACAAGCAGCGCCTTTGAGCATAGAACTATTCTGAGCGAGCCGAAGCGCGGTCAACGCGTGGACGTGGAGATCCCAACCCATGTGACTGGACTACTGGATTTCCACAGCGGGGCGGTGGCGACGATCGTGACGAGCTTTGATGTGTGGGGTTCGCGACTGCCTCACATAGAAATCTATGGCACGGAAGGCACGCTGAGCGTTCCCGATCCCAACATGTTTGATGGGCCGGTGGAGGTCCAGCGTGGACAAGAAGAGTGGGAGTCGGTGCCTCTGGCCTACCCAGAAGGTCGGCGCGGTCTCGGAGTCGTGGACATGGCGGCGGCTATACGAAACGGCCGCAAATCACGGGTAGATGCACGGTTGGCCCGCCACGTCCTCGAGATCATGCAAGGCTTGCACGAATCCTCCGATACCGACCGCCACCTTGTATTAAGCTCTACGTGCGAACAACCTGCCACTGTCCCTCTCGGTCTATCTGAAGGCCACTACGACTAGACCTTGACCGATACTCCTAGCGATAGACCAGCGTCTGAATCTCAGCGATCTTTAATGAGACGACTCAGCGCATTGTTCCTGGCACCGGGAACGAACCCCCACACTCGCCATATAAGAACGGCCATCCTAGCAACGGTTGTGGCTTTGCTGGGTTCCGTTTTAGGTGTTGCGTGTACGGGCGATCCCCGTGAGCACCTCACCTTCATCGAAATTCACAGGGACGGCGAGGGTGGAGTCGACGGGCTCAACGGTGCTACGTCGGTGACTGTCAGTCCGGACGGACGACATGTCTACGCCACGGCGGGAGTGACAAAGTGACGTCGTCCAGCGAATCACAGTTGAGTTCCGAATCGTTGGATCGACCTGACGCCGTGGCGGTGTTCAGCCGGGACCCAGCCAGTGGCGCTCTTGCCTTCGTGGAGGTCCAGAGGGACGGCTTTGGGGGTGTTGACGGGCTTTTCCATTCGGTAACAATAAGCCCCGACGGTAATCACCTCTACGCCGCGGGTGGAGGTGACGGCACGGTGGCAGTGTGCAGCCGAGATTCAGCGACCGGCTCTCTGACATTCATAGAAAAGCGTCAGGAAGTCGTGGGGGTATCGATGGGCTTGATGGCGTGATTTCGTTGGTGGTGAGCCCGAACAACAAGGATCTCTATGCCGCTGGTGTACGTGACAGTGCTGTGGCCGTGTTCAGCGTGGCACGCCCCGGAATCTCCGGGGCAGAAGATCATGAATAGGGCGTGGTAACCTGTCTCGACGACCAATATTCGCAGAAGCGTCACGCCATTTGAAAGAATGGAGCTATGACAAATCCTCTGAACAGCGTTGAGATCCGCACGACCGGCGTTCGGGTCACTCGTGTTGGACTTGGCGGCGCGCCTCTTGGCGGACTGTACGCCGATGTTGGGAAAGATGCAGCTGCCGACACGGTACTGAAGGCCCATGAACTGGGGGTGCACTATTTCGATACTGCACCGCTGTACGGCAGCGGGCGGAGCGAACTCGCCTACCGAGAGGCTCTCCGACAGCTGGATCGAAATCGCTACACGATCTCCACAAAAGTGGGCCGTGTGCTGATGCCGGTGGACGCCCCACCGGAGTCCGAGCAGTTCATGAACCTGCCTGCGATGGAACCGGTCTTCGACTTCAGTCGCGACGGGGTGCTAAGATCGCTTGAGGATAGCCTGGAGCGCCTGGGGTTGGACCGTATCGACATCGCCCTCATACATGATCCAGATGATCACTACGAGCAAGCGATTGGGGAGGCATATCCCGCGCTTGCCGAACTCAGATCCCAGGGCGTTGTCGGCGCCATAGGCGCGGGGATGAACCAGTGGCAGATGCTGGCGGATCTCGCGAGAGAGGGCGACTTCGATTGCTTTCTGCTCGCTGGCAGATACACCCTGCTGGACAGCTCCGGGCTGGCCGAGTTACTTCCGTTGTGCGCCGAAAAAGACATAGGAATCATTCTTGGCGGGCCTTACAACTCTGGTATCCTCGCCTCCGATCTATCGTCGGCTGCGACGTACGATTACATGACCGCCCCACCGGATATACTGGCACAGGCCCGCAGAATCAAGACTGTCTGCGACCGCCACGCCGTGCCTCTCAAGGCGGCCGCCCTCCAATTTGGACTGGCTCATCCAGCGGTGGTTTCTATTATACCGGGCGCCCGCTCCACAACAGAGGTCGCGGAAAACCTGGAGATGGCAGCATTCCCGACACCAAACGACCTCTGGGCCGAGTTGCGTGAAATGGGGCTGATTCCTGATGGAGCCCCAACACCTGCCTCCCCGTAGTGATAATTGAGTTGTCTGAGAGGAGCGTGATTGCCCGGTGAAATCCTATGGAATGGCCCTCGACTTGAAGGACAACCAGGAGATCAGGGACAAGTATATTGAGTACCACCGAGCCGTCTGGCCAGACGTGCTCGCGGGTCTCAGGGGCGTCGGAATCACAGGTATGAAGATATTCCTTCACGGCAACCGCCTGTTCATGTATCTAGAGGCGGAAGACGCCTTCGTGCCAAAGCGAGACTTTCCGCGATACATGGAATCCGGACGGGCGGGTGAATGGGACGAGTTGATGAGAACGTTCCAGCAGCCGATCTCGGGGGCGGCTGCTGGCGACTGGTGGTCCGAAATGGAAGAGGTCTTCGACCTCAACTGGTAGTAGGAAGCGAAACATCCAGACCACGGGAGAGTAACAGCTTGATAGTAGACAGCCACCATCACCTGTGGGATCTTTCTAAGCTCGATTACGGCTGGATGCCACCTGGCGACAATGTTTTGAAGCGGAACTATCTACCGACAGATCTTGAGCCGCTGCTGCACAACAACGGCGTATCCGCTACGGTTTTGGTGCAGGCCCATGAGTCGGTGGAAGAGGCCGACTGGCTTTTGGATCTGTTCCACGCCAACGATTTCATTGCAGGCGTGGTGGCCTGGGTAGACCTGACAAGTCCGGATGTGGGCGAGGTTCTTGACCGGCTGATTGCAAGGGCTGGCCTGGTGGGCATTCGCCACGGCGCCGAGCATGATCCGGACCCGGAGTGGCTCACACGCGACGACTCCATTCGAGGGCTGCGGAAGGTCGCCGCTCGAGGTTTGGCATACGACGTTCTGACTCGGCCACACCAACTATGGCAAATACCACTGCTGGCGAAAAAGGTCCCAGACCTGCGCATGGTCGTCGACCACATCTCGAAACCGGCTATAGCTACAGGTGATATGGAGCCCTGGGCTACCGACATCGCACGGGTGGCAGATTTGCCGGGTGTGTATTGCAAGATATCGGGG
>DPVW01000192.1:792-4929 GCA_003529325.1 Candidatus Latescibacterota bacterium | reverse complement strand
CATCGAGCACCAGTATATCTGCCTGAGCTTGGGCCTCACGCTCAGTGTCATCGGCGAGCTTTGCCTTGTACTCCTCGCCTGTCATTTTCACTTCTTGTGCGGACGCTGTCCCGGTGATTCCCGTGATCAACCCAGTGACCACGAGGGAGAGGACGAGCCCCTTCAGCTTGAACTGTCTGCGCATTCCGATGCCCTTTCTCTGCGAGCGCGGGTACATCCTAAATAGGGCCCCGCATTGGCTCGCTCACTCCGTATGGGTGTTAGCCAGGTTTTCTGCGGTGTCGGCCTTTTTCTGCTCCGCCGACTTCTGCTGTGCCTTCTTGTCAGCCAGCTTCCGCTGGAGTCGGGCTTCCTCTGCCTTCTTCTGTGCAACCTGCTCCTCGGCCGCCACCATCGCCTGCCGCTGCTCCTCGAGGAGGGCGAGCTCCTTCTGCGACGGCCCAGATGAACATGCTGCGGTCAGACACAGGGCCAGGAGAGCGGCAGCTAAGGTGGTGTACCGCCCGCCGGCGCGGATCCTGCAACGACGATCGCCCATCGAGCTAACTCCCTTTGCTTGTTCTCGTAAATTTGTTGGAATAATCATGAAAAACGACGAACCCCCAATGCCAGGAAAGACCGGGAGAACCGGGTAGAAATTTAGAAGCGCCCTCTGGGGATGTCAAGTAAAAAGGTCTGTCCTGACAAAGGCTTACGTGCAACAAAGGGGTAGATTTGAGCCCGATTGGGGCCGCTAGCGCAAACGGATGCCCAGATCCCGCAGTTGACGCTCATCAACCGCACCTGGGGCAGACTCCATCAAGCCTGCCGCTCTGTTCGTTTTCGGGAAAGCGATAACGTCCCGAATCGACTCCTCGTTGACCATCATCGCCACGAGCCGGTCAAAGCCGAAGGCGATGCCGCCGTGCGGTGGCGCGCCGTACTCGAGAGCGTCCAACAGAAAGCCGAACTTGGCCTGAGCCTCCTCGGGACCGATCGACAGCAGTTCGAACATGCGGGATTGGACCGAAGCCTGGTGGATGCGGATGGAACCACCGGCGACTTCAGCACCGTTTAGGACCAGATCGTAGGCGCGAGCCCGGACACTGCCGGGGTCACTTTGCATGGCGTCGATGTCGCTGTCGAGGGGCGCGGTGAAGGGATGGTGCATGGCGACGTAACGGTTCTCATCGTCGTCGAAGTCGAGGAGTGGGAACTGGTTGACCCACAGGGGTTTCCAGTCGCCATCCACACGCAGGGACCCGCGTTGCGCCAACTCGAGACGCAGAGCGCCGAGAACTCGTGCGACCTGCGCCGGCTGGTCGGCGACGAGCAGCAACAGGTCACCCGGTTCAGAGGCCAATGCCTCAATCAACAGATTTTGCGAGGTCTCAGGGAAGAACTTGACGATCGAGGATTCCAGGCCCTGGTCGGTATGTTTTATCCAACTTAGACCCTTGGCGCCCTGTTCTTGGGCGAATGCGATGAGGGAGTCGACCTGACTGCGGGGAAACTGGCTGCAGCCCTTGGCGTTGATGCCCTTTACCTGCCCCCCATTTTCGAGCACGGACTGGAAGATCTTGTAATCTGATGCCCTGGCGGCGTCGGCGACGTCGTGCAATTCCAGGCCAAAACGAAGGTCGGGTTTGTCACTTCCGTAGCGATCCATGGCCTCCGCCCAGGTAAGGCGGGGGAATTTTTCCACAAGCTCTGTATCGATGACGTCATGGAACAGTTGCCGAGTGAGCTGTTCCGCCATATCCATGACCTGATCTTCATCGACGAAGGACATCTCGATGTCGATCTGGGTAAATTCGGGTTGACGGTCGGCACGCAAGTCCTCGTCGCGGAAACACTTCACGATCTGGAAGTAGCGATCAAAGCCAGAGATCATGAGCAGCTGTTTGTACGTCTGTGGCGACTGGGGCAGGGCGAAGAACTCACCTGTGTGGACGCGACTCGGGACAAGGAAGTCACGGGCCCCCTCGGGTGTACTGCGAATCAGGAAGGGGGTTTCTACCTCGACAAACCGTTGTCCGTCCATGTGACGGCGCGTGCTCTGATAGGCGTGATGCCGAACCATGAGGTTGCGCTGCATCCGTTCACGCCGCAGGTCGAGATAACGAAAGCGGAGACGAGTCTCTTCGCCGAGCTCCATGGAGTCGTCGAGTTGGAAGGGGATCGCCTTTGATGTGTTGAGAATGCGGATCTCGTCGCAGTTGACTTCAATCATGCCCGTCTTCAGGCGCGGATTCGTCATACCCTCCGGTCGGGCCTCCACGGTGCCGCGCACAGCGATAACGAACTCGCTGCGCAAACTATCGGCCCGTTCGTGGGCGGCTGGATCGTGTTGCGGATTGAAGACGACCTGCGTCAGCCCGTAGCGATCACGGAGATCGAGAAAAATGACGCCGCCATGATCTCGACGGGTGGCGACCCAACCCATGAGTGTGACCGGCTGGCCGAGTTGTTCATCTGTGAGGGCGCCGCAGTCGTGGGAGCGCTGCCAGTCGCCCAGTGCGTCGGGACGACGGTCGTTCTGATCGGTGGACATTTGGGCCGAAGAGGTTTCGAGGGCGGTAGGGTAGGGCGAAATAGGTGAATCCGCCAAAGCTATGTGCACGAAACAGGATCGTCAACGAACCGCCTTGTGATTACACCGCGTATGAGGCTATTACGAACACGCGTTGACAGGTCGGAAGCTGCCGCTATATTCGCCACTCTCACTAGGGAAAGGGACTCGTGGACGACGGCGCCTACGGTTTGGACGACGAAACCTACGGTTTGGATGCCACCGGAGTCGATGCAGTTGCTCGTGGCATCTTCGATGAAATCGGCAACACACCGTTGTTGCGCCTGGCGAATGCCGATGTGCCAGACGGGGTTTCGTTGTACGCCAAACTTGAGTCTTTCAATCCAGGCGGCTCGGTAAAGGATCGACCCGCCCGCCGCATGCTCAAGGAGGGTCTGGCGTCGGGTGATCTGGCTCCGGGGAAGGTCATCCTGGATTCGACGTCGGGGAACACGGGGATCGCCTACGCCATGATCGGCGCCGCCCTCGGCTATTCCGTCCGTCTCGCCATGCCGGCGAGTGTGACACGTGAGCGCAAAGCGATCCTGGCAGCCTACGGTGCAGAGGTCGTGCTCACCGACCCGGGGGAAGGCTCAGATGGCGCCATCCTTGAAGCGCGCCGGATCCATGCGCAGGATCCACACCTCTATTTCAAGCCCGATCAATACAACAACCCCGCCAATTGGTGGGCTCATCGCGACACGACCGCTCCCGAGATCTGGACTCAGACGGGGGGCAAGGTGACCCACTTTGTCGCAACCATGGGGACCAGTGGCACCGTGATGGGTACGGGGCGGGGTCTGAAGAAACTTAACCCCGGTGTCGAGGTGATCGGTGCCGAACCGGACGACGCCTTCCATGGGATTGAGGGCCTGAAACACATGGAGAGCTCCATCGTTCCCGGGATCTACGAAGAAGATTGGCTCGATCGCAAGATAGGTGTTGGTACCGAGGTCGCATACGACGCCACAATTCGTCTTGCCCGGGAGTATGGTATCCTCGTTGGTCAATCTTCCGGAGGCGCCTACGTCGCCGCGTGCGATATCGCTCGCCAGTTGACGGAAGGGATCGTGGTGACCGTGTTCTGTGACGGTGGCGACAAGTATATGACAACGCCCATGTGGCGCCTGGCCATAGAGGACAGTGGGCTCATCGACGCCTCACGGGCGCAGGGATAAGAGGGTGTCCATGCTGAGGATAACAACTGCTGATCTCGAGTCGATCTATCAACAGGCGAAACAGGAGTATCCGGGTGAATGTTGTGGGATCCTGACAGCCGGCACGGAGAGTGGTCCATCCACCGTACACAGGTGTCGGAACATCCAGGACGAGTTACACGCCAAGGATCCGGAGCAATATCCCCGCGACTCGCGGATCGCCTACTTCATCGAACCGGGGGAGTTGTTCCAGATTGTCAGAGGTGCAGAGAAGGACGGGGGTGGGGTCAGCGGCTTCTACCATTCCCATGTCGACTGCGACGCCTACTTCTCCCAAGAGGACAAGGACCGGGCCATGGCCTGGGATGAACCAGCCTACCCGGACGCCGTCTACCTCGTCGTCTCTGTGTGCGGGGTCGACACGCCATC
>DPVW01000192.1:0-477 GCA_003529325.1 Candidatus Latescibacterota bacterium | reverse complement strand
GGTCGACACGCCATCTGGGGTCGAACCCCGGGGATACAAGGCCTTTGCCTGGGATGATGGGCAGTCTGACTTCATCGAGGTCGACATCCTGGTGCAGGACTGAAAGGGCTGTTGTCTGTGGTTGGCGCCCGCGCAGGCCTGCCATTGCTGCTGGTCTTACTGGTCGCCGTCCTCTACGCTGGTAGTTTCGGCAATGGCTTTCATTTCGACGATTTTCACGCCGTCGTCCTCAATCCGCATATCCGCGACCTGACGCGGATCCCATCTTTCTTTTACAGCGCCGGGGCGTTCTCCGTCAATCCGGAGAGCGCCATGTATCGGCCTCTGTTGTTGTCGACCTTTGCCATCAACTATGCCCTCTCCGGTGCTACCGCCAGCGGTTTCCATGTCGTCAATGTGCTGCTTCACGGTCTGGCTGCTGCCGCGACTCTCAGCTGGCTGCGGAGGGTTGGATTCCGTCCACGGGTCGCCGGGGTT
>DPVW01000069.1:18503-19081 GCA_003529325.1 Candidatus Latescibacterota bacterium | reverse complement strand
CAGCTTCTGGTCACCCAGCAACTCGACAAGCTGCCGGTCCCGCTCCGCCTTCAATTCGGCGATACGGGTGTTGGCCTCCTGGCGCGATTCGAGGATCGCCTCCTTCTCCTTCTTTTTGGAGCCCTCGGCGCGGTCCTTGCGCGAAAACACCTTGCGCCCGATCACGACCCCTTCCATTCCGGGGGGTGCCTTCAGTGAAGCGTCGCGTACGTCCCCGGCCTTCTCGCCGAAAATCGCCCGTAACAGGCGCTCCTCAGGAGACAACTCGGTCTCGCCCTTCGGTGTGACCTTGCCGACGAGAATGTCACCGGGGCCGACTTCGGCGCCGATGCGAACGATCCCCTCGTCGTCGAGGTTGCGCACGGCTTGTTCACTGACATTCGGGATCTCGCGTGTGATCTCCTCCTGGCCACGCTTCGTATCGCGCACCTGGAGCTCGAACTCCTCGATGTGAACAGAGGTGAACACGTCCTTCTTCAGCAGCCGCTCAGAGATAACGATCGCGTCTTCGAAGTTGTAGCCATTCCACGGCAGAAAGGCGCAGAGCACATTCATACCCAAGGCCAGATCACCAGATT
>DPVW01000069.1:13093-18177 GCA_003529325.1 Candidatus Latescibacterota bacterium | reverse complement strand
GGTGGCTGGGCCGTCAGCCAGTACCTGGCCTTTGTCGATCTTGTCACCGACACGAATGATCGGCCTCTGGTTCATGCAGCAATCTTGATTCGAACGGGAGAACTTGGTCAGCTTGTACTCGTCGACATCGGCCGTGTCGAGTGGTGACAGCGGCGTCGACCGACGTTTGTCGCGACGCACCACGATTCGATTCGAGTCGACAGCGGTGACCTCGCCGGGATTGCGGGCCAGAACCACCGCCCCAGAGTCGACAGCGATCTTGCCTTCCATGCCGGTGCCGACAAAGGGTGCCTGAGTGAACAACAACGGCACGGCCTGCCGTTGCATGTTGGAACCCATCAGCGCCCGGTTGGCGTCATCATGCTCAAGGAATGGGATCAACGCCGCCGCCGCACTCACGAGTTGCTTCGGCGACACATCCATGTATTGACATTCCTCGGGTGATATCATCGGATAGTCATCCCGCTGACGCGCCTTCACCAGGGCATTCTTGAACGAACCATCCTCGTTGATCAGTTCGTTCGCCTGGGCGATGGTGAAACGGTCCTCTTCATCGGCGGAAAGGAATTCGATTTCCGTCGTCGCCTTGCCGTCGATCACCTTCCGATATGGCGTCTCGAGGAAGCCAAAATCGTTCACCCGAGCATAGGTACTCAAAGACGAGATCAGACCGATGTTCGGACCTTCCGGCGTCTCGATCGGACAGATTCGACCATAGTGCGTGTAATGGACGTCGCGCACCTCAAATCCGGCGCGCTCTCGACTCAGACCACCGGGACCGAGGGCGGAGAGCCGGCGTTTGTGCGTCAACTCGTCGAGCGGGTTGTTCTGCTGCATGAACTGTGACAGCTGAGAAGACCCAAAAAACGCCTGCACGACAGTTGATACCGTGCGCGCGTTGACGAGACCATGGGGTGTTGGTTGCTCGTCGTCATTGCGCAGACTCATGCGCTCACGAATGGTCCGCGACATGCGCGTCAGACCGATGCTGAACTGGTTTGCCAGCAGTTCCCCAACGAGGCGTACCCGACGGTTACCGAGATGATCAATGTCGTCCGTAAAGCCCTGCCCCATACGCAGTTCGATCAGATAGTTCAGGATCGACATGAAGTCTTCAAGATGGAGAATCGTGCTGCCTGCGGGGATATCCAAATTGAGACGTCGGTTGATTCGATGGCGACCGACGTCACCCAGATTATAGCGCTTGGGATTGAAGAACAGACGCTCGAGTAGACCACGCGCGGTTTCGATATTCGGCGGATCGCCCGGGCGCAACAGATTATAGATACGAGTCAGCGCATCTTCCTCGTTCTCGCTCGGGTCCTTCTTTAGGGTGTTCTCAAGCATACCGGGATCGTTCGGAGACGGCCCCTCGAGAAGGGTGATGTATTTGAACGGAGAAGACTTGATGTCTTCGATGTTGTCTTCGGTGACCTCGGTGTAGGCGTCAGCGATGATCTCGCCCGTACGCTTGTTGATCAGATCCTGACTCCCGATGGTCCGACCGAGAACCTCGTCCGAGATCTCGACTTCCTCTTCGTCGCGGAACAGGGCCAGAACTTCACCATTGCGGGAAAATCCCATGGCCCGCAAAAGCAGCGAGACCGGCATCTTTCGGCGGCGATCGATGTGGACATAGAGAATGTCGTTTATGTCGAGACTGAACTCTAGCCAGGGGCCCTTTGTCGGCAGAATCCGTGCCGAAAACAGGCGCTTGCCATTGGGGTGAATGGTCTCGTCAAAGAACACACCGGGAGACCGATGCAGCTGACTGACAACGACCCGTTCGGCACCGTTGACGACAAAGGTACCTTCTTCGGTCATGATCGGCAGCTCGCCGAGAAATACCGATTGCTCGACGACATCTTTGACCGGCTTGTCCGGACTCTCCTTGTCGCGCGTCACCAGACGCAGTGTCGCACGCAGAGGGGCGGCAAAGGTCATCCCTCTCTCGCGACACTCCTCGACCGCGTATCGTCGATTGCCGATTGAGTAATCGACATACTCCAGCGAATAGATGCCATGGGTGTCCGAGATGGGAAAGATGCTCTCGAAAACCAAATGGAGACCGCGGCGCAAGCGACGCTGTGGCACCGTATCGAGTTGAAGAAACGATCGATACGAGTCAATCTGTACTTCGAGCAGATTTGGCATCGGTACCACTTCGCCGATCTTGCCAAAGGACCGCCGTTCAATCTTACTGCTGGTTCCCGTCGTCCCGTTCCCGTTGGTACTGGGCTGCGATACGCTCAAGGCCTGCGCTCCTTCTTATGACTGTACGACCAGAAGCAGTCCCGCAGGACTGCCTTCAGGCCGCGATAAGATGAAAGCCCACGGAGCGACCGACGCCGGATGTGCGCCGGTTTCCATGAGCTTTCGATATCAAGCAGTAGTGTCGATGAGGTTGTAGGAATCCGAGGTTGCCAAACAGGCACTTACGCATGAGCGGCAACCGTAGCTCCGTTTACTTGATCTCGACCGTGGCACCCGCCGCAATCAGCTTGGCCTGGATTTCCTCGGCTTCGGCCTTGGCGACAGCTTCCTTGACTGCCTTCGGCGCCTCGTCGACGAGGGCCTTGGCCTCCTTCAGTCCCAGACTCGTGATCTCGCGGACGACCTTGATCACCTGGATCTTCTTGTCGCCGGGGCCCGTGAGCACAACGTCGAACTCGTCCTGCTCTACTTCCGCCTCGCCTTCGTCGGCGGCGGGCGCACCGGCCATCATGACCGGAGCTGCGGCGGACACGCCAAACTTGTCTTCCAGAGCCTTGACCAATTCGGCCAACTCAAGGACCGTGAGACCGCCAATGGTCTCGATGATCTCGCCCACTTTGGGGCTGACTTCGACTGCTGCTTCGTCGCTCATGCTCGTCCTCATTCTTCCGAAAGGTGAATCTGCTAGTGTTGTCGTCGAATCTGATACGAGGGCTTTGCCCCGGTTTACTCGTCGGTAGTGACTTCCGCCTCTGCCTTTTGCTCCTGTATCGCCGACACGGCGTAAACAACGCCACACAACAGGCCATTGAGGACGACCGCTAGGCCATACAATGGTGCCTGAACGGAGCCGATCACCATACCGATCAACTCATCTCGTGACGGCAACTTGGCCAGCTGTTCCACCGCCTCTGGGGTGAGAACCTGACCGTCGACATAACCACTCTTGATGACCAGTTTGCCGCCACCATCGATGAACTTCTGTAAGATTTTGGCTGGAGCAACCGGGTCGTCATTGACGAAAGCCATCGCCGTTGGCCCCTCGAGATACGCTCCCATCGAATCCAGCCCGGCGTCAGTGGCGGCAAGCTTTGCGAGGCGATTCTTTACGACCTGGTAATCGACCCCCGCACTGCGTAGGGATCGGCGAAGCTCCGTGACAGCGGCAACGTCAATACCGCTGAAGTCGGCCAGATAGATAGCGTCGGCCTGAGACATCTTCTGCGACAGATCACTGACGGTCGCACTCTTCTCAGCAGTCGGCATGGGTTGTCTTGTGTTTAAAAATGAAAGTGGACTGGATTAGGATCAGGCGGCCAGCGCCGAAGGATCGATCCGGATCCCAGGGCCCATGGTGGAGGACAGGATCAACTTGCGCACGAACTGACCTTTGGTAGAGGCTGGCTTGGCCCTCATGATGGCATCGGTGAAAGCCTGGGCATTCTCGAGCAGGGCTTCTTCGGTAAAGGAGACCTTACCGATGGGGCCCTGCGCGTTGTTGCCAGACTTGTTGTCGGCGCGAAATTCGATACGACCCGCCTTAGCCTCGGTCACAGCTTGCCCAACGTCGCGTGTCACAGTGCCCGTCTTCGGGTTCGGCATCAGTCCACGCGGGCCGAGCACTCGGCCGAGTTTGCCGACTTGACCCATCATATCAGGTGAAGCGATCACGAGGTCGAAATCAAGCCAGCCCGACTCGATGCGGGCGATCAACTCGGCACCACCTACGTGGTCGGCGCCAGCTTCTTCGGCCTGGGCGACGAGGTCTCCCTGAGTCATTACGACGATGCGAATGTCTTTGCCGGTGCCCTTGGGCAACATGACGGTGCCACGCAACGCCTGATCTGCCTGACGTCCATCGATTCCGAGAGAAAAACTGAGTTCGACAGACTCGTCCGCCTTGCGCGTCGGGAAGGACTTGAGAATCCTTACACCCTCTTCGAGGCTTACGGGTTTGCTCTTGTCGTACGTCTCCGTCGCGGCTATGTATATCTTGCCCTTCTTACCCATGCCGTTCTCCTACTTCTGCTCGACGATGAGGCCCATACTACGGGCTGTTCCGGCGATCATCAGTGCCGCCGCGTCGATGTCGTTGGCGTTGAGGTCCTCCATTTTCAGTTCCGCAATCTCCCGCAGATCCGACTCAGTAACGGTTCCCACCTTGTCACGGTTGGGGACGCCGGAACCCTTCTCGATACCGGCCGCACGCTTGAGCAGCACCGCCGCCGGAGGTGTCTTTGTAATGAATGTGAAACTGCGATCGGCGTAGACCGTGATCACCACAGGGATGATAAGGCCCTGCTTCTCCTGCGTCTGCGCATTGAAGGCCTTGCAAAATTCCATAATGTTGACCCCATGTTGACCCAGCGCTGGGCCCACCGGTGGCGCTGGACTGGCCGCCCCGGCCGGGATCTGCAACTTGATCTGCGCAAGTTCCTTCTTCGCCATGCTATTGCTCTTTCAAATCTTTCGCTGGTGTGAACTCAGCCGGTGGCCACGCTGTCGTCCACGGTCTCCACCTGGAGCACGTCGAGTTCGACTGGGGTTCCGCGACCGAAAATGCTTACCATGATCTTAAGGCGCCGCTTTTCGGGAATGACTTCCTGTACGGTGCCGATGAAGTCCTTGAAGGCGCCATCGTTGACTTTGACCTGATCACCCTCGGAGTAAGGAATCTCTTCGACCTCTTGAGACTTGCGGCGATCCGCATGCCCGAGGATATGTTCGACCTCTCCGGGCCCGAGGGGCTGAGGCTTACGCGCTGGCCCGACAAAGTTGGTCACACCCGGCACATTGGTCACCATATGCCACGCGTCCTTCGTCATTTCCATTTCAATGAGAACGTAGCTGGGCAAGAACCGTTTCTTGGT
>DPVW01000069.1:12199-12712 GCA_003529325.1 Candidatus Latescibacterota bacterium | reverse complement strand
CGATAGAGCCGTCCGTCTCCCCCTGTTCAATCAGGGTCTCAAGGTATGTCTTGACTTTGTTTTCGTGCCCAGAGTAGGTATGCAGAGCGTACCACTGATGCGCCATGAGCCGAACCTTTTGAGGTGCTACCTGCCCTGTCGTTTACAGAGCAATGAGGAGCGACCTGACGTACGACAGTATCAGGTCGAAAATTCCGATGAACACAGCAAAGGCAATAGAGAAAACCACAACGACCGTCGTTGAATTGACGAGTTCTTCCCGTGTTGGCCAGATCACACGGCCAAATTCGCCGCGCACATCAACTATGAAACCTGTCAGCTTGTCCCACATCCCCCGAACTCCAACTCCTCAATTTGCATGTTTGGCAGGCCCGGCAGGACTTGAACCTGCAACCGCCGGTTTTGGAGACCGGTGCTCTACCAATTGAGCTACAGGCCTACCCACCCCTATTACTGAACGTCCGTCAGCAGGCTTTTGCTAGCCTCCATACGGAATGCTCAGCGAGTCTCCCT
>DPVW01000069.1:0-11879 GCA_003529325.1 Candidatus Latescibacterota bacterium | reverse complement strand
CTCAGCGAGTCTCCCTGTGGAGAGTATGCCGCGCACAGTGAGAGCAATACTTACGTCGTTCGAGGCGAACTGCCTGCGCATCACGGTTCTTGGTCACCGTGTAGTTCCTGCGGCTGCAGATCTCGCACTCAAGGGTGATTCGATCCCGCGGCATGATGCAGTATGCCTACGATCCCGCCGCCAGAGCGGCTGCCTGGGTATCCGTTCCCATTCACGTACCATGTGCCGTTTGTCATTGTATTCTGGAGTTTCAGCCCAGTTGCCGAATGACGTCGCCGCAGTGTGCCACATCCAAGCCGGTTGCTGGAGCCGATGACCGGGGTTGAACCGGTGACCTCATCCTTACCAAGGATGCGCTCTACCAACTGAGCTACATCGGCCCAAACTTTATCCTGGCCTCCGGCACGAACTCCAAACAAACACGCTTGGAGCGGGAAACGGGACTCGAACCCGCGACATCGAGCTTGGAAGGCTCGCGCTCTAGCCAACTGAGCTACTCCCGCCCCGATACATTTCAGTAGCCTTCTCATCCAAGGCCGCTGCGAGGCCGATCAACAAGGAAAATCTCCTGTAAGTTCGCGCCGGATACAGACTTCAAAACGTAAGACAGGCCTAAAGATGTGTCAACACCCTGGGTGCGAACGTACATAAGTGAGCCTCGCTGGACTCACTCATCAGCGTCCAGCGAAGCTTAGACCGATCCAATCCTCAAGCAGCTGCGCGGTTGACTTCTGCGGTTGTCCCCTGCTTACGAGGCAGATAGTACTCGCTCATATAGTGTCGCTTGCAGAATCCACGGGGGGAATGGACCTCCTCACACCCCGGAATTCGACATCCAGTGCGGCCATTTACGCTCACGCTCCGGTGTCAAGCAGTAACCCGCCGTGCGAGCAGGACACCTGCAACCACCTGCAAGACAGGCAACAATTGCGGTAGATACCTGCTGATTCTGATCCATAACTCATGTCCCTCCTTGGAGTTTCGCTACGCCGAGTTCCGCTCAAACAGGGAACTTTCAACGGGAAACTAATGGCAAGTATGGTGCCAAGCAGCCCGTCGGCCGCCGACCACCCCACCGGGGAGAGGACCTCTTATCTCAAGTCGTTGTTTTTCCGGGCCTTATTGCATTTCCTTGAATGCGAAGCGCACCGCGACGAGTACAGGGTCATCTGATCTGACAGTCTCTTTCTTGCGACATCATTCAAAGCCATCAGAAAGTGGCACATGGATAACTGATACGCAGTTAACAAGTTAGACAGTTGTGTTTCGACTCTCTCGCCATCGTCTCAATTATGAGTTTCGTATCTCAATCGGGGGACTTCGTCGGTGAGCCCCAGTTTCCGCAGCCGACGGTAAAATGTCGCCCTGCTGACGCCAAGCAGTTCTGCAGCCCTTGGCACATCTCCGCCACCTTCTTTGAGCGCCTCGAGATACAGACGTTGTTGAGCCGTTTCAAAACCGCGTCTGGCATCCGCAAGCCCGGTTGTCGACTTGCCATCCGCACCCAGCGCCCGGTTCAGAGAGGCTGGTAGATCGGCGATGGCAATCAAACGACCACGGGCCAGGGCGACTGCATGTTCGACGACATTTTCGACTTCGCGCACGTTTCCGGGCCAGGCGTACTGCGTCAACAGACTCAGCGCATCCGGCTCGATGCCTTCCACAACCTTGTGATTGCGCTCTGCGTGGATACGGATGAAGCGCTCGATGAAAAGTGGAAGATCGCCGGCCCGATCGCGCATCGGCGGCAAGTCGATTGAGATGACATCGAGCCGATAGAGGAGGTCCTGGCGGAAACCACCCTCGGCGACAGCCTGGTGCAGATTTCGATTTCTCGCCGCCATCACCCGACAATCGACAGGAATCTTCCGATCCCCACCGACGCGGACAATCGCCTTCTCCTGCAGGACGCGGAGCAACTTGACCTGCACCTCAGGCGGAATTTCTCCGATCTCATCAAGAAGCAGCGATCCACCACTCGCCAGTTCGAATTTACCAAGCCGTCCCTTGCGGCTGGCACCGGTGAAGGCTCCCTCCACATAACCGAACAGTTCGCTTTCGATCAGGTCGCGGGGCAGAGCCGCACAGTTGACAGCGAGAAAAGGGCCATCACTGAAGGCACTGGCGTTATGGATCGCCTGAGCGAAAACCTCTTTTCCGGTTCCCGTTTCGCCGACGATCAAGAGATTTGAGGCGGTTCCGGCGGCGACACGTGCCAGTTCCTTGCTATTCTCAATCACCGCACTCTCACCGAGAATATCATCGAAGTTGAAGATCCGCTCCACGCCGATGACCCGATTGACGAGACGGCCAACCTCGTTCATTTCGCGGAAGGTCAAGACCGCGCCCACCGGGCCCTGCTTGTCATCGTGGAAGGGCTGCAGGTTGGCCATGGCGGCAACCCGTCCCTCCGCCGTTTTCAGAGTGATCACCCGGCTACTGAACTGCTCACCACGAGAAACCCAGGACACGATCGGTGGCTTGTCGTCTATCAAATCGGCAATCCCTCGTCCTTCGATCTCTTCGACGGGCCTACCAAGGATGCGGCGAGCGACCGAGTTTACCTCGAGTACAACACCGTTGTCATCGACTGCGAGTAAGCCGTCCGAGATCGACTCCAGCAGAGCCCGGGAGCGATCATAGAGCGTGCGCAGCTGCCTGCCCTGCTTCTGCTCCGTGCGCACGAGTTCCTGTAGCCGCTTGGTTAGACGAATATCCTCGATCTCGGCGGCGATCTGACTGGATAAGGCAAACAGCGTGTTGACGTCATCATCGGTGAAAATTCGCCGATCCCGGCGATCGGTGGAGATCTTGTCGAGTAGCGTCAGTGTGCCGACGACACTCTCCTCCAGAACGAGGGGGACACACAACAGCGACGAACCGAGTACGTTAGGCTCCTCGTCGGTCCGTAGATCATCGATCAGGATCGGTTCACCGGTGGCGGCGACGAATTCGGCGATCCGCTTCTCGTAGGTCGAGTCGATGCCCTCGTCAGTCTGCGAATACAAGGTCGCCAATGCCAGAGTTCCATCCGCCACGCTGAGTCGAATCACCGACCCCTTTGCACCCAGGGCCTCGGCGGCACGGGCTGCAATCAACTCGAGCGACTCGTCGAGGTCGAGTCCCGAGTTCATGGCCTGGCCCAGTTCATTGAGCGCCTGAATCTGGGCGTTGCGCCGATCCAGGTCCTGCCGTGACCGAGCCGTGGAGACCATCAGCACCAGCAGTGACCTGATCGTCGCCTCAAGGAATGTGACTTCCTCCTCTGAAAAATGCCGCTCTTCCAGGCTCTGGAGGCTGCAGACGCCGACGAGCTCCTCCTGCTCGACTATGGGCACTGCGATGATACTCCGATAGTCGACCCCGTCACCGAGATCGAGTGAGCGTGGATCTCGCCGCATATCCGGCACGTGAATGGTACGACGGCCACTGCCTGCCAGTCCGGTCAGTCCCTGACCCAGGGCGACGCGCACCTCGGGCACGGTCGGCATCGAGCTATCGACCTGCAGGACCAGTTCGTCTGTGGTGCGATCATAGAGCAGAACATCACAACGATCGACGTGCAGATGTTCTGCGACCAGGGCGGCCATCCGCGACACCCCAGTACCCAGAGACAGGGACTGGGAAATCAGCTGGAGAGATCGGTGCCACATGTTGTTTGGTCCTGAAGGAGGCTCGAGATGCTGCGAACCACCGATTGGGAGCGTGTCTGGCAACCTACTATTTGGTAGGTAGGGTGGTCCGAAGCGGTCACCGTCCAGCTGGTCTGATCAGTCGCGACTGATTTTTAGAACCTTGTAATGCAGCGTGCCAGCAGGAACGGTGATCTCCACCTCGTCCCCCTCTTCCTTGCCGAGCAGGCCCTTACCGATGGGCGAAACCGTCGAGATCTTGCCCTCCTCGAAGTCCGCCTCTTCTGGAGAGACCAAGGTGTAGGTCAACTCACCACTCTTGGCCAGATCCTGTAACTGCACCGTGGCGCCGATATAGACCTTGTCGTCAGGAATATTCTCGTTCTCAAGCAGTACGGCACGGCTGAGGGTTTCTTCGAGCCGGTTGATCCGCTGCTCGAGAAACATCAGGCGCTCTTTGGCAGCTGCGTATTCGGCATTCTCGGACAGGTCACCGAACTCGCGGGCTCGCTGCAGAGAGGCGCGTACGATCGGGCGCTCAGAAGTCTTGAGCTCCTTCAGCTCCTCTTGGAGCTTGCTGATACCGTCGCGCGAAAGGTAAACCTCGCTCATCTGATCGATCACTCCTGACTCTGAATACAAAAAAGCGGAAGCGTGGCTGAAGCGCCGCTTCCGCTCGTACGAGTTCGTCCTCGACAAGTGCGTTAATATAGCTACCTGCAGCCACCAGGGCAAGCCTGTAGAGATGCCTCCTTGGCGCACGAAAAACCCCCCTTTCGCGGGTTCTATACCCTCTATACATTGACCCAAGTACCTAGGTACGGCCCTTGTTCGGTCCGTATTCTCCCAATCCGTTCCACCGGCATCTCCCCCCGGTCGTTCCTTCACCCGAATTCTGGGAAGGCAAGGCCCGAGGTGCAGCTACTCCATTTCGCCGATCTCCATCTGGGGATCGAGAACTACGGCCGAATCGATCCGGTAACGGGTCTGCATACGCGCCTGCTCGACTTCCGGGGTTGCCTGGAGTCGATTTTCGACGCCGCCATCGAAGGCCAGGTTGATGCCGTTCTGTTCGCCGGTGATCTGTACCGGACACCGACGCCGAACCCCACCTGGCAACGGGAATTCGCTGTGCAACTGCGCCGACTGCAGCAGGCGGACATCCCCATCGTGCTCGTCGTCGGCAACCACGACACGCCCGTCGCCTTCGGCCGCGCGACTTCCGTGGACGTATTCAACGCACTCGACTTGACTGCGACTCACGTTGTCCGCACCCCCCGCCTGTTCACCTTGACGACAAAAAGTGGCCCGCTGCAGATCGCCGGTCTGCCGTGGCCAACACGCCATTACCTGCGAGCGGACGACACGTATAAGCAACTTTCTCAGGAAGACATGCTACGCCAGATCAGCCGCCTGTGTGCGCGGCAGATTCGGGATTTCGCCGAGCGTCTCGAGCCGGATACCCCTTCCGTACTGGTCGCCCACGTAGCCGCCGCCGGGGCCCTGCTCTCTGGCTCGGAGCGCACGGCGCTCATCGGCGCCGACCCGACACTGTTGACCAGCGACCTGGCCAATCCCGCGTTTGATTACGTTGCTCTCGGACACGTGCATCGACATCAGGACCTCAACCCCGGCGGCATGCCTGCCGTCGTTTATAGTGGTAGTGTGGAGCGCGTCGATTTTGGCGAAGAGCGAGAGACCAAAGGTTTCTGCTCGATCTGCATCGACGTCCAGGGTGGGCGGCGCACCACATCCTACGAATTCATATCGACACCGGCGCGGCCTTTCGTCACCATCGATGTCGATGTGACAGGTGACGACGAGCCGACGGCGGCCATCCTTAAAGCCATTGGCAGATCAAACCTGCGTGATGCCATCCTCCGCGTGCGCTACAGCGCTGCAGCCGGACAGCGTATCGACACCGCCGCCATCCGCCGCGCTCTTGGGGAATCGGGTGTTCATCATGTGGCCATCATCGCCCCCAACATAACTCCCCGAGAGCGCCAACGGCGTTCCGCCGTACCGCAGGATGCCGGTACTGGGTTCGCCCTCGAGCGCTTTATCGACAATCGACCGGACCTACAGCCCCACCGCGAAGATCTCAGGCGATACGCTGTGCAGCTTGAGCGCGACCTGACACTGGACGCCAGAGGGGACGACTCTTGATTCCGATACGGCTGGTTCTGCAGAACTTCCTCAGCTATGGCCAGCAGGCGCAAACCCTCGACTTTACCCGCTTCCATGTGGCCTGCCTATCCGGCGCCAATGGCAATGGCAAGACTGCCCTTCTCGATGCGATCACCTGGTCTCTGTGGGGCCAGGCCCGCAAAGGAAGGCATGACCGCAAGCCAGACGAGGGTCTGTTGCGCCTCGGAGCACAGCAGATGCGGGTGGAGTTTACCTTCGAACTCGACGGTGGTACGCACCGAGTCCTGCGCAGCTTTCGTCGCCGACCCAGTTCCAATATCACCGAACTAGAACTGCAGATCCTGGACCCGGATACCGAAACCTACCGCCCTTTGTCCGAGGCCGGCGCAATTGGTGTTACGCAGAACCACATCAATCGGCTGCTGTCGATGGACTATGAGACCTTCGTCAACTCCGCTTTTCTCCAGCAGGGGCAGGCCGACGCCTTCACGAAAAAGGGCTCGCGTGAGCGCAAGGAACTGCTCGCCCGCATCCTCGGCCTGACGCGATACGACAGATTGCAGGAGGGTGCCCGGGTGCGGCAACAGGCGCACGCCGCCGAACTGCGCGACCTCCGTCAGTGCCAAGCCATCTTCGACACGCAATTGGCAACTCGTCCCGGTGTGGACGCGGAGCTGAAATGCGCCGAAAGCGAACTGCTCTCGGTGGAGGTTGATCTCGAAGGCACAGAAAAGGAACTGCAACTCTGGCGTGAACGGCGTCTGCGGGCGGAGACCTTGCGCTTCGACACCCATCGCGACAAGGCGGACTCCACCGATCTGGACGCTACCTGTCAGCGTCTCGAACAAGACATGGATTCTGCCCAACAACGTCACAATGTGGGCGCTCAGATCGTCGCCCAGGCGGACCGAATCGAAGCCGATTTGGTCCGCTACAGGCATCTGAAGATGGAGGGCGGTCGGCTCGACAAGCGACAGGCGGCTGATCGTGACATCGTTGCCAACATGGACGAGATACGCCGGCAGATCGAAAACGCCAGACACCAGGTGGAGCAGCGGCGGGCAACGTGGGCGGCCCGACTCGAGAGTCTGGTTGAGCGTTTGCGACAGTTCGACGGCGTGCTACAAAATGCCGATCGCATCGAGACACAATTCAGCGATCTCACAAGCAATCGACAGGAGTTGGAGCATCTGCGTCGAAGGCGTCATCGCTGGGAGGAATTGCGCGCCACCCGAGATGAGAGTGCCCATACCATCGAACTGGAGCAGCGTCGACTCGCCGAGCGCCATCGGGGCGTCGAGGCACGACTGCAGGAAATTCGTCAGCGGATCGAAGCCGCTGGTAAATTGGCCCAACAGATCGAGGTCGCGGAAAACGATCTGGAAGCAGCAGGCAAGCGGTCGGAGGAAATAAGGCAGCTCCGTGAGGAGGGCACACGAGTCCGGGCCCAGGCCCAACAGACCCGTGAACGGTTGGCCGAACTGGATGGTGAGCGCGACGAACTGGTGCAAAAAATAGCCGCTGTTGGCCGCGGTGAACTCGAAGAATGCCCTTTATGCGGCACGAATCTCGACACCGATCATCGGCGACGAATCGATGCAGAACTCAACGAACGGGAAGGCGTGTTGAATCAACGTCGGGGGATCCTGCAACGCAAGGCGACAGGGCGTGATGAGGAACTGGCTGATCTGCGGCGCCGCTTCCGAAAACTGGAAGAAGATGCCACCGATCTCGCCCAACTGCAGGAACAGGTTGCGCTGCTGCGCGCCAGGCGTCGACAACTCGACGAAGATGAGACCCTGGCGGCCAATCTGTTGACGGAGATCACCGAGCTCACGCACCGCCTACAGGATGGAGATTTTGCCAGCCAGGCACGCCTCACCCAGGCTTCGACCGAACGGGCACTCGAGGAACTCTCCTTCGACCTCGATCGGCTGAATACACTTGACGATCGAGTGCGTGATGGCGCGGCAGTCGATGCGGAGCATCGACTGCTGTTGGGAGCCAGACAGGATCGCGTCCAAACGGAGGCGGAAAGGGCGCAGGCCAATGGGCACGTACGTGCATCCCAGGACGAACTCGACTCCGGATCCTTCTCTCATGTAATCGACATCGAAATCGACCGACTACTCCAAGAACGACAAAACCTCAGCTACGACGAAACAGATCATGCACATGTACGTGCCCAGTTCGAGGCACTGACAGATGCCCCGGTGGCGGCGGAACGTCTCCACGCCGCCCGCGACCAGATGCAGGCAACCGAAGAGGCACTGCAGCGCCTGGGCGACGAACACGCCGCCGCCTTGCAGAGAATGGCGTTGGTCGCAGGGCGACAACAGAAACGCATCGCCGAACTGAAAGAACTAGCCAATGCCGACGATCACTGCACCGCGGCACAGACCAAGGCCGATGGACTACGACATGATCGGGATGGGTTGCTGCAGCGGCAGGGCTCTCTGCAGTCGCGCCAACAGCACTTGATCGGTGTCGCCGAAGAGGCGGCAGATGCGGCAAAAACAAGCCGCAAGGTAGAACGGGACGAGTGGCTCTACAGTCAACTCGTGGAGGCCTTTGGCAAAGATGGCATCCAGGCCCTCATCATCGAAAGTGCCATTCCCGAGATCGAGGATGAGACCAACGCCATCCTGCGGCAGTTGACAGACAACCGCATCCAGGTGACAATCGAGTCACTGCGCGATTTGAAGGGCGGTGGCAGCCGCGAAACCTTGGAGGTGAAGATTGCCGATGAGATGGGCGAACGGTCCTACGACCTCTATTCCGGTGGCGAGGCATTCCGCACCGATTTCGCCTTGCGCATTGCGCTGTCGAAGGTGCTGGCCCGGAGAGCGGGTACCCGGCTCCGCACGCTCATCATCGATGAAGGTTTCGGCACCCAGGACGCCCGCGGTCTCGAGCAGTTGCGAGAAGCGATCCAGCAGATCAGCAAGGATTTCGACAAAGTCCTCGTCGTCACCCATCTAGACGAACTGAAGGATGCCTTCCCAGTACGCATCGAGGTCACCAAAGATCCTGAGGTGGGCTCCCGATTCGAGATCGTCGACTGATAGAAACAGATGACCACTACAATCCCGAGAGCGGATCCGGACCAGTACCGAGCCTTTGTTGCGGGGATGGCCTTCTCTGCTACGTCTTCGCACGGACGGGTGCGACTCACCGGCTCCGAACACCTCGACTTTCTCCATCGGTTGTCGACGAATGACACCCTGGGCTGCCCTGTGGGCAAGGGCTTGCGCACCGTGTTCTGCGACCCGAAGGGACGCATCGTGGAAGTCGCTGAACTGTGCCGTGTCGAGGCGGATGAAACCTACGCATTTGTTGGTCGGGGAGGAGCTGTGAGCCTTATCGAGTGGCTCGATCGGTATCACTTCAGCGAACAGATAGAGTGGCAGGACGAGACTGGACAGGACAGCCAGATCGAGGTGCTCGGTGCACAGGCAGCGACCGTATGCGCCGACATCCTTGGCCTCGATGTGGCCAAGCTCCCCACATTCGCATGCCTTTCTCGCGACGGTCTGAAGGCGATGCGCATCGAAAGGGGTGGTCATACCGCCGTACGCGTGTGGGGCGCCGACATCGATACTGTCGTGGCGAGACTTACCGCCGCTGGGGCGCTGCCCATGCATCACAGTACGTATGAAGTTCTGCGTGTGGAGTGGGGGGTTCCCGCAAGCGCAGAACTGACGCTCGAGCACAACCCCTGGGAGGCGGGGTTGGGTGATGCCATTCATATGAACAAAGGTTGTTACACCGGGCAAGAGGTCGTCGCCCGTCTCGATACCTACAAGAAGGTCAAGCAACACCTCGTCGGTCTGCGCCTCGACGGCCCTGTCGCCCCCGGCGCCACCGTTGAGGTTCAGGGACGTGGCGTCGGCGCCATTACGAGTGTCGCCGAGTCCCCCACCCTAGGCGTCATCGGACTCGGTTACGTGCGTACCGCACACTGCAATGCCGACACGCCCATCACCGTCAGCGCCGACGAGCACTTGCCTACCTCAGGACGAATCTCCCAGCTGCCATTCCCGTCGTGACGCAGCGCAGCAGTCGCAAGATCATCCACATCGACATGGACGCCTTCTATGCGTCCGTCGAGCAACGGGATGACCCGTCACTGCGTGGCCAGCCCGTCGTCGTCGGCGGCACACCGGAAGGGCGTGGGGTTGTTGCCGCCGCCTCCTACGAGGCCCGCGCCTTCGGCATTCGCAGTGCCTTGCCGATGCGCACCGCCCTTCGGCTGTGTCCGCATGTCATTCGCGTCGCCACCGATTTCGACCGCTATCGGGAAGTCTCCCGTGGCATCCATGAAATCTTCCACGAACACACCGACCTCGTCGAACCGGTCTCTCTCGATGAGGCTTACCTCGACGTGACCTGGAACAAGCAGGAAATCCCATTCGGTCACCGTGTGGCCCGTGTGATCAAGCGGGACATCCGACAACGGTTGCAGCTCACGGCCTCGGCGGGTGTAGCGCCGAGCAAGTTTGTCGCAAAAATTGCGTCCGATCTGGAAAAACCTGACGGCCTGGTAACCATCATGCCACATCAGATCCGCTCCTTTCTCGATCCTTTGCCAGTCGCCAAGATTCCCGGTGTTGGCAAGGTGACTGGCGAACGGCTGCAGGCGATCGGCATCGACACAATCGCCCAGTTGGCTGCAGCGAGTGTGTCCGATTTGGAACGACAGTTTGGGCGACGGGGCCAATACCTGCACCTGCGGGCGCAGGGCATCGACAACGAGCCCGTTGCCCCCATCTCTGAACCCAAGCAACTGAGTTCGGAGACGACATTTGCCACCGATATCTTCGACGAAGATCAGATGCGTTATGCCGTCCAGGATCTGGCACAAGACGTAGCCGGTCGTCTACGACGACGTAGTCTGCGGGGCCGCGTCGTCACGCTCAAGGCGCGCTACCCCGATTTCGAGACGGTGACCCGCTCCCTTACCGGTGGACTGTACCTCGATTCGGCGCCGCCGGTTTTTGACATCGCGTTGGAATTGCTGCGGCGAACCGATGCCAGACGGCGGGGTGTACGTCTGCTTGGTGTTGCTGTTTCCGGCTTTGCTGATGACGATCGGGCGGCACAACTCGACCTGTTCGACATGGAGCAGAAGGGATGACCCAGGCCGCTCGCCCGGCCAGCGAGTGGCGTTGGCAAGGCCTGGCAGGGCTGCATGCGGTGGCACCGCTATTTCCGCCGGCAACGAGCTGCTTCTTTACCACACCTCTGATTGGCTGCCACACGCATACATTGCCTCCGCGGCAATGAGCATCGGAGCCGCCTGGCTCTACAGCAAAGCCCGGCAACGGCCCGACTGTTCCGCAGCCTCCTGTTGGCACTGCTTTTGGGTGTCCTGGCTTGCGTCTCGGTTTCGGCCTCACCGATGCGGCATGGCCCGCCTTCGTGCTGCTGGCTTTCTACTCCGTCGCCATCGCCTTCCTCATCGCCCGCTTCGGGTACGCATGGATACGGAGGATCGGAGGCTGCGCAGTGCCATTCTCCAGACGCTTGGTCGCGCCAACTATCAAGCGGCCGCTGCGGACCGCGATAATATCGATGAATTCTTGTGGCAGGAACTCGGTGACTCAGCATGGGTTATGGTGGCGATCGTCGATATCGGTGTCGATGCAGAGGGCGCGGTTGAACCGCTGCACCGTGCCCTCGAGTACAGACTCGCACAGATCCGGAGACGTTGCCTGCAATTGCTTTCTTTGGTCGGCGATGGGTCGACAATCCAACGGGCAGGGGAACAGTTACACAGTCACCTCCCCGAGCAGCGGTCTACGCTCTGGAGGTGCTGGACACGGTTTTGTCGGGGGATGCCCATCGACAGTTGATGGCACTCTTCGAGGGAGTAGACGCCAGCCACACCCTGCAGCGTATGTCAGCGACCTTTCCTCAGCGCCTGTTGGGGCGAAGTCGACGACTTTCTCTGTTGATGACGCCAGGAGAGTCCGGCATGTTGACCTGCGCCGCAGATCGCTCTGCGTCTTGACGACGACTCACGAGTGGTCAGTGAAACGGCAGCGTAGGCGTTGTATATTGGATTAGGCTCGTCTCGTGGGTGGATGGTGGCTCGGG
>DPVW01000253.1 GCA_003529325.1 Candidatus Latescibacterota bacterium | reverse complement strand
CAGCTCCCCCTCGCCGCCGCATTTCGAGCTCTCCTCCCCGAGGGCTCTCTATGAAGGACGTGTCAACATGGCGAAGGTTCTCCAACGCCCCTCACACAGTCTTCGTGAATTTCGCATTCTGCCCGGTTACACAGCGCCGGACGGCAATGCCCTCAACGTCCACCTCACTACCCGCCTGTGCCGTAAGGGGGACGACTTTCTGCGACTGCAGACCCCTTTCCTGACGGCAGCCATGCAGGCGGTGACCGGCACCGAGATGGCCATCGGCATCGCCCAGCTCGGTGGCATCGGCATCCTGCCAGTGAGTCAGACAGTGGAGGAACAGTCCGAGAAGATCGGTGGTGTCAAACGTTTCAAGGCCGGCTTTCAGACAAACATTACCACCCTGTCGCCTCGCCACACGATCGCCGACGTCATCGATATCGTCAACGAGATGGGATACACGACCTTCCCGGTGACGGATTCTGGGGATTTCCACGGCAAACTTCTCGGTGTCATCACCGACAAGGACTTCGACGTGCGGCGCGATCATGCGCACACTGTCGAAGATCGCATGCGCACCGACGTCCAGTATGGCGTCAATATCTCCGATCTCAAGGAAGCCAACCAGCTGATGATCAAGTTCGGTCGCGGCTTCCTGCCCATCGTTGATGATCATGGCATGCTGCAGACGGCGGTCTTCAAGAAGGACCTGGACAAGCACCTGCAGCACCCGAACGAGTCGGTCGACGAAAAGAAGCGGCTGCTGGTGGGTGCCGCCGTCTCCACCCACCCTGAAGACCGGGAACGGGTTCAGTGTCTGGTCGAGCATGAGGTTGACGTGCTCGTCATCGACGCCTCCGATGGTCACACACAGTACCAGCGGCAGATGATTGAATGGATCAAGTCGACCTACGATGTGCCCGTCGTCGCCGGTAACGTCGTTACCGCTCGGGGCTTCGAGTTTCTCGTCGAAGCCGGGGCGGACGGCATCAAGGTCGGCATGGGCATCGGCTCTGGTTGCACAACCCAGGAGGTGAAAGCTACCGGCCGCGGCCAGGGCTCGGCCCTGCTCGATATCATCCCCTCACGGGATGCACATGCCGAATCGACGGGGCAATACATCCCGATCGTTGCCGACGGCGGCATCTCCGGGCCAGCGGACATGTCCGTCGCCCTCGCCCTCGGTGCTGACGCACTGATGATGGGCAACTTCTTCGCTCGATACACCGAGTCAGCGGGCAATCTCATGCGCAATGCCGCCGGAGAGATCGTCAAGGAGTACTGGATGGAAGGCAGTCAGAAGGCGCGCAACCATCGCCGCTACTCGCAGCTGAAAGACTTGTTCTTCGAGGAGGGGATCACGGGGTACGTGCCGCATCTGGGATCGGTCTCCGAGAAGCTCCCAGTCGTGCTGCAGATCCTGCGCTCCACCTTCGCCACGGCGGGTTGCCGGTCGATCGACGAGTTGCACGAAAAGGCCGTCCTCGAGATGCAATCTCCCAGCGCTCTGCGTGATTCGGATGTGCACGACATGGTGGCAGTCAACATCGATCGGCAGATCCTCTAGCGGATGCAAATCGGCTATTGCACCTGGGGCATGCCGACGGTGCCGCTCGACGAGGCGCTCAGGCACCTGGCGGGTCTGGGATTCACCGGCGTTGAGCCGACGGTCATCCCGGGCTTCACCAGCGAGCTCGATACCCTCGATGCTGTCGAGCGGCGGCGCATCCGCGCCCTCTTCGATGATCTCGGTCTGGACATGCCCGCCATCGCCGGCCATCGGTCTTTGCTCGCCGTTGATGCCGACGAACATGGTGAGAACTGGCGGCGGCTCACGGGAGCCATCGATCTCTGCGTTGACTGGACTGCTGCGGGCGCCCAACCACCCGCATTGGACACCACTTTGGGTGGCAGCCCAGCCGATTGGGACGCCCAGTGCCAATTCATCGTTGAGCGCGTCGGTGGATTGGTCGATTATGGCGCCTCCTCCGGTGTCGTCATCGCCCTCGAGCCGCACGTTGGTTCCGCTTTGGATACACCGGAAAAGACACTCTGGCTGCTACAACAGATCGGTTCCGATTTTCTCAAACTCAACTATGACATCAGCCACTTCGATGTGCAGGGCATGCCGACGAAAGAGACGGTTGCCTCCATGGCGCCGCATACCGTGCATACCCACGTCAAAGACCAACGCGGACGGGCGCCGGACCACGAGTTTCTCATTCCCGGGGAGGGACCCTTCGATTTCGTCGAATATCTGCACGAGATGGAAGCGGCTGGATATGATGGCTACATCACCGCCGAGGTGAGTTTTATGGTGCAACAACGACCGGATTACGACCCCTTCGCTGCTGCGGAGTTGACCTGGCGCACCCTCGATTGCGCCTTTCGCAGCGCCGGTTTGCAGTGAAGGTCCTGCTCACTGGCGCCACCAGCGCGCTCGGCAAGGCTGTCGCCAAGAGTCTGCGTCGGCGACACCGCTTACGCCTTACGGACCGGCGACGCTTGCGCACCGATGACGAATTCGTCCAGTCCCAACTCGGGCACGGGCGGCAGACAGATGATCTGGTCGCCGGTATGAAAGCGATCGTCCACATTCCGGGACCTGCCGACGCCGCCTCTGCCGATGCGGCGACCTGGATCGACACCTGCACCCGTTGCACCTATAACCTGCTTGTCGCCGCAGTCGATGCCGGGGTCAAACACCTGGTCTATGTCACCTCACTCGATGCATTCATGGGGTATGACCCCGATTTCCTCGTCTCCACCAGTTGGCACCCCCGGCCGACGACGGAACCGGCAGTTATGGCACCTCTCCTGGGCGAATTCGTCACCCGCGAGTTTGCCCAGACAGCGCAGATCCGCCTGACCATTCTGCGACTCGGCCATCTGGTCGATGCGGATGGCATCGGCGATGACGACGAATTGGACCCCATGGCGATCGACCCACGAGACGCCGCCAACGGCGTCGCCGCAACATTGGTAGGCGACGACGGTTCGCGGACATACCGACTGTTCCACCTGCAGGGCGATTTCGAGGGTGCCCGTTTTCCCATCGGTGGCGGCAGGCAGCAGCTCGATGTGAAGCTGCAGTATGACTTCGGGCGCCCGCGTGGAGAGCGCACATGAAGGTCTGCCTGCTCGGCGGCAATGGGTATCTCGGACCCTGGGTGGTGGAGGAGTTGGAGCGGTCCAGCGACTACAGCCTGCGGATCACGGACGTAAAGCTGCCGGACAGATCCCCACACGAAACGATGCACGTCGACGTCTCCGACCTGGAGCAGGTTCGGCGCGCCGCCGACGGTTGTGATGTGATCGTGAATTGTTCGGTTCTGCGCCCGCATCGACAGCTTGCCTGGGATGTGAACACGGTGGGTACGTACAATGCCATGCGCGTAGCCACCGACCTGGGCCACGAACGTATCATCAACACGGGGCCTCATTTCACCATCACCGGAGAGCCCTACCACACGTATGACTTCGGCATCGTCGAAGAGGTACCCGCCCACGCCGGTACGGATCTGTATGCGTTGAGCAAATCGGCGGGGCAGGAGATCTGCCGCATCTTCGCGGAGCAGGTTCCGATACACGTGCTCTGCATGCTGTTTCTGAATTTCCGCTCCACGGACCCCGACAGCCCTTATGGTGGCCGACGCGGCTTGATCCCGTTTTCGGTCACCTTCCCGGACGCCGCCCGCGCCATTCGCTGCGCCCTGGAGGCGGATGTCGCGAAACTGCCATCGCATAACGAGGTCTTTTTTGTCACTGCGGACCTGCCTCACGGCAAATATTCCAACGCCAAAGCTCGACGATTTCTGGGTTGGGAGCCGCAGGACTCGCTGGAGATGTTCTACCGGCGCTCACTGCAGCCCTAGTCCAGGCCCAGTTTCAACCGATAGGCCCTCATGTCAGCCATTGCCTTCGCCCAGGTCTTCGATGGCCCTGGACACCCCATTCGTTTGCGCGAGTTCCCCCTGCCAGATGTTCTCGGCCCTGGTGAAACGCTCGTCGCCCTACGCCTCGCCACATTGTGCGGCTCGGACCTGCATACGATCGAAGGTCGTCGAGCCGAACCGACACCAGCGATCCTTGGTCACGAGGGTGTCGGTGAAGTCGTGCGTTGCGGATCAGGCCGGGACGAGCTTCACACCGGGGATCGGGTCACCTGGTCCATCGCGGACAGTTGCGGCACCTGCTCCTTCTGCACCGATTATGATCTCCCGGAGAAGTGCGACCATCTGTTCAAATACGGCCACGCCACCACAGACGACGGCTTCGGACTCAATGGCACCTACGCCTCACATGTGATTCTCCGGCAAGGCACGAGGATTGTCCCTGTCCCCGAGAGCCTGAGCGACGAATTGGTGGCCCCCGCCAACTGTGCCCTGGCGACCATCGCCAATGTCCTGAGCCACGTGCCAGTGTCGGCCTCCTCGGTGCTGGTGCAGGGAGCCGGTCTGCTCGGCATCTATGCCTGCGCCTGGCTGCGCGACCGCGGCGTGGAGCATGTGTTCTGTGCTGACCCCGTGCCGGCACGAAGGGAACTCGCCCGCCGTTTCGGCGCCGAGCCCATCGATTGTGACGCAAGTTCCGATGAGCGCCAGGACCAGATTCGACAGGCCGCTGCCCATGGTGTCGACGCGGTCCTGGAACTGTCCGGTGATCGTCTCGCCGTCATGGAGGGGGTTGATCACATCCGCATCGGGGGTGTCTACGTGCTGGCTGGCATGGTTCACCCCGACTCCGATCTGGGTGGCCTGACGGGAGAACGAATCATCCGCAAGTGTCTCACCCTGCGCGGGGTGCACAACTATAGTCCCCGACATCTGGAAGCGGGTATCGCCTTCCTCGATCGAACAGCGGGACGGTTTCCGTACACCGATCTGGTGAGCCCACCGATACCATTGAGTCGTTTCGATGAGGCCCTCGAAGCCAGCGCACAGCGACAATGGTTGCGTGTCGCCGTCACCCCACAGGAGTCTGCGTGAGTTCAGAACCTGCTGTCACCGTTAACGGTCGTTCGTACACGATCCCACAGACACCCGTCGTCGGTATTTGCATCGACGGCTGTGAGCCAGCGTATCTCGACGAGGCGGCAGCCGTCATGCCCCGCTTGCAAGCCATCGTCAACGCTGGTGTGCGCGGCGAAGCGCGCAGTGTCGTGCCTTCCTTCACCAATCCGAACAACGTCGCCATCGTCACCGGTGTGCCGCCAGCAGTGAATGGCATTCCGGGCAACTTCTACTACGATGCTGAGGCGGATGAAGAGGTGTTGATGCAGGACCCGCGTTGGCTTCGCTGCCCAACGTTGCTGGCCGCCCTGGCGCAGTCGGGGGTGGATGTTGCGGCAGTTACCACGAAGGACAAGTTGGGCGCTTTCTTGTCGGAAGGACTGCCCGCAACGAGCGTCCGTTTTTCCGTAGAGAAAGCTCACGAGGCAACCCTTGAAAGCAACGGCATCGAGGCTGTCCTTGATTTCGTCGGGCGAGAGAATCCGGGGATCTACGAACCGGAAGCGAGTGTGTTCTGCATCGAAGCAGGCGCCCGGTTGATGAACCGCAAACCACCACCACGTGTGCTGTACTTGTCAACAACAGACTTTGTACAGCACAAATACGCTCCGGGGTCGGTAGAGGCCAATGCCTTCTATGCACGTCTCGACCGGTTCCTTGGCGAACTACATGACAGCGGTGCCATCGTTGGTATCACAGCGGATCACGGCATGAATGACAAGACCAAGCAGGACGGTTCGCCGAGGGTCCAGTATGTGGAGAGTCTCTTGCGCGACGCGGGGATTGCCGCACGCGTCATCCTGCCGATCACCGATCCCTATGTCGTGCACCACGGTGCACTCGGCTCCTACGCCACCGTCTACGTCGACGCCGATCAGGTGCAAAGAACCGCCACTTGCCTGGATGCAATTCCTGGCGTCGAACGCGTGCTGAAACGGTCCGAGGCGGCACAACTGTTCCAGTTGCCTGCCGACCGAATCGGCGATCTCGTCGTGCTCTCTGACCAGCACACTGTGTTGGGTCGTACGCCTGAGTGGCACGACTTGAAGGATGTGGCGTTGGGGCTTCGATCCCACGGTGGTCTGCACGAATCGACAGTGCCCTTCATCCTCAACCGCCCCATCAACGATGACATTGCGAATCGACTTGCCGCAGGCGAGTTGCGCAACTTCGATCTCTTCCACGTGCTCTGTAACGGCGTCCGGACGTAAACATCATGCATGAATTCGGCACGATCGCCGGAGGCCGTCAATTGACTGGCAAAGACTGGGTGGAGGTGCGCAGTCCCTGGTCGGGAGATGTTGTTGGCCGCGTTGCGTCCACCACACCAGAACAGGTTGCGCAAATCCTGCAGCAGAGCCACGCCACTCGCATCCGGTTGTCCCGTCGCGACCGCGCCGATGTACTGGAAGGCATGGCGCATATCGTGTCAGATCGCCGGGATGAGGTGAGTCGACTGATCACCGACGAAGCCGGCTTGTGTTACAAAGACACACAGTATGAAGCAGGGCGAGTGGTGGATGTGCTGAAGTTCGCCGCCATGAAAGCGTTGGATGATGACTCCGAGGTGTACCCATGTGATATCACCCCTCATGGGCGCGCCCGTCGGATCTACACGACGCGGCAGCCTTTGCGCCTGGTATCGGCGATTACTCCATTCAACCATCCGATGAATCAGGTCGCCCACAAGGTGGCACCGGCGATCGCCACCAATACGCCAGTGCTGCTCAAACCCTCAGAGAAAACGCCGCTGTCCGCCTACTGGCTGGCTCAGGCTGCGCTCGATGCCGGACTGCCCGCCGACGCCCTCAACGTCGTCAACGGCCCCACCACTGAAGTCGCCGAGTTACTCGTCACACATGAGCTCGTAGACATGGTGACCTTCACTGGATCGAGCCAGATCGGCAGGCAGATCGCCAGCCAGGCCGGCTACAAACGCCTCGTGCTGGAACTGGGAGGCAGCTCTCCTCTGCTCGTGCTCGAAGACGCCGACATGGAGGAGGCTGTGGATATCGCCATCGCCGGCATCTTCAAAAATTCCGGGCAGCGGTGCACGGCGATCCGTCGCCTCGTCGTGCACCGTTGCCTGGCCGATGCATTCGCCAGTCGCCTCGCCGAGCGCGCTTCGGCGTTGACCTGCGGCGATCCATACGATGCAACCGTCGATATGGGCACCGTCATCGACATCGAGGCGGCGCAACGCATTGAGACACGCGTGCAGGCCACCATCGAACAAGGTGCGCAGGTTCTGTGCGGTCACCAGCGTCAGGGGGCCCTGTATCCGCCCACCGTCGTCGATGGCGTCGACAATGCCCATCCCCTCGTGTGTGAGGAAACCTTCGGACCCGTTGCCGCCATTCTTCGATTCGACACGCTGGACGAAGCGATCGACATCGCTAATGACACGGAATACGGTCTCTCCGCCGGCGTCGTCAGCGACCACTGGCCATCCATTCAACGCTGTATCTCCGAGATCGACGCGGGCACCGTCAACGTCAAAGAGGCGCCGGGATACCGCCTGGAGTGGACCCCATTCGGCGGCATCAAGGCCAGTGGCCTCGGTTACAAAGAAGGCGTCATCGAAACGATGAAAGCCATGACCTGGGTCAAGACCTACTCGCTGCCCTGGGATCGGCCGTGAAGCACGCAGATGTGGCTGTTGTGGGTGCCGGAATAGTTGGTCTAGCCTGTGCCCTCAGTGCCGCCCGGCGTGGACATTCGGTCGTGCTTTTCGAGCGTGGTACGCGGGCAGAGGGTGCGTCGATACGCAACTTCGGCATGGTCTGGCCCGTGGGACAGGCACCCGGCAAAGTCCACGAACGGGCCTTGCGTTCGCGTGAGGTATGGCTCGAAGTGGCGCCACAGGCCGGGATCTGGTGCGAGTCGGTGGGATCCCTGCACCTGGCCTATCACGCCGACGAGTGGGCGGTGCTACAGGAGTTCGACGGCTTTGCGGGCGACCTCGGATACGACGTGGACCTCGTCGATGCGGCGGCTGTGGCCAGTCGAAGTGGCGCGGTCCGGGCGGAGGGATTGTTGGGTGGCATGTGGAGTCCCACGGAGTTATGCGTCGACCCACGCGAGGCGATCGCCAGACTGCCACTGTGGTTGGCCGAGGAACATGGTGTGACGCTCCGCTTCGCAACACACGTGAGAGAGATTGACGATCACCACGTGGAAACAGCGAGTGAACGTTGGCGGGCAGATCGGATCATGATCTGCTCCGGTGCCGATTTCCACACGCTATTCCCTGAGATCTATGCCGACAGTGGCCTGACGCGCTGCAAGCTGCAGATGATGCGCACTCGTCCACAGCCCGGGTCCTGGCGTCTGGGGCCACATCTGGCTGGCGGGCTGACCCTGCGACACTACGCCGCCTTCGAACCATGCCAAAGTTTGCTCGCACTGCGGCAGCGCGTTAGCGAGCAGACCCCTGAATTCGATCGTTGGGGAATCCACGTGATGGCGTCACAAACGGGTATCGGTGAGATCACCATCGGTGACTCGCACGAATACGGCGACGACATCATTCCCTTTGATCGGCGCGAGATAGACGATCTCATTCTGCACTATCTGCGAGGTTTTCTTGTGGCCCCCGATCTCGAGATCCTGGAGCGCTGGCATGGTGTCTATGCCAAACATCCGCAGGCGGCCGATTTTGTTGCCGATGTTTCCCCCGGCGTCAAAATCGTCAACGGTGTCGGTGGGGCTGGCATGACGACGAGCTTTGGCCTGGCCGAAGAGGTCCTCGACAACTGGGCCTGAGACCGACGCTGGGTCCCAGGCCCGTGTGTTTGTTCAGATCGTCGGTAGATCGACCTTGCGTCCCTCCCGCAAGCTGGTCTGTACGGCATCGGTGAATGCCATGTATCTCACACCATCCCCGAAGTTTGTATGCGTCACCGCCTTGCCATCACGGATAGCGTTGACAAAGTCGGCTTCCACATCCCAGCCCCACTTCTTCTCTGGTGCAACTTCCAACTCGGCAAACTCAGCGGCACCCAGCGCGACGTAGGCGACGTCCTCTTCGAGACGAAATGCCCCCTTCGTGCCATGCATCTCGATCGAACCACCACGGCCGCGACCGGCAACACTGCTGATGTGGTAAACGGCGGTTGCGCCACTCTCCAATTCAGAAACGATGCCAATGCTGTCCGGCACGTCCACCGTCGCTGTGGCACCATCGGCGTCGGCCCGTTCACCCACGAACGTCTTCCCCTGGGCCGTCAAGCTCCGATCGTGTCCGGCATACCGGCGCACCGTCTCGTTGAGAATCCCCATGGACATGATGTTGTCCCCGGACAGTTCGCGACGCTGCCGCCAGTGAATGGGGGCCCCGGGATTCCAATCACCAGAGAGGGCGCTCACATGGATCTCGAGCCAGTCACCGAACTCGCCGTTGGCAATCATCTCCAATAACGTCGGCTCGCTCTCCAGGTAGAATGGCGCGGGCACGATCATCGCCACTTTGTCCGATGCCTGAGAGGCGGCCAGCATGCTTCGACCCTCCTCCAGATTCATCGCCATGCGCGCTTCCGTGAGGATGTGTTTACCCGCCGCCAGACTCTCCAGCGTAATCGCACTGTGCAGATAAGGCCAAGTACCGACACAGACGGCGTCCACCGTATCAGCTTGAACCAGTTCCTGCCAATTGTCATAGACGGTGGCGATGCCGAATTCATCTGCCGCCTTCTGGCCGGATTCGCGACTTCGATTGCAAACGGCAACGACCTCGACGCCATCGATCTCCTGAAAGCCGGGGATGTGACGACCTCGCGTGTTGGCGCCGGCGCCGACGATACCGATTCGTAGAGTCATGCGATTTTTCTCCAGGTTTAATGATCCTCATTGATTCCATTCGTACAGTCTCTTGCTCGCCCGTTGATAACGCTCCGAACCGCGGCCGATCCAGCAGGCACCCCCCGAGTCAACTTCGATCAGTCGCGGCGACACCGGCTCGTAGGCGGCACGCGGTGCGACAGCCCCCTTGGCGACAAGGATCTTCTGTTGCTCGGGTGCGATCCCGACACTGGTAATCTGGTGAATGCTGTTGGGCGACTGCCGCTCGCTGTTGAGCACAAGTAGTCCCGTGCCACCTGCACAGATAACGTGGACCACCGAAGTACGCCCCTGGCTGTGGCGACGTTCGCCGCCATGGCGCCGCTCACGCTCCTCATATGATCCGTCGCTCAGGGTTCTCACAGTGCCGGTGATTTTCTGTGGCGTACCGTGCTCATCGTCGGTCTTGGCGCCTACCGTCAGGGCGACATCGGCGCCGATCCCAGCCTCGAAGCAGGCTTGCGCCGCCGCGGGATCCCACAGGGTCACCACCCATCCATCTGCCCCCAGGGCCAACAACTGCTCCAGCACCAGGGTGGAGTCGCCGGCGGAGCCGCCACCGATGTTGTCGCCGAAATCAAGCAACGTGACGGGATGTCTGTCACTGTCCATCGCCAACCGCACCGCCGCCGCCGGACCCGGCACGTCGGTGAGCAGAGACTGACGCACCGCCCACATGGCTTCCGAGATTCGCTGGGCCTCTGAATCTGCCCGGACCTGGTCTGCGTCGGTGACGACGACGACGGAGGGTGCCATCCACTCGACGTCAGCGTATTGATAACCGGCGGCGATGGAACAGGAGAGAATCCCCTGCTGTTGCTCCAACTCGATGGCCAAAGCCATCAATGGTTGCATGGGCTTAACGCTGGTGTTGTGAAAGTAGATATTGAAGACCAATTCGGGCTTTGCCAGAGCCATGGTCGGTTTGACCTCGCCGCGCACCGTGCGCGCCAGGATTGTCGCCGCTTCGATGCCCCGTTCCCGTTGATCGATATGCGGGTTCGTCTTGTAGATCAGCAGCGCATCCGCCGCCTCGACCAGCTCTGGTGGCACGTTGGCGTGGTAGTCGTGGGTGACGACGATCGGGACGTCAGGCCCCACCAGGTCCCGGACCCGGCGCACGGTTTCGGCGTCTCCGTGGGGGAACTCTTCGGCGACCATGGCGCCATGCAGAGCAAGCAGCACGCCGTCGATGGGCCCCAACGCCCGTATTCGGTCGAGTATTCGACCGCTGATTTCTTCATATGCCGCCGAGGTCACCGGCCCTGCGGGTGTTGCCGTAGCCGATAACGTCGGACACAGCTCCATGTCGAGATCACGAGCGGCGGCGATGTATCCGGCGATTTCGTGGTATGTGTCCTGTTGGCGCGTCAACACCTCGTCTCCCTCGTAGATATCGAAATCCTCGAGGCGAGTCGGTTGACTGGAGA
>DPVW01000500.1:23400-23830 GCA_003529325.1 Candidatus Latescibacterota bacterium | reverse complement strand
CCCGCCGCTTCGCCGATGGCGAAAGGTCACGCTCTGCACACGATCCCCCTGGGTGCTTGCAGCGATGGGACGACACCGGGTGAGGACACGCAGTCGGCCGCTGGCGACGTGTGGCGCCAGCATGGCACGGATCGTCGTCTCGTAGACCGCCGGCTCCGCACACAGACGGGAGACACTACCGCCCCCCGGATTCAGTCGTGGGTTCGCTGGCGCTGTCGCAGTTAGCGGGTAATGCAGTCTGTAGTAGTCACGCACACCGTTGCGAAATCGGCGGTAGCGCGCCGTGACCCAAAGGACTCGATCCATCGATTTTCGTCAGAGCGGCACCGCTTGCGAAGTGAGTTGACCGCCGAGCCAGTCCGTCTCTTCTGTGAGGATCACCGAACGACCCGCCTCGGCGGCAGCCAGGGCAGCGGCAACACCGCCGGTG
>DPVW01000500.1:18035-23077 GCA_003529325.1 Candidatus Latescibacterota bacterium | reverse complement strand
CGCCACCGGCGACGAGAATGTCGCAGCGCAGTTCCTTCACGCCGAGTCCGTTTCAGGGTGTTGCTGCTGGAGGGACCAGGTAAAACGGGGACGATAACCGAATGCTTGCTCAGCCCGTACGCAGCTCAACGGAGATTGGCGTCCGCCCAGCTCTGAGCGTGACTCGGTGTCGGGAAAGTGCGTCGCCATCAGCTCCGTACTGTCCACATCGACGGCGACCTCGGCGCCGGTGATGTTGAAAACCCCGGAAGGTGGGTCCTGTGCCGCCAACGCCAGACGGCAGGCAGCAGCGGCGTCGCGCGCATCGGTTCGGGTCCACAGCAATCCACTGTCCGTCGCTGGATCCTCGTGTATGGCCGCGATTTGCGCCGGCAACTCGTCAGGCCTTCGCACACCCATGAAGCGAAAAGAGCTGATCTGCAGATCGTATCGATCGTGAAAATATTCCGCCGCCTGCTCCCCGGCAATCTTCGATGTGGCATAGCTGTTGAGCGGGCGCAGGGGGTGATCTTCGTCGATGGGTGCATACAAGGGCGCATGGCCGAAGAAGCCGTACACCTGCGCCGATGAGGCCGAGACAATTCGCGTGATTCCTAGATCGGCACAGGCCTGGAAGACATTGTACGTCCCACACACATTGTCGCCGTAGGTTCTCGTATCCGGCACAAATCCGGCATTCGCCCAGGCGCCTATGTGTGCAACGGCGTCGGCACCTGCCAGTGCGCCGCAGACCTGTCCTGCGTCGGTGAGATCCACCTGCATGTCAACGTCAGGTGACGACGGGTTGACGATATCGATTCCCACCACGTCGTGGCCCGCCTGGCGCAGATCACGAACTACGTAACGTCCGATTCGGCCGGCACTGCCGGTGACAACGATTCTTCTGCTCATAGGGTTGATTGTAGACCGCTGGAAGGGTGGTCACAAGAGTGTCGACCGACTCGGCCAAAACAACACCGATGCTTTCCCCTTCCTTGACCAAAGGAAATGTGCGTAGCACAAGGACGATTCCGTCCTGTTGCGAGCGCATTCACTTCGACTCGATCACCCATCATATCTGTCACTCTGCCGAGCACGTCACCAACGCGGACCGAATCACCGAGTCCAACGGCGGGTTCGAAGAAACCCGTGATGGGCGACTGATTCTGGATCTGCATGTGACCCGCGCCCTCGCTATTGTCTTCGACCATGACCAGTTCACCCATCACATTCACACAACCTTGTACATACGCTTCGACGCCGGCTGAATTACAGGTGGCGGCGCCCAGGTATTCGACATAGATCGCGGAATCCCCGCATCTGCCGCAACCGAGAGGGAACGTCCCGGTAACGGCAACGTGCCCCAGACGACGCCGAGACCAAAGGCCCGCGCTATGCGCCGCTGGCAATCGAGTACTGCGGGTTCCGCATGCAGCCACACGCGGCCCCCGGTATGTAGGTCGATGTAGTAGTCGGCTGAACGGATGGTTTCACTCAACGCGTAGGCGATCTGCTCGGTTATACTGCCGTCGAGATTACCCGGGCAAACCCTCGCCAAGTCGAGACCATCCTCCGCCGTCCTCTCGCCGCGGTGAAAAGCCGGCTCGTTGACGACGGGCACGAGCGCCACCGTGCCACGTATCTGACCCGGCAGGAGTTCTTTCAGTAGACGGCGAATCGCCGCCAGGGTTCAAATTCGTTACCGTGTAAGCCGTCGGTAATCAACAGCCGCGGGCCGGCGATTTCGCCGTGGATCTCTCTCTGGTTAAGGCGAACCGGTGGCAGCAAGAAGGCCTCCCTTGTGTCTGGGTGAAAGATGGCGGATCGTTTTAGCGACGTCGTGGTCAACATACTCGGGATGATCTTCACCACAGAGCTGACTGTTTCGCGCATCGGCCTGGGCACGTTCGAACTTGCCGTATGAAATCTGCTAAACCCGGGAACCTGGGGATTCTGAGGGAACTTCATGCATATCAACGAACTATTTGATCTGACCGGACAGGTTGCCGTCGTCTCCGGTGGGTACGGCATCTACGGCCGGCCCATCTGTGAGGCTCTCGCCGAGGCGGGTGCCCACGTTGTGATTGCCGCCAGAGACAGGGCCCGCTGTGAGGAGTGCGCGCGCACGTTGCGACAGCGCGGGCTTCTTGTCAGTGCAGAGTGCTACGATCAGGGAGAAGAGGATTCCATCCTCGAACTACGCCAACGACTGAGTCAACGCTTCGATGCGATTGACGTGCTCGTCAACAATGCGGTGAGTCGTCCCATGCGCGCCTACGCCGACGACCTGGATCGTTGGCGGGAATCGATGGACGTCAATTCCACGGGCCTTTTTGCCATCTGTCGTACCTTCCTCGAACCCATGATGGCACGCCGCAAAGGATCTGTCGTCAACATCGGCTCCATACAGAGCGTCGCCGCGCCTCGTTTCGCCCTCTACGCCGACACGGACATGACCACATCCCCCGACTACCATTTTCATAAACACGGTCTCATCGGTCTGACCAGCTATCTGGCGGCATGGGCGGGGCCTGCCAATGTCAGAGTAAACGCCGTGTCGCCGGGTGGTTTTGATACGGGCGACGCACCGACATCCTTCCGTACTCGATACGACGAGCACACCCTCCTCGGTCGCATGGCCGGCCATGACGACATCAAAGGAGCTGTCCTGTTCCTCGCTTCGGCCGCCGCCGCCTATATCACCGGAGAAAATATCAGAGTCGACGGAGGATATTCGCGTTGACGTGGTATGACGCCAGGCAAGCCTTGCCGGGTTGTAGCCGGTTCGTTTCGTTTGCACCCCAAGTTGCAGCAGATCGCCATAGGAGATTGTGCCAATGCTGTCCCCCGAACAGATCGACTTTTTCCACACCGAAGGATATCTGATTCTCGATCCCTGTCTCGACGACGCTCAGGTAGGGAGCCTGAAAGGACGTATCCGTCAGATTGCCGACGGCGACATCGACGTGCCCGGTAACATCCTCGAGTTCGAACCGGGCGCTTCCGGGCGTTGCATGGAGAACCTGCGCAAGATCAATCAGCCAAGTGAGCACGACGAGTTCTTTGTCGATCACGCCCGCAAGCCACAGCTCCTCGATGCCATCGTCGATTTGATGGGCGAAGACGTGAAGCTCTTCGGCGACCAGCTGTTCATGAAACCACCAGGTGGAATCGAAAAAACCTACCACCAGGACTGCCCGTACTTCTCCATCGAACCCATGGCCATGATCACCGCATGGGTCGCAATCGACGATGTCGACGAAGAAAATGGCTGCATGTATGTGGTGCCGGGCAGCCACAAAAATGGCGCCATCGACCACAGTGAACCGTGGATTGTCGGCGAGCGACGCGACATGCGTATACCCGACGCTGCGATCGACTGGCAGCGGGAGCGACCGATCACGCTACGGGCTGGTGGCTGTTCCTTGCACCACGGTCTGCTCCAACACCGCTCCGGTGCCAACCACAGCGATCGCTTCCGTCGCGGTCTGGCCACACACTACATGACGTCACAGTCACGTTGGACGGGCGAGACCGACCAACCCGCCTATCATCTGTTGCACGGCAGACAATACGAGGACTGCGTCTAATGCCAGATGTGAAGATCGCCTGCCTCGGCGGTGGTAGTCTCTACTTTTCCCGTGTGCTCGCCGACCTGGCGCTGGAGAGAGACCTCGCCGGTTCGGAGATTGTGCTCTACGACATCGACGCGGAGAAGGCACAGCTCATGGCCGCCATGGGCGCCAGACTCGCCCAGCTGTCAGATACCGGTCTGCGCGTACGGGCCGCCACAGAGCTCGACGATGCCCTCGACGACGCGGGATTCGCTGTGACCTCCATCGGCGGCAGTGGTGCGGAAGTGACACGAAATGTCTACGGCTCCTGGTATCACAATGCTGACATGCACATCCCCGCCAGATATGGAATTCATCAGGTCATCGGTGACACCGCCGGTCCGGCTGGCATGATGATGGGGCTGCGTTCGATACCGGCCTATATGCAGCTCAGCCAGCGCATGGAGGCGCGCTGCCCGCGGGCGATTCTGCTCAACCACTCCAATCCCATGGCACCGATCATGCGGGCACTGCACAAATACTCGCCCATCACCTCGATCGGCATCTGCCATGGCGTACAGGGCGGTATCGCCGCCGCCGCCAACCTGCTGGACGTGCCCGCAGATGAACTGCAATGTCGCTGGATCGGCACCAACCATTACTACTGGTTCACCGAACTCCGGCACCACGGAAGCGATCTACTGCCGGAGTTGATGAAGCGCACACGAGAGCGACAGGCTCCCGCGGAGCACGCGATGAGTGCCGAACTGTCGGCGGCCTATGGCTATCGGATCGTCTATCCCAGCGACAGCCACATCATCGAATTCTATCCCTTCGCCGCGCGGGTACGGGATCAGCAGTCGCTGCCATACTCGTTGGCCGAAGCGGCACGTGGTCACGGATACGATGCCTCTCAGGCGCTACCAGAACGGGAACCCGCCAGCAGCACCTTGCGGGCGCAGTTTCTTGACGAATACGGTCGAATTCTGGATGACGTCGAGCTCCCCGAACGACAGGAAGACGGCGTGCACGGTGAGGGCCTCGCGACATTGATCGCCTCCATGGCAAGCGGTCGGCGACAACTCTGCATCCTCAACCTCGCCAACAACAGCGCCATAGCCAATCTGCCAACCACAGCGGAGGTCGAAGTAGAAGCCGTCACGGATGCGACCGGCGCCCGAGCCCTGACCATGGGCGAGGCCCCCATGGTGCTGAAAGGAATCCTGGAAAAGCGCTTCGTCTGGCATGAGTTGGTTGCAGACGCAGGCGTCAAAGGCGACCGCAACACCGCCCTGCAAGCCCTCCTCGTAGACGAAATGGCGATCCCCCCAAAAGAAGCTGCGTCCATGCTGGACGAGTTGTTAGCCGCTTCCGCCGACCTGTTACCCCAGTTCGATAAACCGTAGAGCCGTCAGCTTTGATCAGCCGCAGAGAAGTCGCAGTTCAGACTTCTCTCGTGGCGAGGCGCTTGAACCAGCCCCGATTCTTGGTCCATCGATCAGCGCCGGC
>DPVW01000500.1:2723-17713 GCA_003529325.1 Candidatus Latescibacterota bacterium | reverse complement strand
CGTCAGCCGCCAGGCACCCCCGATGCTTCTGGCGGTACGGGTCGTGCCGCCAGTTCCTGGTCCATCATGAACAGTCCTGCATTGCTGTCAGCGACCATCTTCAACTTCTGCAGCAGATCGTGGGCGACCGACTCCTCCTCCACCTGTTCGTTGACGAACCATTGCAGGAAGGCCAGCGACGCGTGGTCCTTGACTTCCATCGCCAGATCGCACAGTTCGTGAATCTTTGTGCTGTTTTCGCGCTCGCCCTCCAGTGCCGCCTGAAATGTCGCCATCGGTGAATCCCACTCGGTCGACGGCGCCGCCAGTGGCAGCAAGGTCACTTCACCATCGCGGTCATGGATGAAGTCATAAATCTTCAACGCGTGGGCGCGTTCTTCCTGGTATTGAATCCGCATCCAATGGGCGAAGCCCTTCAGATCGTTCGACTCGAAGTATGCCGACATCGCCAGGTATTGATAGGCAGACTGCAACTCGACGTTGACCTGCCCGTTGAGAGCAACCGCCATCTTTTCGCTTAACATCTCCTATTCTCCTTCACTTCAGCTCGCCTCCGCCGCCTGCCGCAGTTCGCTGCTGCGTTCATAGAACGAAGACAGTTCCATCTCGTTGAGAAATACTAGGCCGCGGGTGCCACGAATCAGCGGGCTCGGGTGTTCGTGAAACCACTCCCGTCCAAGGCAGATCTTGATCTTCTCATACTGATCGACCTGCACACGTTGAGCCAACTCCGAAAATGGCCCGTCATGTTCCGGGCTTGGGAACGACGCTTCGGCCTGCGACACGAAGCTGTTCATGAACGATGCATGCATGATGGCGAACATGTTCAATGACACGGGGACGAAGATGTTGGCTTCGCTCGGATGGAACCGATACCAGACGTTGCGATAGCCCCAGACGCGAAGGTCGGTGCGACCGCTGCTCTCTTCGTAGCGCCGCAGTGCTTCGGCGACAGACTGCAGCACCTTGTAATGCGTGTCGGGACCACTTGCCTCGGGGTCGAGGGCGACACTGACCACGTCCGGATTGGTCTTTTGCAGCAGTTCGATCACCGGCAGCACATCCTTGTCCACCGTTGGCTCCGGGGTAAAAATATCACCGGTGTAGAAGCCCAGTCGCAGATGCAGGATATGGGAGCAATCCCAACCGAAGTATCCCCAGATGCACTCCGCCTCCCACTCGCGACACATGCTCTTCAACTGCTGCACATCTTGCGAGTCTTTCTGTCCCGGATAGCGGCTGGCGAAATACGCCCGCAATCCGTCGAGCCGTGCACGCACCGCATCACGATCACGGGCGCCGTAGATGCCGATCATGTTGCGCAGAAAACGCCGCGCCGCACCCTCGTCCCGCATCTCCTGACTGCGGGCGGCAACACCGTCGAGATATTGCCAGACGTCCCGGTTCCGGCCCTCGAGACTGTCGGGCTCAAAGTAGCCCTCGTCGAGCAACCGGCCGAAATCCTCCCCATCGAGACGTTGCGCCACACGGTCGATGTTGGCGACAACAAAGATGTTCGTCACCGCCGTGAACCCACCGGTCAAACAAGAGAAGTAGTGGGTGTTGCTCGCAATACGCGTGTGCCGCACGATATACGGCAGATAACCGAGCATCAGATCGTCGTGGTGCGGTTCGGTATGCAGGAAGCGGGTATCCGACAATGTCTGGGAGCCACGCTCGATCTTGGCGATCAGACTGTCCCGCACGGCGGTGGTCAGATTTGTGCGCGACTCCTCCCGCTTGCGTAGCACGGCGCTCGCTTCAGCATCATTGGCAAATTCATCATCCGTCAGGTCGACAACCCGCTTGCGTCGTGCCGCCGCCAGATCGACGACGATTCGTTCGACAGTAGCGTCATCGATAACATCGGCTCGTTCCACCAGTTCCAGTCGCCGCCGGCCGAGTAGCTTGGCAGCACCGGCTGTAAGATAGAAGCGGGCCATCGGCAACTTCTGCAACCCCGTCGCCGGATAGTCGATGTGCGGATCGCGCTGAATCGCGTCGGCGACGATGTGAGCCTTCGATTCGCCCGCGGCGATAATGATTGCCGTCGCCTCGGGATTGGCCGTGATCGTGCCGACACCGATGGTGATCACCAACCGCCGCCGTGCCACCTCGATGCCACCCAGATCACCTGCCGCCGACGCCTGGGTCTCATAGTTGACTTCCGTGAGTCGCGTCGTCGAACGATGATCGGAGCCACGCACATTAAACCCGATGTGGCCATCAGGGCCGATCCCACCAAGGAAGAAACCGATCCCACCCAACGCCCGAATGCTGTCTTCGTATTCCTGACACCATTGATCGACGCGGGTCAGCACCTCCTTCTGAGTTTGTACAGTATCATTGCCGGCGGCGCGGTAACGCAATGACAGATCGACGACGCCCTCTTCGCCCCACACCGACTCCAATGTCTGCTCTTCACGCAGACCGATCCGGCGGCAGTCCATCAACAGGGCACGGTCAGAGCGCAGACCGAACCCTTGCAGATAGAAGCGCTCCACGTAGGCGTGAAAGCTGTTGGCCTGGGTGGGGTCGATGGGATAGAACTCGTCGATCTGCACAAAGTGCAGTCCTGCCATGTTCGGCTTGCGGGTGGCATCGACGGCGCCGGCTTCGAGCTCGGACCGAATCTCTTGGGTATCCCAACCAGCAAGAAACCGTTGCACCCATTTGATGAAGTGTTCCGGCGTCTTCCCCGTGGGCAGAGAGATCACCCCTTCGGGGTTCTGCTGGACCCACTCCAGAAAACGCAAAGCCGCCAACTTGCCCAGGGCGGGAAAGTTCCCCACCACCAGAGCCGTTATGCGTTCGTCCGGGGCGTAGCGCGCGCCGAAGACGGAGCTCTCCAGGGCCTTGCGCTCGATCGGGGTCAGGTCGACGTCAGCTGCTGGGGACATGGCAGTTCGCTGGAGACAGTGCGTGGACAGGAATGTCGAAGAAGATGCGCACTGGGCCTGGGTCCAACAAATTACCTGAATACAAAAAACGACCTGCCCCGGCTCACGGGGCAGGTCGTTGAGACTGAGAGCTCGTAGTCTGTGCTGCGGCTCAGCTGGCTTTCTTGACTCGGGCCGCGTATTGGTCGGGCATGCTCTGCTTGACCTGTTCCTCGAGCTCTTCGTCGGTGATGGCACTCATGCGGCTGTGGACCTCGTACTGGTCCATCACCCAGCGCGCCACCTTGTGCACTTTGATCTTTGACAGTCTCTCATCCCCTTCAAGACCGAGAAAGGCGTTCACCCAGAGGGCGACGCCATCGACACCGGACTTGTCCGTGATGGACACGCGCGGCGGCCGCTTGAAGAGGGTTGTCGTGTCGAAGATGTTGTAGATCCGTTCGTCGGAACGCAAGCCACCGGCGTGAATTCCGGCACGCGTCGTATTGAAGTCGCGGCCAACAAATGGATAGTTATGAGCGATATCGACACCGATGGACCGCATGTAATCCGCCATCTCCTGAATCATCAGCGTGTTGATGCCACACAGATCACCGTGGAGGGCGATGTATTCTATCAGTGCACCCTCCAGAGGCGGATTGCCGGTACGTTCACCAAAACCGAAGAGTGTCGTGTTCACCGCATTGCACCCATACAACCAGGCGGTGGCGCCGTTGATGTGCACCTTGTGGAAATCGTTGTGGCCATGCCATTCCAGGCACTCCGGTGGCATGCCGATGTCGTGGGTCATACGGTGGATCATTTTCGGGATCGAGCGTGGCAGCTTGACCCCTGGCGTGGAGACACCGAAACCCATCGTGTCGCACAAGCGGATCTTGACATGCATATCCGCCGGCACCTGCTCTGAGCGGCGCTTCAACTCGGACACATATGGCATGACAAAACCATCGAAGTCGGCGCGGGTCACATCTTCGAGATGGACCCGTGGGCGGATGCCAGCTTCCCAGGCAGCGTCGATGACCTCGATATAATCGTCGAATGCCTTGCGGCGATCCTTCTTCAGCTTGTAGAAGATGTGATAGTCCGAGGACGGCGTCAGCAACCCCGTCTCTTTGACCTGGGCTTCTTTGACGAGGCGAAAGTCTCCCTTGTCAGCGCGGATCCACGAGGTCACTTCCGGGAACTTATGTCCGAGCGCGCGGCAGTCGTCCAGGGCCTTACGATCGTTCGCCGTATAGAGAAAAAACTCGGTCTGCCGGATCACCCCATTCGGCCCACCGAGTTTGGCCATCATGTCGAACAACTTGACCTGCTGCTCGACGGTATACGGCGGTCGTGCCTGCTGCCCGTCACGGAAGGTCGTATCCGTCACGACCAGGTCCCGCTGCAGCGCCTCCTGCGGATCGAAGGAGACCTGTCTGCCATCGATCTCTTCAACCAGGGGACCGTCGAACTGGATCTTCGGCGGCTGCGAATAGTCGAACATGTCGTCGAGCAGATTGGGCTCGTCGGTTTCTTGTAACTCGTACTTCGTCGTCACGTCTTGGCTCCTTGATCAGTCCAGATGCTTGCAGATGAAATCTATCGCCCCACCAACGTCCTGCACGCCGAGGGCCTCGTCCTCGTCCATCTCGATCTCAAACTCCTCCTCAAATCCCGCCATCAACTCCACCGACTGTACCGACTCTGCACCAAGATCGGCGGAGAACGACTGGTTCTCCTCGATCTGGCCGGTGTCGATCTTGAGCACGTTGGCAATCACTTTATAGACCCGTGATTTGACGTCTTCCCTGTTCATCTCGAGCTATCTCCTACTTCGTCGTGAGCTTCGACGCCGCGGCGGCATCGATGATGAAAGTGCAGTCTCCGTGGTCCTGCAGCAGGCTCGCAGGACAATCGACGGAGAACGGGCCTTCCACGGCGGCGGCGATGGCGTCAGCCTTCTTCTCCCCTGTGGCCAACAGAATCAGTCCATTGGCCTCGCGGATGGTGCCAATGCCGGCGGACAGCGCGCACCGTGGCACATCGGCGGGGTCACTGAAGAACCGGCCGTCGCTGTTGGATTCAATCGTTTCTGCTGACAGGCTGACAAGACGGGTGCGAGAATCAACCGGGCTCCCCGGCTCGTTGAAGGCGATGTGGCCATTGCCGCCGATACCGAGCAGCCACAGATCGACACCACCAACGGCGAGAATGCGGTCCTCGAAGGAACGGCATTCGAGTTCAGGGAAACGGGCCTTGCCATTGAGTACGTGGGCATTCCAGGGCTGCATATCGACGTGCTTGAACAGCCGGTCGTTCATGAAGTAGCGATAACTCTGGTCATGATCACCACCCAGACCCCAATACTCATCGAGATTGAAGGACGTTACAGCGGCAAAACTCAGACCGGTATCGCGGTGCAATCTTGCCATTTCAGCATAGGATGCTTCTGGTGTGGAGCCGGTGGCGAGGCCGATGACGGCATCGCTTCGCGCCCGGATAAGGTTGGCGAAAGCGGATGCCGCCTGGTTGGCGACCTCTTCGGCGGTGTCGCAGATCTGTAATTTGATATTTCCTGCCATAGGTCTTGGCGCTGCCTCTCGTGGTTGAAGGGTAGTTGGTGTCTGATCACAGGATAATGTATGCAAAACTGGGGTGTAAACCTGGTTGCGGCACATCATGGCCCCGTCTACATTTTCGCGTTCATCAACAAATACCTGAGTTTATTGATACATAGCGCACATCACGGAGCCTGTACATGTCTGAGTACCACCCCCTGTCTCCGGTGCAGATCAAAGTACTGGAGGGCAATGGCTGTCGAGCCGAGGACTGGTCTCTCGTGACCGCCGCCGCCGGCTTCGATGCCGAACGCGTCCATCGCGTTCGCTTTGTCGGGCCAAACCGACTCGGTGCCCTCTCCGGGCGCGTGCAGATTGAAGGGGGGATCAGCGTGCCATCGGGGTTGGCGGATGCCACGATTGTCAACTGTGAGTTTGGGGCGGATGTCCTCGTCGAGCGTATTGGCGGCCATCTGGCCAACTATGATGTCGGTGCCGGCGTGGTGATCACCGATGTCGGGTCCGTTGTCACTCGACCGGGCGCCACCTTTGGCCATGGTGTTAGCGCCGAAACGGTCAACGAGGGGGGCGGCCGCGAGGTAACCCTCTTCGCCGAACTCTCCTGCCAATTCGCCTACCTGCAATCCATGCACCGCCATGATGCTGAACTCGTCTCCCGACTCGATGCCATGGTGGCCGCTGTCACCACGGCAGCGACTGCCGACCGTGGTCGGATCGATTCCGGCGCTCGTGTCGCTCATGTTCAAGAGATAATCGACGTCCACATCGGACCGGAGTCACGGATCGTTGGCGCCGCCCGACTCTGCAACGGTACGATTCTTTCTGAGCACGCTGCACCGACCCGTGTCGGTTCGGGAGTAATCGCCGAGGACTTCATTTTCTCGGAGGGTGCCAGCGTCGAGGATGGCGTCGTGCTGCACACCGGATTCGTCGGCCAGGGTGCGCAGCTGGGCAAGCAGTTTTCGGCGGAAAATTCGGTATTCTTCGCCAACTCCGAGGCCTTTCACGGCGAGGCCTGCGCCGTGTTTGCCGGCCCCTATACGGTGACCCACCACAAGAGCACCTTGCTGATTGCTGGCATCTACTCGTTCTACAACGCCGGCTCCGGCACCAACCAGTCGAACCATATGTACAAGTTGGGGCCCGTGCACCAGGGGATCATTCAGCGGGGCACCAAGAATGGCTCCTTCTCCTACATGCGCTGGCCGTCGGTGGTCGGCCCATTCTGCGTCATCATCGGCAAGCATCTGAACAACTTCGATCTCAGTGACCTGCCATTCTCCTACGTGACCGAGGAAGCGGGCGCGTCCTTGTGTACGCCGGCGATGAACATGTTCACCGTCGGCCTGGCTCGCGATGGCGACAAGTGGCCGACTCGCGACCGGCGTACGGCGACGAAGCGACGGGACCGGATCCATTTCGACATCTACAACCCATACACCGTGGGCAAGATGATCCGTGGTGAGACGGCGTTGAATGCACTCTATGACGAGACGCCGCGCGATGTGGACCAGATCCGTTACAAGGGCGTAATCATCAAGCGTCTGCTGTTACGCCGTAGCGCCCGCAATTACGCCGCCGGCATCGAGGCGTATCTGCAGGGCAAGATTCTCGAGCGTGCTGCGGCGGCGCGTGCGGCGGGTGACACGGGGGCTTTACGTCAGACCCTCGGCCCCGGGGATGGCCTCTATAGCGAAGCGTGGTCCGATATCGGTGGTTTGCTGATGGGACAGACACGATTGCAACGCATCCATGCCGATATCGTCGATGGCACCCTGGCATCGACCGCCGCCGTGGATGAGGCTTTTGACGAAGCTGCTGCCGCGTACGCCGCGGATGAGTGGAGTTGGATTCACGCCACTTGGCAGACACGACATGGACAGGCCCTCGAGGAACTCGGCCTGGCACAACTCGTTGCTCTGCAAGGTACGTATGACAAGTGGCATGCCACATTCGTCAAGAAGCTGCTTGCCGATGCCGAAAAGGAATACGACCTCGTCGCCCGCTTCGGTTACGGCGTCGATGGTGACGCCGACACGCAGATCCGTGACTTCGAGGCCGTGCGCGGCACCTTCGAGGGCAACTCCTTCGTACGCCAGATGCAGGACAAGCTCGGTGTCAACGACTGACCCCCTCTCTGTGCCGCAGGGCACGCACGTCCTCGTCGTCGAGGACAGCCCCGTACAGGCCGCAAGCTCTACGCCTCGCTCTGGAAGCCAATGGCTACCGCGTCTAGCTGGCGGCAGATGGTGAGAAGGCCCTGGAACAGGTTCGCAGAGAACTACCTGCAGTTATCATCTCGGATGTTGAAATGCCGGAGATGGACGGTTATGAATTGTGCCGCGCCCTCAAGGCCGACCCCGCGTTGCGTGCGATTCCCGTAATACTTCTCACCTCTCACACTGAACCGGACGACATCTTCCGTGGCCTGGAGGTCAAGGCTGACAACTACCTATCCCAGCAACTCAGGCCAGACGACGTGCCGATCCACTTGCGCCCGGCACCATCCTCGGCGATCGACCACACACGGTCTCCCGCCAGTCCATCGGCGGTGCCCAGAAGCTGGATCGTATTGCCGTCGTACAACGCAACACCCCGGCCCCACGTACCCATCCATAGATACCCACCGGCGTCCTGATGGAAACAGAGCACGGGACCGGGCAGCCCGTTGGTGCCGTCCAGGGATCGCCACGTTCCGCGGCGCCGGATCTGCTGTCGATCACAGGGGACGGCGCATCAGACCTCGCGGGCCTGCAACCGGTGGAGAATGGCCCTTAACGCCGTCGTCGCCAGGGCAAAACGTTCGACCCCACCACCGCCGTAGTCGAGATCATCCGCCGCCAGATGGGGTTCAATCGAGAGAAAGCCGGAAAAGCCTGCGGTGAGTGCCGCCGCTAGAATCGGCTCGATCTCACCATCCCCGAGACCGGCGGGCACGACACGCCCCGATTCGGCGATGGCATCCTTGATGTGGAAGTAATCGACGTGTGGTGCCAGCAATCCCCAGCCAGCCAGGGACGACGATCCACACTGCACGAAGTTCGCTGCGTCGAAGGCGGCCCGCAGGTGCGGGTGATCGACGGCGGTCAACAAGTCGAGACAACGTTCCGGTGTGTCCCCGTAAATGCCTTTCTCGTTTTCGTGGACCAGGGTGATGCCTGCATCACGGGCGGCTGTTGCCATGCGCTGAAATTGTGCCACAACAATGTCGCGCACCTGCTCGGGTGTTTCGTCCTGGTGATAGAACGAGAACAGACGCACAAACCGACAACCGAACTGATCGGCCCGTTGCAGGGCGACCTGGAAGCGCGCAAAGTGGGCCTCCAGATCGGATCGGATCTGCACCTTGCCGATGGGGGAACCGATGGACGACACCTTGATTCCCGCCACCTCGAGCTGTTGGCGAAAACTGTCGATCTCGCCCTCCTCCAGATCGAGGACGTTGGTGCCATCGACGCCGCGAATTTCGATGTGAGATACCTGGACGCTCTGCAGGCCCTTGATCTGCTGCTCCGCCTCTTTCGCGATCTCGTCGGCGAAGCCGGTAATCGAGACAGGGCCGCTCACGTTGGCATCGCCGGAGGGAACGGCTCCAGACAAGCCCCCGTTGGTTCAGCGGCCGTGGGACGCCACTTCAGTTTATCATACGAATTGTAGTGCAGATCCAGCCAGGGGGTGTCGATGCGGATGTGGCCCTCATGTCGCGACGTGAGAGCTGCCTCGAGGACCCCTGACGTCAGTAGCGTACGCTCCACCGGATACTGCGACTGACCGGTGACGAACATCTCCTCCACATTGAGGCTCAAATAGCTGAAGTGAGCATAAGCCCCTTTCTCGCCACCGTGCCCCTGGCAACGGAACCAGGTGCCCACCGTCGAGTCGTCAGCCTTGCGTGCCGCATAAGCCAACTCGGTCAGATAACCATTGAGCATCAATACGGCGCCGCGGAAACCATCGCGGTACTCGACCAGGAACAACGCCGGATTTTCACAGTGCTCTTCCATGGCGCCTTCTGGTTTGGTCTCAACGGGGGCACACGCCGCCTCCGCCAACTCTCGCCACCACGCCCCTTTGGCGGCCTCTTCCCACACGGCCTGCCCTTCCAGGCAGGTGACGGCGAGCACGCCCGTTTCCCCACCGACGCGGCGTTCGACCATACACTGCAGCACCTCCAGCGTGTGGAAGCCATAGATGTCGAGACCGGAAAAGCCGACGGCGACAGCCTCTTTCAACGGCGTCTCGAGATCGTGCTCGAGGAAGGGAGATCGCCAACAGACGGGCAGCGATGAACCGGCCATAAAGGGGGCATGAAGTTCATCGGCGCGCTCCGCCATCCACTTGGCGTCCTGCCAGCGCCAGGACAGGTGTTTGTCGTTGTACACCGGCACACTACGGCCGCTTGAGGCCATAACACCGGTGATCTGCTCCATGAAGTGCCGCCGCGGATACAGCTGCTGGTCCTTCTCGTTGAAAGGATAGTCTCCGTGCTCGCCGATCAGGAGCACACCATCGACAGCGAGCTCCTTGCCACCAAGGCACAGCGCCCCCGGGATGCTCTGATAGACGGGCACACCGAAATCTTCGGCGATCTGCCGGCCCATATCGTCATCGAATACCTGATCCAGATAGATCGAAGCGATCTGTGTGCGCGGCTCAACGAGTCCATCGTCGGTAGGGAATGCCCGCAGCCACTTGCCGATGATGACGTCGGCGTGGGACCCCTGGCGATAGATGGAAATGATGGCGGCAATCTGTTTCATGAAGCCGCCAGGGCTGCCAGCAGTGCTCTCAGGTAACCGATGGAATAGGACAGGCCATGTTGCACACCCTCACCATCCCCTTCGATCTGCGGGATGTGATCGGGATTGATGCAGCCGTCAAAACCGACGTTCTGCAACTCCTGCAACACCTTGAAAAAGTTGATGTCGCCATCGTCGAGCAGGGTCTCCTCGAAGGCGCCCGCCGTTGCCAGGGAACCACGCACGTTGCGCATGTGCAGGGTGAACAGCCGTCCCTTGCGTCCATAGTTGTGGATCTCGTCCATGATCAGCGCGCTGCCTCCGGCTTCGGCCCGCGTACCACAGCAGTAGAGATAGCCCACTTGCCGGCTCGGAAAAGCGTCGATGATCCGGTGATATCCGAGCGCACCAAAGGGAGTATCCACATTCGGCGTGTCTGATGGATGCATGGCGAGCCTGATATTCTTGTCCTCGGCGATGGGCACCAGTTTGCCATAGACCGTGAGAAAGCGCTCCCACCAGTGGTCGAGTTCTGCTTGCGTCGGCGTCGGCAAAGGATCCTTCGTCATACCCATACTCTCGCCGCGGGAACGGTAACCGCCGCGGTGCACGGCGCGGTAGCGGGTCAACAACCAGGGGAAGGTGTCCCCTGCCATTCGCTGCCTGGCGATGGGCAGACCCGCTTCGGCAAAGACCTCGAGGGCTCGGCAGGTATTGTCCAGCTCCCGTTGTGCCCCGGGACCGTCCTTGATGAACTCGTCCGTCATGTCCGGAAGGGTGACCCGGTTGATGTCGAGGCCAAAGTCACGGACCCGTCGTCGGATCGCCCGCACCTGATCGAGATCGGGGAATCCTTGCTCTTTTACCCCTGGCCAGAATCCTCCGTTACCAAAGTCGAGACAATCAGCGCCCAACTGCACGACACGGCGCAGATAACTGTCGGACATGTCGCCATGCCACACGGAGATACGTATCATGTCTGAGTCTTGCCTTCCTGAGGTTGCGTTTTTTGCTTTGGGGCGAGTATAACGTTCCTATGAGAGAGCAACAAGAATGCGTGTCATCGACTGTAGCGGCGATCCACAGCAGATCGGGGAATGCACGGGAGAGGCCCTGCGGCTGGAGATCGCTGAGCATATTGAACTCTTCCCCATGCAGCGCTGGCAGGAGTTCGATGCCCGCCTGCCCGACTTTCTTGAGGCACTGCAACGACACCTGCCGCAGGTACTCGAGGAGATACGCGCTACCGCCCGGGGCGCCGGTGTCGAGGAACGCGAGATCCTGCGTCTCAACCTGCCTTTGTTTGCCGCCGGACTCGACCCGGATACTTCTGGGTGTACCAATTTTGTCTTCTCCGGTGGTCGGGATGGGCCCCTCTGGGGTAAGAACAACGATGGCTGCGAACCGCATCGCCCCGTCGTCGCCCGTTACGTGCGGTCCACCGAGGGCATCCCGCAGGTGACCTTTACATTTGCCGGTCTGCTGGCCATCACGGATGGCATGAATGCCGATGGCGCCTCCGGACTGCACGCGGACCGCCGACCGCCGGCAGGCAAACTCGACGCCCATCAGCGCTGGCACTTTCTCGATCGGGCACTCGGTGCCGGTGATGGTCCGCCCCCGGATGTGGATGTCTCGGCTGGCTGTGGTGGCGCCGACGCGGTTCCTCAACCAGGGGCAGCCGGCACCGATCTCGAATTCGCCCGCACGTTGCTCCACCATCATGGCGACGTCGTCAGTCTGTGCCGCCATGGCGAACCATTGGGTTATCACAGCGAGTACTCCATGATCGGCATGTCCGCCTCATGTCGTCTGCTGTTCTGCGATATCCATCCCTGCGAGCAGGAGTATCAGGGGCTCGTCGTTCAGTGACGACAAAGCGCATCCCACGGCGCCGACGCAGAGACTACGAATTCGAGATTCAGCTCGACGTGCGGGACTCGGAGTGTGACCTGCAGGGCGTCGTCAACAACGCCGTCTACCAGACCTATTTCGAACATGCCCGCCATCGGTATCTCATCGCCAAGGGCGTCGACTTCGTGTGCGTGCATAAGGAGGGTTGTGACTTGGTGGTGACGCGCGCCGAAATCGACTATCTGGGCTCGCTACGCCCTGGTGATCGTTTTGTCGTCTGTTCCACGGCGGGACGTCACAGCTCACGGCACTTTGTCTTCGAGCAGGAGATCTTCCGCCTGCCCGACGACGAGCGCGTCACCCGTGCGCGCTTTGTGGGTACGGGCATCATCGATGGTGAACCGGGGTTGCCTGAGCAACTGCTGGCCCTGTTTGGTGAGGTCCCTGCGGCAGCAGAAAAGTCCTTCTCCTAGCCAGCCGACGACGATAACACAACGCCCTCCCTCTCGAGGCGGACCAACATTGCCGCATACGCTGGTGTTCCATCATCATCCCAATAGTCTGTCGTAATGGGCGAATCGTAACTCATGGGCAACTCGCGCCGCACATCGGGACGCACCATGAAGATCGATTGCTGCACATCGGCAAGGTTGAACATCTGCGTGCCATTGGCGAATCGTGAGCGCAGAATCCATTTCTCCTGAGGTGGCAACTGTAACTGCTGCAGCCGCTCGAGAGCATCTCGATCGAGGGTGACACCCAGACCGGGACGCTCCGATACGGGTAGAAAGCCATTCACCGGTTGTGGTCGTTCACGCACCACGTCGTCGGACCAGGTTTCACAGTCACTGAAGAAGTGAAATGTCCCCGTTGGGAAAGCCGCCATCATCTGGCTCGTCATGGCGCGTGTGATGTTGCCCCCTACGTTCTGCAGCATGAACGGAATGCCTCCTGCGGCGAACAGACCTGCCTTGCGAATGGCGTCGCCGATCCGTGCGTGGCCGAGCATGTAGATGTCCGCCGCCCCCATCATTACTTCATATGTCGCCCCCAATGGACAATGGTGCAACACCACCGGCAACCTCGTGCGCTGGCGCAGCGCCTTATACCCCTCAATGTCCGCCGCGGGCAGTACATCCTCGAAGCAGCCGGCAATCGGATAACCCTCGAGTTTGTGCAGCAACGCCACCATATGATCGTTGGTGCCATGCATGGTGAAGTCGTAGTGGATACGGAATCCAGGTGGCGCCACTTTCTGCATCGCCTCGGTCTGCTCGATCACATTCTCGAAGGGCGACAGATGAAACTTCATCCACGTGTATCCTTTTGCCGCATACTGCTGCACCGCCTCCGCCATGCGTTCGGGCTGGGTGGACACCGTCCAGCTGCCCACAGGCACCCATGAGCGATACTTCTGCCCGATCAGCTTGTATACCGGCACACCCGCTGACTGCCCCATCAGATCATACATGGCCGTGCCCAACCCCAGAGAACGTTCGTCGCCCATGTGCTCGAAGGGATTGGTGCCGATGTAAGCGTCCACCACTTCTTGCGACTCCGTCGTGCCACTCTCGCCCAGTCCCACCAACCCCGTGTCGGTGTGTGCTACATAAATCGTGCGTTGTGTTGGCCCGTAGTAGTGGTTGAGCTGGTATGCGATCCAATCCACATAAGGCACCGTAATCTGGTGCACCTCGATCTCAGTGATTTTCATGCGGTGTCCTTGGTTGCACTGCGGCGGGTGAGCTACTCTCTTTCATACACTTCTCAATGGAGGACGAATCATGATTTCAGGCAGCATGGTTATCCACTACGTCGACGATATGGACCAGGCCCTGACCTTCTACAGAAATGCGATCGGGCTGACAATAACCACAGAATCACCTGGCTGGTCCACGCTGAAGGTAACGGACACTGAACTCGCACTGCACACTCGCCCGGAGGATAAGTCCGAGGTCTCAACTGCCGAGATCGCACATCCTTTTGATACATTTGCCACCACTCTCGTATTGACTGTGGACGACATGGGGTTGGTCAACGATCCATCTGGCAACGGCTTCCAGGTAAACCAGTATGTCGGGTGAACTCTCTCACGGAAGGACGCTGTGTCTGACATGAACGAACAGGTCAGCCAATACCAGGCTGTCGGCTATTGCGTCGTGCCAGGGCTCATTCCGGCTGCCGCCATCACCGCCGCCCGTGAGCGGCTCGACGAGATCATCGAGACGCGGCCGGCGTGGGAGCCAGGCCGCTTCCAGGACCTCGACCCGAGGCGCTGCCCTGGCGACGGACCTGTCGCAGGTGGCATTCAACGCCCAGCGCTGGAGGAAAGTGTCTTTGCCGAGATCGCTGAACACGAGCGACTTGCCGAGGCCATGGTGGCGCTTCTTGGGGGGGCCGCCGAATTGTTTACCGATCAACTGGGCGTAAAACATGGCTGGAATGACACGGCCCAGGGCGGACGCAGTTATTTCCACCAGGATTCGTGGTATTGGAAGATCGCCCCTGAGTTGGGCTGCAACTGCTGGATTCCACTGCACGATGTCGGTGTCGACGCCATTGCCCTCGCCGTCATGCCGGGCAGCCAACAGGGTTGGCAACTGACGGAGCATGAGTCGTACTACGACGACCCGTCCATGGGTCGCGTCGTGGAAGGCGAATTCACGCCATTCCGCCGGCACCGCATACCTGACACCGTCATCGACAGTTCACAGGAGCATCTCGTGCAAATGCAGCCCGGCGACGGTCTGTTCTTCAGCAACTACACCTGGCACCGCAGCGAACCCAACCGGTCCTCTCAGACCAAGGCTTTCTACGCCATCGCCTGGAAACGTAGCGACGTCTAGTCCTAGGTGTCAGCAGATTGACCACACCAGCCAGTTACCACGCCCTACGAGAACAGATCCAGGGCCTGCTCACCGAAGGCCAACGAAAAA
>DPVW01000500.1:0-2369 GCA_003529325.1 Candidatus Latescibacterota bacterium | reverse complement strand
CCGAGCCCGGACCGCCGTTGTAAGCGAACATGATCGGGCGTTTGCGCGTGTCATCAATACCATCGCGAATGTACGCGGTGTAGCCGAACAACCCGGTCGGCTCGTCCTCTTTATTGCGTATCAGCGCCAGCCCGGCGGTTGCCGAATATCGAATTGTGTTGCCGTCAATACGTACGCTGTGTTGGGTGGTGACGGATTCTGCCTCGGGCGTCTCTTTCGCGCTATCTACGGCGGTGTCTTCTTCCTGTGCCAGCGCGGGTCAGCCGAACATTGCCAGCAGTATCACCATACTCAAATATCGTCTCATCCCCGTTTCCCCGTTCAAGTATCGTACCTGATTGTATGCGGTTCGACTCCTTAACCCGGCGTTCGCGCGACCGGAGGGTGCGTAAGCTGATCTACGTCCGGTCCTCGTCCGGCACGAGATGCCACTCAAGATTATTAGGCGGGGTAACGCGTTTCCTTTGGGGGTTCCGATTGTGGCGGTGGAGTTACTCCGGGTGGTGCGGTGCCCCGGTCGTGCCGCCGTTCTTCCCTTCGAAATTCGCTACAACTGGCGACTCGTCTACTGTTCATCGCCAGGCGCACAGGTAGCGTCTGGTCCCGTCGGTCGTTCTCGATCTGCCAGCCCACAGCCATGCCAAAGCGCCGACGCCGTACACCCGAGAAAAAGCCCTCTCTACCAGGTGCTGTCTCAGCTGGTTCACGATCTGCGCCCATCGGCCTAGGTGTCTAGTACATCAGCCCTGCATCTGACTCATACGTGCGCCCAGGGGGGTCATCGTCGGGTAGACCGACGTGATCCCAGAACTCCGTGTGTTCGAAGGGCGCACGACGAATGTCAGGCACATGCACTGGCGCCCCGCTGGACTGCGCCGACTGGTTGGCGAGAATACCGGGCAGGGTGTAATCCGCCATGCGGTATACGTCGATGGGCACGCGCTTGCCGGCCTGCAGGGCCCGCGCAAATGTGATCGCCGTCCAGATGTCGGTGCCACCATGTCCTGACGCATTCTCAGGCACATCGTTGCGCGCCGTGCCGATCTCGACACGCTCCCAGCCTTCCTTCTCTTCGCGCGTCTTCTCCAGACGTCGGCAGAACCCTTCGTGAGAATACCACTCGGCGCTGCCTTCGGTGCCGAAGATGCGATAGTTGTGAGCCCCGGGGCGTCGTGTGTTCAGTGTCACCAGGATGCGGATCAAGCGACCACGCGCCGTCTTGAACAGCGCATACTGGCCATCCGAACGCAGCGGTGTCTGCCCATTCCACCATGGCGCCTCGACGCAGTTGACGGAGACGACGCGGTCGTCGAGCACCTCCAGCAGAGGGCCCAGATCGTGGGTCAGATACTGGATCGGCGGCTGGTCGGCGCGCCACACGGGGCGCACACCGGTGAGGCCCTGCTCGCGCACCTGTTTGGGCGTGAAGGTCTCGCCGTCGTCGTTTACCATGGTTCCGGGCAGATAATGGAGATACTCGCCATCGGCCATGGAGATTGCGCCAAAACGGCCCTCCACGATCCAGCGCCGCCAGTACCGCAGAAAACCGAGAAAGCTGGAATTCTCCGCCAGCATGTATTGTTTTCCCGTCGCCTCCACGGCGGCGGCAATACGCAGGATCTCTTCCTGTGTGAATGCCCCGGGCACCTCACTGAGCACGTGACATCCCGCCTCCAGGGCCTGGATCGTGTGCTCCATCTGCAGACGGCCATTGCTGGCCACAACCACCGCATCGGGCTGCATGTCGAGCAACTCCTCAAACTCACCCACCAATGGCACGGACCGATCCATGCCCGCCGCCGTCTCCGCTGCTCTGTCCCGCCATTGCTGAATGCGATCCGCCGCACCGATGACTTGAGCCTCCTCCGTATGCAGAAAATTGCGGAAGTGACTGTGTCCACGCCGTAGCCCCAGAATCCCGACCTTCACTTTGTCCATTTGGCTCAATTCTCCAGTTGTCTCTTGATGTGGGCCCAGTTCATGCTGGGAGCGACCGTTTCCTGCACTCGAGTCCAGTTCTCGGTCTCCTCCCCGTCGCCAAGACGCAAGCTGTCAGCCTCCAGTTCGAAGGGTATGCCCTGCCCCAGGAAACCGACAAGATCCGCCAGCAATACCTCCTCATCGAGTTGCGCACGCAGTGACGTCTGCACTGTTGTGATCAACGCTGGCCGATCCTCCTCCGGGACCTGAAGATCCTCGGCCAGTGACAGAGCGAGTGTCTCGCCGATCTTGTCGATCGCCTCGACGAAAGGATCACCATTTATGCGCGTCACCCTTTCCGTCAGATTCAGCAGCAGCGTATCCCCTTGCACCGACCAGGTCCCTGTGCCGACAAAGTCGATGATGAACTCCTCTGCGAAAGGGCTCTC
>DPVW01000216.1:1513-6062 GCA_003529325.1 Candidatus Latescibacterota bacterium | reverse complement strand
ATTCGGGCATCCTGGCAGAGCAGAACAGTACCGCCCGTTGCACCACGTGCTCCAAGGCTCCGAACCTCAGTTAAAGACAATTCCCAGGCGGCGTAGTTAAATAACAGTGGTGCTTGTCGATACATCCATTTGGATTGACCATCTACGAGCCGGACACCAGCAACTGCAGGCCCTGCTTAACGACGACACCATTTTCTGTCATCCCTACATCATTGGCGAATTGGCGTGCGGCAATCTTGGCAACAGGGACGACGTACTGGCTCTGCTGCAGGCACTGCCGACGGTGCCCGTCCTTGTGGCTGACGAGTTTGTCTTCTTCCTCGACCGCAACCGACTGATGGACTGCGGAATCGGCTTTGTCGATGTACATCTGCTGGCGTCGGCACGGTTGGCCGGTGTCTCACTGTGGACGAAAGATCGACACTTGCGTGCCGCCGCGGCGCACATGGGCGTATCGTATCCGTCGTAACCAGTGATCTATGCCCTCTGCCTGGCAAGCTCTTGCTTGCAATCGACGTAGGACTGTGGCGGCGGCGTCAGGATCGCCCGTTTGCGGTCGTCTACCTCCCACTCGTCGGCGTCGGTTGGGTGGAAAAAATCGTCTGGACCAACCCACGATTCCCAACTGGGCGTGTACTTGTAAAAGAGCGTGTTGCGTGTACTCGGTGCCGTCCACGGCAGGGTGCCATGCACCAGGGCTTCGGTGAAGATGATTGCGGTACCGGCACGGGCAGGAACACGGGTGATCATCGGGTGCACCCCCCTGGACGTGTCCCGCCATTCGTCTGGAACGCGGGAATGGGCTTTGTGAGAGCCAGGCAGACAACCGAAGCCGCCGTCGTTGCAGACCGTGTCCTCCAGCTCGTACGCCACGGCGACGAGTCCATTCTCGAAAGCCCGTGTGTGGGGATCACAAGCGGAATAGATCGTCTGCAGACCCCGTGGCAGATCAGGGTCCAGCAATCGTTGATTGCCATTGTGCAGCGTGCTGCCTGCAAGATTCTTATTGAAGGTGCCGTGGGTGTGCACGTTGATGTGATCGATTCGAAAGGCTGGCAATCCCGTCTCGGGAGCTCCGCCATAGATCTCATCGAGCAGTACGGAGACGACGGAGACGTCGAGCAGATCGACAAAAGCCTGCGACCAGAAGCCGCCCGCTTTCTTCTGCTGTGAACGGAGATTTGACCCCTTCTCATCGACCATCGCCTTGAGCTCCGCCAGCTGTTCTGTCGGCAGGGCATCCTCTACGGTAAGGAAGCCGAATGCGTCGAAAGCAAAGCGTTGTTCTTCGTTCATAACCTGCTCCGGTAGGTGATCAGGCGCCCAACATCGTGGAAGCAGCCTTGGTCGACAAGTGATTCGACGGCATTTGCAGGGTTTTCAGCGTTGACAGGTGACACCTTGCGATATCTAGCCTGTCGAATCTGTCACCGTTTCAGAGGCTAGTGCGCATGCGACTCCCAGTCCTGCTGGCTCTGCTCCTCGACACGACGCTCTTTGTCGCCACGACCACCGACGCGCAGACCGTCCATCTTCGGCAACTGCATACAGGTCTCACCGAGATCGACGCAGACGTAGGGGATACGCTGAGTATCGAAGTCACCGTGGACTTCGGTGACTTACACGCCCCTCCGGGGTGGCTCTCAACATCAGCCTGCCTTCACATGGCCTCGTCGTGCTCAACGACGACGACGCTCGACCATCTATGCCCGCTCTCTTTATCGACGGTCAGGAATTCGCGAACCATCAGGTTCCCGCCGACCACATCTTCGGTCTGCCCCTCGGTTCGTCACTGCTCGCGTACGCCGTCGTTCTAGGTCCCGGCAACCTTGCCACCTTCGACGTGCTCTGCACCGCCCCGGTGAGCGGTTCCATCCACGTCGTCGACAGCGCCGCCCAGCAGTCCATGGTCGTGCTCGAAGACGGCCGCACAGTAACTGGCCTTACGTCCGGCAACACAGATCGACCTGGCCGTCAGCAAGCCTGCTGCGAAGCGCTTTTCAGGCACCTAGGCAGAGATCAAGAAACTACCCCGCTGAGTCTCACCTGCGGTTCCTGCTTGCGATTGTGACTTCTCTGTCGTTAGTCTCCAGCGTCATGAGACGCCCCCGAACATCTCGATAACAATCCCGATCCTCGCCATCACCGCTGCTGGGATGTGGTGATCCCGTTGCCCGTTACGTCGATACCATCCTCGCCATGGCCGCTCGGATCGCCGATCCAGCAACGCTGGCCATACGGACGGCGCAATGTCAAGCGAGAGCACCGCAGGTTTTGCCCCCCGCCGACCGAGATCCGGCGAGAGGCACGTTCAGCCTCAGGCTGCTTGTTCTCCCGTCGGTGCAGCCTCGATGCGGACCTGCTGTGCACCGATGTGGCCATCCACGGCGGCGAGGGCCGCCGCTTCCATCACGTGCCTGAGTTCTCGCACGTTGCCCGGCCAGTCATGGTTGAGCAGCAGCCTCAATGCGTCGTCACCGATGGTTGGCGCGTCCATACCACTGGCACGGTGGGCCGCTTCGACAAAGTGCTGCACCAACACCGTCAGATCCTGCTGTCGATCGCGCAGAGGGGGCAGATCCATGCGCATGACCTGCAGTAGAAAGTAGAGATCCTCTCGCAGAGCACCCGTGGCGACGAGCCCTCGCAGATCGGTGCTCGTCGTGCAGATCAAGCGTACGTCAAAAGGGTGCTCTTCTGACCCCGCCAGGCGACGATATGTACCCTGTTCGATCGCTTCCAGCAAGCGCAGCTGGGCCGGCAGCGACAGGTCGCCCACCTCGTTGAGAACAAGAGTTCCCCCCTGAGCCTCCTCGAGTTTTCCCGCTGTCGATACGTGCGCGCCGGTGAAGGCACCCGCCTCAAAACCAAAGATATCGCTCTCCCCGAGACTGTCGGGTCGGGCGTCACAACTGACGACGGCGACGGGACCACCGTTCAGCCCCTGCAGGACACGCGCCGCCAGACGCTTGCCGGTACCACGCTCACCCACCAGCAGCACGGGAACATCGGTGCTGGCCGCCCGGGTCAGCTGCTCCCGGACCTGCGCCAGTCCGGCACCCAGAAGTATGTCGATGGAGGAGATTGCTGTTGATCCTGTCGACGATTCGACCGCCTCTGTCAGACGCGGCCAGCTGTCAAAGCCATACTCTCGAGCGATGACGAGCTGCGCCTCCTGCAGCGACAGATCGACCAGGCTGTCGTCATTGGACCGCTCATGGCGTGGGTGGTTGGTGCGAATACGCGTCAGCGCCTCCGCATCGTGTGATGCGGAGGCTTTGCGCAGATCCTTCGCCTGGCTTTTCAGCTGGCGAAGATTGGCCTGTGGGGGAAGTTGCCGTACAGACATGGCCCCTCTTTCCATGGAAGCGCCTGTTGTCCGCATACTCAGGCAGGAAAAGAAGGAGATGTGGTTGCCGCCTGCTGCGGCGTCCAAAGCGTAGAGGGTGGACTCGGTCCTTACCGCGGACTGGCGGCTTCCCCCAGAAGCACTGCCGGAAAGGTAGCCAGCGATCGCCGCAGGGCAAGTCTATTCCTTGCGGCCGAACAGCAGGTAACAGAGACCAATCACGAGCCCCAACACGCCGAAGGTGAGAAACCCGGGTCGATAGCTGCCCTCGCCGACGATCAATCCCATGCCGATAAACAACCCGATACCAAAAGATTCGGCGCTGAACCCACGTACCGAGCTCACCGTGGCGCGTATCTCCGAAGGGATCATGTGCTGCAACCGGCCCTCGACGATGAGTGCGATCACCTGAAAGACCAGGCCAGATGCCCCCAGCAGAAGGACCGACCACTGGCCCATCCACCAGGCGCTGATCGTCAACAGCGCGCCCCCGCCAAGAAATGCCGCATACAGCCAACGCAGACTGAGCCCCTCGAATCGATGGGCAACGAATCCCGCAGCGGCCTGCACGGCATAGATCGATCCGAGGAAGATTCCCAGCGCGTAACGGGGCAGACCCGCCTCGTTGGCAAAAATCGTATAAAACTCATCGAGCCCACCCCCGAGAGCGATTGCCAGCGATGCGAAGGCGATGAGTCGAAGAATCACCGGAGATCGCCAGGCGTATCGCACACCCTCACCCAGCACGGTGAAATACGGCCTGGGTGTCGTCGACTGTGTTGGTGGCGCAGGGGGTAGCAGCAGAGCCATGAAACTCGCTACCACACTGACAGCAACGCTGGCGCCGATCAGCACCGGATACCCGTAGTCGACCAATGCCGCTGCCGCGAAGGAGGAGAGGATGACCCCCGTGGTATTGAAGGCCAACGAGCGTCCGTTGACTTTGACGAACTGTGCCTCACACCCAAAACGCTTGAGCTCGTCATAGATGAGCGCCTCGAATGTACCTGACGACAGTGCACTTTTCGTCCCCCACAGAACAAAACCGAAGAAAAATCCCCAGAAGCCGGGGAACAGACCCCAGCAGGCGAAACCGGCAACGGAGAACAGTTGAGCGACAGAGAGGATGAAACGTCGGGAATACTTGTCGGCGAGCACACCCGAGGGCACTTCGAGGAGGAGGGTGATGCCTGCCCAGAC
>DPVW01000216.1:0-1134 GCA_003529325.1 Candidatus Latescibacterota bacterium | reverse complement strand
ACCGCGTAGAATGGGTATATCACCATCAGCTCCTGGACCACACACAAGCCATAGAGCCGGATGAGGAAGGATGTCAAACTGGTCCGGGTTGACAGCTGTCCCACTCGGTGACGATGGTCTTTCTATGAAACGACTCCTCCGACCATTTCCCAGCGTCGCTGCCGCAGTAATGATGTCGGTGCTGTCGCTCTCGGCGCAGAGCGACAGCACCGACTACGCCGCACCCATCACGGTGATCACCGCCACCCGCGACCACGATCTGGCGGACGAGCTTCCCGCGGCGGCGACCACGGTAGATCTGCGTGACATCCAGCGGGGCGAGAAGCTCGTGTCCCTGGACGAGGCACTGCGCCATGTGCCGGGTGTCATCGCCAGCAACCGCCACAACCTTTCCCAGGGCGAGCGCCTCACCGTGCGTGGTATCGGGGCAAGGGCTGCCTTCGGTGTGCGTGGTCTGAAGGTGTTGCTCGACGGCATCCCTTTGACTACACCGGATGGACAGACCCAGTTGGGCAATGTCGATCTGAGTGCCGCTGGACGCATCGAGGTCTTGCGAGGACCCAGTTCCAGCCTCTATGGCAACGCCGGAGGGGGTGTCGTGGCGATCCACTCCGCCCCTGGCAGTGCCGGGGCGTGGCACGTGCGACCGGGGCTCATCATCGGCAGCGATGCTCTGTGGCGCAGCCAGATTCACATCGATGGCGGCAACTCAAAACATCGATTTTCCGCCAATGTGCGGCGACTGCAGTTGGACGGCTTCCGCCACCACTCGGAGGCCGTCGTCCAGGGCGCCAGCATCATTGGACATCACCAACTCGCCAGCACCTGGCAGCTGGTCTCCGTCCTCAATATTTATGACGCGCCCTATCTGCTGAACCCGAGTTCGATGTCCAGACAGGACGCCGAGACTCGGCCACGATACTCGCGCGGCTTCGTCGTCGCCCAAGGTGCGTCGAAGGTGGCACGCCAGATCCAGGGCGGCGTCACCCTGCGCCACGAGGCGAGGCAAAGGCGCACCGAGTTAACCCTGTACGCCGTGGATCGATCTCTGGACAATCCCATCCCTGGCGCCATCATCGACCTCAATCGCGCTTCTGGGGGACTACGCGCCACCCATAGTCGCGATCACGCCGT
>DPVW01000028.1:23984-24176 GCA_003529325.1 Candidatus Latescibacterota bacterium | reverse complement strand
TGGATCTATGGTGATTTATTGGAGTGGCTGCAGGCGGAGGACATCCCCCTGTGGGTCTCGTTGGCCGACAATGATCCCGTGCAACTCGCCGATACTTTCGGCCAATTCCGCGAACTGCGCATCGTGCTGGTAGGGGCGCACTATTCGCACGCTGCCTATCTGCTGCCGTTGCTCAGACACCTGCCCCGGGCG
>DPVW01000028.1:22922-23601 GCA_003529325.1 Candidatus Latescibacterota bacterium | reverse complement strand
GCACGGCGGCTGCTGTATGGGTCGTTTTACCCGCGTTACGCCATGGGGCCGGTACTGTGGGGGTTGCACCGCCAACAGATCGAGCCGGGGTCGTTGCAACGTATCCTCGATGGCACAGCACTCGAGTTGCTGGGCATGGACGCCGGTCAGGACGCACCATGATCGACGGTCATCCCGTCATCGACTTCCACGGCCATGTCGGCAACTGGGAAATGACGGGCATGTTCGACGAACCTTCCCGTATGCTGCATGCCATGGATGCCGCCGGGGTCGATCGGGCGTGCGTATTCAACATCTTCCATCCCGATGGTCGCCGGGCAAATGACGCCACGGCTCATTTCGTCTCCCGTCATCCCGATCGCTTCATCGGATTCGGTTACGTCTCGCCTATGATGCCAGAGACGAATATTGCAGAATTGACGCGGGCCGTCGACGAACTCGGTCTGCGGGCGATCAAGATCTATCCACCTTATACGAGTTTTCCCCTCGACGACGATGCCTGGCACCCGATCTTCGCCTTTGCCGAGACTCGGGGACTTGTGGTGCTGTCACACACCGACAACGGTGAGTTGTCCGAACCACGCCGACTGGGTCTGGCTGCCGCCCGCTTTCCAGGGGCGAATTTCGTCGCCGGGCATTCCGGCAATATCGAACCCCATCGCACGCAGGCCATCGACAT
>DPVW01000028.1:2561-22895 GCA_003529325.1 Candidatus Latescibacterota bacterium | reverse complement strand
GCCGGTCAACATGATGTGATGGCCCTGGGAGTGTTCGTTCCAGGAGTGAGTCAGGCTGCGGATCAGCGACCACTTGTCGCTGCACTGGGCCAGCATCGGCAGGTATTCACTGACCTGCACGCCTGGCGTACGCGTCGAAATCGGTTTGAACTCACCGCGCACTTCTTCAGGTGCGTCCGGCTTCATGTCAAAACTCTCGTGCTGTGCCAATCCGCCCGAGAGGAAGATATAGATCACTGACTTAGCCGACTGACGCGGCGTCTGCTCAGCAGCCATCGCACGCAGGCCATCGACATGGCGCGAGAGCTGCCGAATTTCTACCTCGAAACCTGTTCGACTTACCGTTCGCCAGGGGTCATTGAGCAACTGGTAGAGGGTGCCGGAGCCGACCGTGTGTTGTTTGGCTCCGACCAGCCGCTGATGGATCCCCGGACGCAACTGGGAAAGATCCTGACCGCCGCCATCGGTGACCGAGAGAAGCGGCTCGTCATGGGTGGCAACGCCTGCAGGCTGCTTAAGCTGTAAACCGCTAGCCCTCATCGTCGTGTCGGATCGAGGCCCGGGCGATCACCTCGTGATCACTCATGGCCGCCAACCCCAGGGCGTGCTCGGTAACGGGTAGGTGGTAATGGCACTCGGCATTCATCTTGATAAAGCCCTCCGCATAGGCGCAACGTACGGCACCGCCGAAGGCACCGTCACTGGTCTCGATCCGTTTGCGGGCGTAGGCGCCACCGTATCCCTGGCTGACGAGGGTGTCCAGGGCGGCCAGTTTCTCCTCGACGACGTCGCTGATATCGATGAAGACATCGTTGTAATAGCCACCCTCGGCACCCCACACGTCCCGCGGCAGGGGTGCACCCCCGGTGCCAAAGAAGAAGGTCTGACTCACCTTGTGGGGTGGGTTCGTGTCCCCGGGATCGACGCTACCGGCCAGTTGCAGCCCATACAGGGCGATCTGTCCAGCGATTGCGTGCGGATTCGTCGTCGTCGATCCTTCCCGGGGGAAATGGGTGATGACCACATTCGGTCGGACTTGCCGCACCAACGTGGCGACCTGTTTGACCGCCTCTTCGGTAACGAGCAGGACCGCATCATCAAGGCCCATGAAGTACAGCTCTTCGCATCCAAGTAGTGCGCATGCCCGGCGCGCCTCCTGCGCCTTGACGTCAGCGCGTTGTTGCATCAACTCTTGCAACTGCTCAGCCTCGGGTACGCGCTCCTGATGGAACATCTGATCACTGATCACGGCATCGTGCACACGGGCGCCATGGGTAAGCACACAACAGGCGACACGGTCACCACGTCTGGCGTGATGCGCCATGGTGCCACCGGACTGGTCGAAGATATCCGCCGGATGAGCACCGATGATGAGCAGGCTTAAGGGGGTGTGGTCTGTCGGCATAGGGTCGTTGTCCTATTTAGAGGATGGGAGTTGTACATATGACAAGCATTGATCCCGGCCAGTTCAGTGGCGCCGGCTGTCTGCTCTTTTTCAAGTGACGTCTCGTACTCGAAGTAAGAAAACCTGGCGGCTGGCAGCACTGCCCAGGTGAATCCACGCAGATCGGTCTGGGTTGCGTAGGGGGTAAGAGCGAGGCTGGTGAGACGCCCGTGCAGGCACTCCATCGTGAGGTCCAAGAAGAGATCTGCTGTCGGTTGAGGTGCGCTCTGCGCCCCGCACGGCGGATATTTTCCCCGCCGGTATCCGCGTCATCGACGGGGTTGAGATCGATGGCGTAACACCGGCGATGGTGTGGGAGGTGACGGATCCGATTTTTCTCGTCGGCACGAAGGTGGCCGTATTCCTCGGGCAAGTCTTGGCGCGCCTGCGATCCGTGGAGCCGGAACTGTTCACGCAACTGCTGGAGCCCTGACGCTGGACCGCCGAAAGCGGAACTCGGGGCCCTACTTCGCTCCGTGTCGTCGCAGGCTCGCGGGTATGCGCTCCAGGACAGCCGCATGGTCCAGTGTCGTCTTGCCATTGGCATCGGTCGCGTCGATGTCCGCGGCGAGGTTGATGGTGACACCCAGCTTGTTGGTACCCCGCGCCTGGTCAGGGATCTCATTCAGGAAGTAGTCGACCACGGCTTGAGTGGCACCATCGGCGGTCTGCGAGAAGAGATTGGCAATGTCCATCTGGCGTCCATCCATTAGGGGAATGACACACAAGGTAGGAATATCCACCGAGGTGTAAATATGATGGATGAACAGGTAACCCTCTACTACCTCGGGCGCTCTGCGTTCCTATGGGTCATGCCCTCCGGTGCACGGGTCCTCATCGATCCGTATGGAAATCACCCGAATCTGCACTGGTTCCTCAAACCCCGTCCCGCCGTCGAATTCGGCCAGCGGAATCTGATCTGCGTCGTCGAGGCTGCCGGCGACACAGTCTCGGCGGTTGGTGTGCAGGTTGAGTTGGAGGATCTGGAGAGCATTCATACCGAGTTGGCGACACAGACCGGAGCCATTCTTTCCACCTGCCTCGAAAGGGCTGTGGAGGTCGAGTTGTTGTCGGTGGCTCGGTGCACCCGCGCTGAATTTATCGGTGCTCTGACAAATCCATCCTGCACCTACAGCTTCGCCATGTCGCCATTACCCTGTCGGGTGATCCTCGACCTTCCCATGCCTCTCGCCTTCGCCCTGTTGAACCATCATCCCGAGTGGCGTCGTTTGACGCCGGATGAGATGGGCAGACTGCGCACCCCCATAGGGCAGGTCATGGAGCAGCTGGCGGGGGCGTGGGAATCCGTCGTGCCAGACGATCTCGGATGTTGAGGTAGGACACGAATCCTGTGACCTTGATGACGGCTGATTCGGCAATCGTCGCCCCCACTGAAATCGTCACCCATGTGCGGCTGACGATTTCGTCGGCAGGCCTGGAGGATGTGGCGCTGAGCCTGAGTTACACCTTCACCCAATCAACGTCCTGATCCCGGCATCCTCCGCATCCAGATGGGGAATCGATTTCTGCAGAAATGACGCCAGCAACGTCTCCGGTGTCAGCGCCGACGTGTCGATTTCGATCTTGCGATGGATCCAACTCTGGCGCACTTCCACAGCATAGGCATCCAGGACCTCAGCTACGTCGTCAGACGGCACGAGCTGATGGGGGTGTGGTGCGACCTCCATGCGTTGGCGGATTATATCCTGTGCCGCATGCAGATGCACGAGGATGGTGTTGTCAGGCATCTCGGGTTCGTACTCACGGACCGGTTGAGCTTTGCCCGGGTAGTAATAACGTGGACCGTAGATCGTTTCTTCGATGTGGAAGCCGCCGAGCAGGATGTGGCGGTAACGGTGTAGCAGTCGCACGTGGTAGACGAGTTGGAAGCGCTGGAATCGTTCCTTGATGGCCGGCAGCATGTCGAGCATGGCCTGCTGCTCTTCGACGCTCAGATGATAGGCGTCGGGGATGGTGAAGTGGTCGTCGAGGTGGTGGTGGAATCCCCGCTGTTCGGCCCAGTCGTCGAGTCCCTTGATCAGTGTGCTTACGCCGCTGTATTCACAACCCACCACAATGACCCGCATATTGTCCTCCCGCTTCGGTTGATCGATTTTAGGCTCCTGCGGGCGCAATATAGACCCGCAGGTGATTTCAAGGGAGTGAGGGGGAGGCGTGAACCTACTCAGTACAGAAGAAGTCGAACAAGCGCGGGTCAATGTCCGGCGCTACCCATGGGCAGGCGAAATCGCCGACAGAGCCGTCGCCGCCGCCCAGCCCTTCGTCGAGCGCAGTGACGATGCGTTGTGGCGCCTGGTGACGGGGCAACAGATTCCGCGGGGGATCCATGTAAATCCCAAACTGGGTTGTCCCTCCTGCGGTCGCAAGGTCTACGAGGAACACGGCAACTATCCGTGGATTCTCGACATCGACAAACCATTCAAGATTCAGTGCCCGTCCTGTGACGAAGTCTGGCCGAAGAACGATTTCAGCGCCTGTCACAGGCGTATCTGTATACCGGTGATCGGCAGTACGCCCACAAAGGACTGGTACTGCTCGATCGCATCGCCGACGTCTATCCCGCCATGGACCTGCGGCCGTATTCGGATATGGAGTTGTACAACTCGCATGGTGGTTCCGGCGAGGGCCGACTACAGGGCTGCATCTGGGAGACCGCTCTTGCCGAAGGCTTGTCACGTGTCGCCGATGTGCTGCTGGATAACGTCGATGGCGATGACGATCTCGTCGACTTCCTCGGTGCAGCGATGGCATCGGCGTCATCGAGGTCGGTTGTGACGAAGTCTATTCCGAGACCAGCGACTATCGACGCACTCTGGCCATCATCGACATCGATGACACCGAGTCCTACATGGTGGATGTGTTCCGCGTCGCCGGTGGCAAAGTGACAACCCACGGACTGGACCTGCAGTCGCAAGGCGAGGGCACTTACGCTGGCAGCGACATTCCCTTTGGGGCGCACTACGATGGAAAACCGGATGGCGGTTACCGTGGTAGTGGCTTCAGTTATCTGCGCAACGTCGAGCAACAGAGCAACCCCTCGCCGGGTTGGTGGGTGGACTGGGAGCTCGCCGACACCTGGGGCGCACGCACCGGTGACGACGCCGAGCATCTTCGTTATCACGGTCTGTCCCCGGCGGCTGACGTGAGTCTTGCCTTCGGTGAACCGCCGAATAACAAACCGGGCAATCCGACGCAGTTCCGCTATCTGCTACAGCGCAATCAAGGGCAGGATCTGCGCAGCCTGTTCGTCGGCGTCGTCGAGCCATTCAGTGGCGACCGCTGCGAATTGGCGTCGGTGCAACGGCTGCAGTTGACGTCGAACAGTGCGGCGGCGGTGCGTGTGCACACGGCGATGGGACGGGTCGATACGGTGCTCAGCACGGATGATCACACGGAGCATGTCGAACTCGGCGACGGCATTGCCGTAGCGGCACGCTTCGTCTGGATCGGCGTCGAGACGGATGGTTCGACCCAGATCCTCGTCGTCGGTGGCACCAGCGTGCGTCTGCCGCAAGGGGAGTTGTGCCTGGCGCGGGCAAAATACGAAGGCGTGATCTGCGACTTTGCCCGACAGGAGGCCGGCCCGACCTGGCTGGATGTCGAGGCGGATTTGCCGACGGATGGGTGCTTGCAGGGAGCTGAACTACGCGTGCTCGGTGCTTCGCCGCGTGATACCTGCTATTGGATCGAAGGGGTTACGGCGGTTGCGTCAGGACTGCAACGGCTGGATCTGGGGGATACGACGCTGGTGCGCGGCTTCGTCGATGACCAGCAATACGACGGGGGGTTGCGTTACGACGTCGACGTGGGGGAAGCCTTCGAAATCCTCGGCGTCGCCCGTTGCCGGGTGGGTCCTGATGGGTGTGAGATACTTGGGGCGAATGTGGCGGTGGAGTGGCGCTAGTGCCAAGAGAGCCCGATGCCCACGGAGTTGCCGGCGCCGGTATTCTTCCCGGTGAAGATCGACTCGTACAACAGATCAACCCATAGAGGTCCCGTCACGTTCCCGGCGACAGCAAATCCCCACTTGGTGAAGTTTCCTTCGGAGACCTGCGTCGACATGGAGTCCATCGCCTCGGAAAAGCTACCATCGCTGAGCAAGGTGTTGATACCCGACAGGTAGAGTTTGGCGAAGAGCCGGGCGTGTGGGCTGGCGCCGACTTCCACGGCATAGGGTAGTTGATTGGAGAATTGGCCGCCGCGAAGACGATAACCGAACTCGGCGCCGATGTAAGCCGGCACGGGGTATAGTGATCTCGACGCCAGGAGCCTGAATTCCAGATCGGCATCCCCCGTGCCCAGCGCGGGATCGTCATCGCTGTCGTAGGCGAAGGGCAATTTCAGGCCAATGAATGGCGCCAGCACGATGGGACCATCCGTCAACTGATACTTGGCCCCCAACTCGATGTCACCCAAACCACTCGTCGTCCGCTGCAGCAGACTGCTGTCGGACTCCAACGTACCCCAACTCGTCTGACCGATGACGGTCAATCGATTCAGCGCACCGTATTCGGCGTAGAGAAACCCCTGTTCGGCATGGAAGGAGTCATCCATCGTTCCGAGGGCTTGTTTATCGCCATCGCCGTCGAAGTGTTTGTCGGCATCGTAGGAAATGATGGAAAATTTGAGGTAGCGCTCTCCTTGCGGCTGGGCCCAGGCGCCTGCTTCGACGCGGCCCGGATAACCGATGAGAGCCAACAATATCAGTGCCAGGAAAGTCCTCATGCGGCAATACTAACGACTCAGGATGGCCTATGCAGGAATGAGATTTGGCGGCGCGCCAAAATAGTGCCAACTTCCGACGGCGACTACGGGACAGAACAGGCATGGAAAGATGACAGAAGAACAGCAGTCTCCCGTGTCCGGGACCCGGATGACGCCGAGGATGTGGCGCAGGTGATCTTTGTCGAGGAGGCTCGATTCGACCATGGCAAATTCAATGAAGCTGGGAATCTTCAACAAGGTATTCGAGCGACACACGATCGAGGCCAATCTCGACGCCGTCGTCGCCAACGAACTCGCCTCGATCCAACTGAATCTGGAAACACTCGGTGGAGAGTCGATGCCAGCAGACCTCCCCGAGGCTCTTTGCACGCAGGTCCGGTCAGCACTGGCGGAGCGCGGCATCGAACTGGCAGCCGTCTCAGGAACCTGGAATGTCCTCCACCCCACAGAGGGGCCGGCAGGGCTGGCGCGTTTGCGCGTACTGGCTCATGCATGCGGGTCGCTGGGTACTGAGCTGATCACGATGTGCACAGGCACACGGGACGCCGACTACCTGTGGCGCGCCCATCCTGACAACGACAGTCCGGAGGCCTGGTCGGATGCGGTGCGCGCCATGGCGGCGGCGACCCAGATCGCTGCAGAGGCTGACGTGACGCTGGTCTTCGAGCCGGAGGTGAACAATGTCGTCAACACCGCGTCGAAGGCGCGGCGGTTGCTCGACGAAGTGGCATCACCGCATTTGCAGGTCGTCATCGACGGGGCCAACCTGTTCCAGGCGGGGCAACTTGCCCGCATGAGACAGGTGCTCGACGAAGCTTTTCAATTGCTTGGCGACGACATCCGGATGGCACACGCCAAGGATCTGGAGAAGGATGGTGACGCCGGGCATCAGGCAGCGGGCACAGGAGTGCTCGACTATGAGTACTACCTGGCGTGCCTGGATCGTGTCGGTTTCAACGGCTCGGTAATTCTGCACAGCCTCGAGGAAGAGCGTGTGCCCGCATCACGAGATTTCGTGCGCCAGCATCTGCCCTGACGGGCCGCTACATCGGCCACAGCACGTACGCCGCAATGAGACTCCCAAAAATCGCGCTACCGTAGCAGATGACGGCGATAACCTGGTAGAGGTGCTTGAGTTGTAGACCGTCATACAGGGTGAAGCGGAATCGATGCGCCCAGTGGAACAATGAAAGACTGATCAGGGCGAAGGCGACGAGCCGCGTGATGGGATGCAGCAGGACGGTTGCGACGGAGTCGAAACTCGGTCCCTCGACCCAACCCAGTGGTGTCGCCACACCCGTGAGGAAGAGCAGCATGGGAACGAGCATGGCCGACAGTGCGCCGCCCGCGCCAAATAGAGTCCACCAGAAGGGATCGTTGCTTTTTATGGATGTGCTCACGTGGTCCTCATCCTGTGACATAGGCCCAGGCGATGATGCCTGAGATAACGAACCAGGCGGCATAGTTGCCACCGGCGATCATCAGATCCGGCACCCGGAATCGCCCCAGCCGAACCACCATCGCCTTCGGCGACAGATTGAACCAGGTGATGCTGTGGTAGAGCACGGCGCCGAGGGCGAAGAGGCTGATGGTGATCATCACCGGATGTGCCAAACTGCCCATAAGAGCCGCGTAGGCTTCTGGCCCCGACTGCACGGCGCGATAGATGAGAACCAGCAGAACGGCGAAATAGGCGATGGCGACACTCGTCAGCTCGCGGAAGATGAACCGGATATACGCCCAGCGCAGAATCCACCAGAAGATCGGTTTGCTGTCCCGATGCCACTTCGGATGATGCAGCGTATAAGACATCACGTACCCTTCCGTGTGATCAGCGACTTCCACCAATCGGCAGCGCCTGCCAGCTTGTATTGCTGGATCGCTCCGGCGGGATCCACGTGCTTCGGACAGACTTCGGAGCATTCACCGACCATCGTGCAGGCCCAGATGCCCTCGTCATTCGACAGGTGCTGCATGCGTTCGTCGTTGCCCTCGTCGCGATTGTCCTTGTTGTAGCGCTGTGCCAGGGCGAGGGCGGCGGGACCCGTGAACTCCTTTTCCAATCCATATACCGGACAGGCCGAATAACAGAGCATGCAGTTGATACACATGCTGAACTGCTTGAAGTCGTCCAGTTCCTCCGGTGTCTGGCGGAATTCTCCTTCGGCGAGGGGTTTCTCCGTTTCGCGAATCACCCACGGTTTCACAGCTTTGAGTTTGTCGACGAAGTCGGTGACGTCAACCACCAGATCGCGCACCACCGGGAAGTGGGCCATCGGCTCAATTCGGATCGGTCCCGGGGCGTAACTGGTGAGGAAGGCGGCGCAGGAAAGTACCGGCGTGCCATTGATCATCATGCCACAGCTGCCACAGACCCCCATGCGACAGGACCATCGGTAGGACAGAGTGCCGTCGATATGATCCTTGATGTGGTTGAGGGCATCCAGCACCACCCAGTCCCCCCGGAGGGGGACCTCGTACTCCTGAAACATGGGCTCCTCGCCGTATTCAGGCAGATACCGCTGTACTTCGAGGGTGATATTCGGCATTGACTCTCCTGCTGCTAACCCTTGTTCTACCCGTAAACGCGTTCGCCAGGTGGCCACTTCGTGATGGTTACGGGCAGATATTCGATACGCGGGGGCCCGCCCTGCTCTCGGTACGCCAGACTGTGACTGAGGAAATTTTCGTCGTCCCTGTCCGGGTGGTCGGATCTCTGATGTGAACCGCGAGATTCCTTGCGGTTGAGAGCCGATTGTATGATTGCCTCCGCCCCGTCGAGCATGTAGGTGAGCTCGATGGCAGCCGGCAGTTCGGTGTTGAAGGTGAGACTCGAGTCACCGACAGCGACATTGCCGATGCGCTCCTGTAATTGTTGGATCTTCTCGCTTGACTTGGCCAGAGATGAATGGGTGCGGTAGATCCCCGCCCCCTCCTCCATGGTATCCTGCATCTCTTTGCGTAGACCGGCGATCGATTCGGTGCCACCACCGTTCAACAACTGACCGAGGCGTTGTTGCTCGTCCCTTATCTGTGCGTGCACGCCTGACGAGGTCTTGCCCTGCTCGCGCGCGAAGGTGGCGGCATTTTTCCCGGCACGAGCGCCAAAGACAAGGATCTCGGTGAGGGAGTTGGAACCGAGACGGTTGGCACCGTTGATGCTGACGCAAGCGGCCTCTCCCGCGGAGTACAGACCGGGGAGTGGGGTTGCCGCATCGATGTCGGTGCTGATGCCACCCATCATGTAGTGCACGACGGGCCGCACGGGTATCATCTCCTTCACGGGATCGATATTCTCGTATTTCAGACAGAGTTCGCGGACAAAGGGGATGCGGGCCTCGATCTTCTTTTTACCCAGGTGGCGGATGTCGAGATGCACGTAGTGGCCGTATTCGCCCACCATGGTGCCGCCCTTCTCCTGCTCCTTGACGAACGCCTGGGATAGACGATCTCGCGGACCCAGTTCCATCGACCGCAGCACCGGCTCAGGCTCCGGTTTGCCGAGGTCGTAATCCTGCAGATATCGATAACCATCCTTGTTCAGCAGGTGGCCACCCTCGGCTCTGGAAGCCTCCGTAATGAGGATTCCCGTGAAGGGCAGACCAGTGGGATGATACTGGACGAACTCCATGTCCTTGAGGGGGACACCCGCCCGATAGGCGAGGGACATGCCGTCGCCATTTTTGATATTGGCATTGGTCGTGAATGGGAAGATCTTGCCACAACCACCGGTACTGACGATGACGGACCTGGCCAGGATCGACTCGACCCGCCCCGTGGCGAGTTCGATGGCGACCACACCCTGACAGCGACCATCCTCGACGAGAAGTTTGGTCACAAACCACTCGTCGTAACGTTTGATGGGATCGTATTTGAGGCTCGTCTGAAACAGCGTATGCAGCATGTGGAAGCCGGTTTTGTCCGAGGCATACCACGTGCGTTTGATCTTCATACCACCAAAGGGGCGCACCGCCACCGAGCCATCCTCTTCACGACTCCACGGACAACCCCAGTGCTCCATCTGCAGCAGTTCATTGGGGGCTTCGTTGACGAAGGACTCGACGGCGTCCTGATCACACATCCAGTCCGCACCGGAGACCGTGTCATAGCAGTGGTCCTCCAGACTGTCGTCGGGCTTGATGACCGCTGCGGCGCCACCCTCGGCGGAGACCGTATGGCTCCGCATGGGGTACACCTTCGACACCACGGCAATCTTCAATGTGGGGTCGGATTCATACGCCGCGATCGCCGCCCGCAGACCCGCGCCGCCACCACCGACGATGAGGACGTCGTACTCAGATGTTTCTTCTTGAGCCATGAACAGAGCCGGCCTTCAGCTAGGTGCTTCACATGATTGCTATGAGTAATGGGGTTCAGTCCAACATCGGACTGAACCCCTAATTGAAGAGAAGCGAATATCGAAGTCAAGTGGAAGGCAAGTGTCAATGTTGCAGTGCGCCTGGCATGCTATCTTCCTTCTACAGGGCTACACAATCCGAGGGAACAGCATGATATGAGCAGTCTCCAGGTCAAGAATGTATCTGAGACGCTGCATGATCGCATTCGTCAGCGGGCGGCGGCCGAAGGATGCAGTCTGAGTGATTTCGTTCTTCGCTCAGTAGAACGTGAGTTGTCCCGGGTCGACTGGCTCGATCGGTTGCGTCGCAGGTCGCCTCCTGGGAATCAGGGCGGCGGAATTGGTTGAGCAGGAGCGGGTCTCTCGCTCCGGGCACCGAACCCAGGCGTCGTAATCCACAATGTCACCCTGGTCTCACCGGGATAGAAACATCCTCACGCCAGGCTGGCACGAATCGTCGATCCCGCCACAAATGAGGTCACCCGCGGAGATGATGAAGTCCGGGGCTTCGATCCCGGCGACTTCGCCACGGGCGGCAACGGCAAGCCATGCCACCTTTTCGTTGCACCCAGGATAACCTCCGCTACGTCCAGCCACGTGGCGATCACGCACATGCAGATCATTCCACTGGAAGAAGCGGAAATGACGCTCGGTCATCGTGGGCGCAACGCGGTAAAACCCACGGCGGCGGTGGCTGCCAGACCGGCACCGGTCCAGAATACGGCGGCTGCACCGAACCCATGTGCAGTCCCCACAAGGCGACACCTGCGCCCAGATAGACAAGACCATCGGCCAATGCCAGCAACACGTCGGCTACGATCAGTGCCAGCAGGCCATAACGACCGATGCGATCCGACAGTCGCCCTGCCGGATACGAGGTGAGGGCATAGACGACATTCATGATGACGATGAGCATCGGGATCCAGCGGAGTTCGAGACCGACGGTGGTACCGCGCAGTAGCAGAGAGGCCTCGCTGCTACTGCGCGCCAGGGTGAACACGAGGCCGACGATGACGACACCCCAGAAGGGTCGACCCAACTGTCGCACAAGGTTCCAGTGCAGGGGCGGTTTTGCTGACGGCTGTGACGCGCTCCGGTTCGTGCACGACGACACCGAGGATCGCCACGGCGAGGAACGCCGCCGGCACGGCCAGCCAGAACACGAGACGGATATCGCCACCCGAAGCCGTCATGATCAGTACCGCCAGCAGCGGTCCACTGAAAGCGAGTCCTTCGATGAGGCCAAGGGTCGTGGCACTGGCGTGCAGGGTCGTTACCAGAAATACCGGCAACAGACTGTGGATCATCTCGGAGGAGATGTCCATGAAGAGGCTGACAAAACCCAACCCCCAGACCGTGGCTGGCAGGCTGCGGAGGCCGCCACGGGCTGGTCGACTCTTCATGGCATGAGGGGAGAATCGACGTCGACGCGTTTGGCACTGTCGTCGAGTTGGCGTTGGTCGTCGATGAAGCTCTGCAGTTCGGTGACGACATCGGCGTGATCGCCGCTGACTTCCTCGGTCTCGTATGGATCCCGGCCGATGTGGAAGAGCTCCTGTTCGGGCCCTCCCGTGTCCGGTTCGCGGCGAATGAGCTTCCAGTCGCCGACGCGGGCAGCCAGATGGCGGCCGCCGCGGAAGTTCCAAAAACAGCTTCTCGGAGAAATGTCGGTCGCTGTGCCGAGGAGCTGGCTACTGATATCAAGCCCGTCCCAGAGTGGATCCTGTTGCGGCGTTGCGCCCGCAAGGCTGCAGAGTGTCGGCATCCAGTCGACGATCTGGAGTGGGTCATCGAGGACCACACCCGCCTCGATCTGCCCACGCCAACTGACGACCATCGGCGTGCGCACACCCCCTTCGTATAGCTGCGCTTTCACGCCTCGATACGGTTTGTTGCTGCCGAGGCGGGGATACTCCTGCTGCCACCCCGGATACTTGTCGCTGCCCGCAAGCGGACAGTCCTCGAGACCGCCATTGTCAGAGGCAAAGATGACGATCGTATCATCGCGTTGACCGGTCCGTTCAAGTGACTCCAGCAGCAGACCGATGGCCCAATCCATGTGACTCGTGTAGGCGGCGTATTTCTTGTAAGACAGGTCCTTGGCAGGGTCCTCGTCGAAGTGCTCGTGGAAATAGCGGGCGAGCCATTCGCTGGTGGGTTTTACCGGTACGTGGACCGCTGTAAAGGGCACGTAGGCGAACCAGGGCTGCTGACGAGACTCCAGCCACTGTGTCGCTTCGTGGACGACGAGATCCGTTACGTGTCCCTGCTCCTCGATTAATTCGCCATTGCGATGCCAGGTGACGCAGTGTTCGCCGCGTTTGTAGAAGTGGTTATACGGATCGACACCACCGGCGAGGCTGCCATAGGAGGTATTGAAGCCGTACTGGTTGGGCCCGAATTGCGGGCTCGACCCCAGGTGCCACTTGCCGAACAGACCGGTGTCGTAGCCGGCGTCGCGCAGTGTTGTCGCCAAGGTCGCATAACCATCTGGCAGCACCGGCGCATTGGAGGGAACTGTCGCGTGCGCACCGAAACGGCCCGGATAACGACCGGTGAGTAGCGATGCCCGTGTCGGTGTACACATGGGGCAGACGTAGTGTTGGGTCAGTTCCATGCCCTCGGTGGCGAGGCGGTCGATGTTCGGTGTTCGGATCGGGGCACCATGCAGACTGATGTCGCCCCAGCCCAGATCATCGGCGAGGATATAGAGGATGTTGGTCATAGGATCAGTCACTCGTTCGTTGTTTTTCGAGGCGGGCGATATCACCGACGACGTAGTCTACGGCAGCGACCCAGTCACCGGTCTGGGCGCCTGCCAAGGGCGCCTCAAGGTCCATGCTCGTCGTGTGGCCGTCATGATTGGCGGCGGCGACGATGGGCTGCCAGCAGTCATCGAACTCACGTTGCAGCCGCGTGCCGTGCAATGAAGCGGTGCGGGTGATGAGGAAGAAGTCGAGTTCCAGGTGGGCGCCATCGAGCGCAGCGATGCGGGCTCGACCGTGGAGGGAGGCCATGTCGAGGGTGAGTCGAAGCGTCGTCGAATGCAACGACTCGACGGCGATGATCGCATAGTTGTGGGCGCGACCCTCGGGGTTGATGACGATCCGGTTCCCTGCCTCCACGTCATCAAAGCCCTGCACGTCAATCGTACAGTTGCGGCGGTCGAGTGCGACGATGGCGCCGCTCTGTCGAGGTGCCGGCAGACACAGCCGTCTTCTCATCCGTGTCAGGCCTGAACTGGCGACAGCCAGCGGACCCTGTAGTTCAGTGCCGTCGTCGAAGATCGTGACCTCGTCAGGACCGCGATCGGGTGACCAGTAGAGGGTGATTTCTCTCGTCTCTGTCCTTAGTGCGACAGCAGACGCCGTCTCTATGTCCGCCCCAATCGTGCGGGTCGCCGTCAACGCAGAGGTGTCGATACGTGGCTCGAAGAGAAGATCGACACAGGTCGTCGAGTCACCTGGCGCAGTGCGCTGCCAGGCGAGGGTGCGGTAGTTGTATCTCGAGCGCTCCGGGGAATCCATCACACTGGCGGCGCGGGCACTGCGCAGTTGGGTCCCAGGGGTCGTGCGCAGGATGTGCAGGTCGAGATGTGCCTGGTCGTCATGCACACTCGTCCACGTGCCCCGAATCGCGTCGCCACCCTCGATCAGATCAACGTCATCCATCCAGGCCAGACCGAGGTGATCCCCATGCCGTACAGCGTCGAGTTGACCACGCTCGATGTCACGGCCGGCCAGCGTGCCTGATTGCGGCTGCTTGCCAGCGCCCTGCAGCTGCAACGTGCCCTCCAAGCCGCGGCACATACGCCAATGTTCATCCCCACCATGGATGCGGGCCAGGTCGACGAGGGCGACGCCCTGCCCACCGGTCTCGACAAAGGCGATGAGCCGACGGTAGCTGACGCCTGGCTGCATCCAGCGCATGGCGTCGGTGTCGAAGACCCAGCGGCTGGCCTCGATCTCGACGACCTGCACACCCTCGGTGCGCAGCACGCGAACCAATCGGCCACGACCGGCGATCTCCTTGAGAAAATGCCAGGGCGTGTCGAAGGGCAACTGCAGAGGCTCGACTCCATCGACGACGGACCAGACGGAGTTGTGCGTCGCCCAGTTGCCCTCCCAGGAGTTGACGTGGGCCCAGGACTGTGGGTAGCCGAGGGCGGAGAGGAAGGGGCGGTCGTAGGCAAAGAGCTGGACATCGAGCAGGTCCTGATGTCGATGCCAGGGCGCATCCCCATAGATGATGCCTGCGGCGGCCCTTTCCGGCGACTCGTCGGTGCGCAGGATGGCGAAACCGACCCCGTCATGAACTGTGCTGCCCGGCGTCAGCGCTTCGTTGCGGTGCCGCTTGTCGAGCAATCCACGAGCCGCATCGGAGCCCAGGGCGACGGCACGTTCGAGGGTTGCCTCATCGAGGGGGGCGAGCAGATCGCGATCGTTGAGAGGCTGTTGTACTCCGGAGGAGCCACCATCACCAAAGTGGAAGGGGATACGCCCTAACATGGTCACGTCGTATGGGGCGCTGACGAGGCGTTCCAGGCGTGGGTCGTCGGTGATGGACGGGAAGCGGGATAGAGGATATGCACCGGGTTGCAACACTCGCAGAGCGGCGACCTGGTGTTCGAGTTCGAAGACGCCACGCGTGTGCGTGTCGTTGTAGCCACCGGTCGCCTCCGGTGGCTGGCCGTCGATGGTGAAGTTGTTGCTGACGAAGACGCGCAATCGATCGGGACTGCGATCGTAGAGCCAATCCATCACGTTTGTGGTGTCGTCGCGGTCGAGGGCCCGCAAGGCGGACAGCACACCCAGGCTGGTACCTGGTTTGTTGCTCAGCGCCCCGCCATCGATGGCACACTGCAGCAGACAGCACAACGCTTCTTCGATCAACTGACAACCCGCGTCAGCATCTGCCAGCGGCAAGCCCTGGGCGCTGGCGCGGGCGATCCACTCGTCGTCGTCGCGCAGCAGAGGCCAGGCGGTGTCGTAGGCGAGGGCGAGGGCGACGGTGACATTCGGCACGTCGATGGCGTAGGCCAACGAACCCTTGCGATAGAGGGCGGTGATGGGATCCTCCATGCCCGCCCAGTCGACGGGTCCGCCGTCCCAGGGCCGCTCCACTTCCTGCGAGGGGCCGTGTCGGAACTGCGGTGCGGCGGCGACATAGACCTCTTCCAGCGACCAGCGCAGCAGCATCAGCCCCAGACGTCGGGCGACATCGATGTCGGTGGGCTGTCGGCGCAGATGATCGGTGATGGTCCGGATGGCGCCGCTATACTGACCGACGAGTTCACGATGACAGGTGGCGGCGAAGAGAAAGACGTGGCCCTCGTCGTCGAACCAACCAAAGCCGTCGTCGACAAAATCGCCGGAGCTGAAATCGTTGATGCGAAGATCGTTGCTGGGAAATATGGCGGCACAGGCAGGGCAGGTGGACCGCAGGTCCCCCGGTCTGTGGTTGCGTGTCCAAGGGTAGAAACCACCATGGGCAAAGATCGCCGTGCCACACGTGGGGCAACCCTGGTGCACATTTACGTAATGGGCACGTGGAAATTCGGCGACCGGCAACTGCCGCCACAGTGTGTCGTCATCCTGGTCCAGCCACCAGCGCAGGATCTCGTCGTTGCCGGCTTTAACGAGGGGTTCGTCCTGCAAGGTCTGGCGCGTGCGGCTACTCGTGCAGTGGCCACCGAGGGGCCAGCGCCGTGGCCATTGGGTGCCATTGTCGTCGAAGGGTTGCCGCAACTCGTCGAGACTGCGCACGGCGATGGTGGCAGCCTCTGAGGCATCCGCACCCGTGACGGTGATCGGATAGTCGCCGCCCAACGATGGCGTGCGCAGGTAAAACATCCACGCCTGGTCACGCCGGGACCAGCGGCGATCGACGAGTCCAAATCCTGGTGCGTTCAGTGTCGGCGGTTGGTCTGCCGTACCGGTCACGGGCAGCCGGAACAGGCGATCGGTGAGGATGACACGTGGGGTCCACTGGATCATTGGTCGGTCTCGTGCTCCCCCCCATCGGGCGCGACCACATCGACAAGACGAGAGGCGACCTGCTCCAGGTCGATGCCATACACGGTTCTGTTGCTCTCCAGCACCTGTGCCCGGGCCTCCGGCCGCAGGACCTGATCGCCGAACAGTGTGCCCACGAGAGCCCCGGCGAAACCGGCGTAGCAGTCGATGTCGGCATACCGGCGCACGGCACCCGCAGCATCCATATCCATATGATTAGCCGCCACCTGCAGCACCATCATCGGCTCCTCGCTGTGCGCGAGCAGAGCGGCGAATACGATCGCCAGCGCCCGATACGGATCGAAGACGCTGAATTGGCGTAGTTCGGAGGAAAGCCAGGTTGACAGTTCCGGCCCTCTCAGACCGTGGGCTCTGTCGAGGAGGGTTGGAAGATTTTCCGTGACGAATGGGCCACCGAAATACCCACCCAGATGCAGCGGATCCATGGTGAGCACCGATCTGACGACATCCGCTGGCGCAACACCTGCCAGCGCCAGACTCTGGGCGGCTGCGAACAATGCCGTCGCTTCGCGGGCGTAGGCGACGTCGAAGAAAGCCGCCTCGTATGCGGCCTGATACGCCTTTTCAGGGTCATCCGGATACAACAATCCCGCCGACGGCATGATGAGCAGTCCCGCAATCGTCGGGTAGTTGAGACCGACACTTCGAGTCGCCAGGATCTTCGGCGGTACACCCGGATGGGCCGCTGAATTCTGCCCCAGACAGCCGCGGCACACTCCTTCCCACATCCCGAACTGCCCGCGAGCAAATTCCTCAAAGCCAGGGAAGTATTTCCCGGGATTCTCGTGTACATCGAGCAGACGGGCCGCCAGTTCGGCATCGTCAGGCATGCGGCCACCCAGTTCCACCACCAAATCGATGAACAGCCGGTTGTAGCGCACATCATCCGTGCCGGTGCCCTTCGGTGCCGGCGACACCCACAGACCATGGGGACTCGTCGTCCCGGTGAAGGCGCACAGCTCTTCGATCCAGTTCACCGCGTCTGGTGGTGCAAACTCGAAAGGGGCGCCGAGGGCATCCCCGAAGGCCTGGCCCAGTACCGAGCCGCGAATCCTCTCTCGTATCTGAGGCATCATTCGCTGGTCAGGCGTCCTGCACGGCGCGGATCATGGCGATGATGTAGCCGAATTGGAAGGCCCACCCCTGGCGCACCCGGCCGGAAACCCCTGCCGGGTTGACGTCATCCGGATGCAGGGGTGAGTGATCTGGCATGAGCATATAGGGATAGCCAGTCCGGTGAAAGATCTTCGCCAGCGTGTACATGTCGACGTCCCCTTCGTCAGGCCAGACTTCGACGAAGTCGTTGAGGCCGCCGCGAATGTTGCGGAAGTGGACGTTGAAGATCTTCTTCCGCGACGAAAAATACTCGACGATGGGGGGCAACTCCTCGCCTGGGTCGTGCAGACCTTCGGCAGCGACGCCGCAGCAGAAATTGAAGCCGTGGTAGGGGCTATCGACGAGTTCACTGAACCGCTTGAGGCCCTCGAAAACCGGGTAATTCCAGCGCTCCTCACCACGCAGGACGGGTGCCGGTGGGTCGGGCAGGTGGCTGGCCATCTGTACGTTGTATTGTTCGGCGACGGGGATGACGCGTTCGAGGAAGTAGTGGATACGGGCAAACATCTCGTCACGAGTGACGGCTTCGGCGTCGTGTGGTTCGTCGTTGTCGTATCTGGAAAGTTCGAAGGAGCTGTAGGCGGAGTTGCCTCGGCCGTAACGCGTCGGCGTACGCTGGTAGCTGACGGTGGAGAAGTTGTAGTTCAGTCCACGCAGACCGGCCTTGCCGGCATTCTCGATCCAGCGACAGATCTCGTCGATGTCCCGATCGCGCTGTGGATCCAATCCCCTGACAATGCTGTCGGCGATGCCGATGTGGATCATCTCCAGTTCGACACCCTCGTCATCGGCCTCTTGCCGCTGCCGGATGATGGCGTCCAGATCACCGGCATCAGGCCCACTGTCCATGTGTGTGACCCCATGGCGCGTGAGGAACTGCAGTTCATGCTTCGATGTACCGATTCCCTGCACTCCCACGTACATGGTCGATGTTCCCCTCCTAGATCTCGGCGTAGATCTCGAGCAGATTGTGCTCGGGATCGTAGAAGTAGAGTGTCCGGTGGCGGCGAGGCTGGTCGGTGGGTGGCTCGGCGATCTCGATATTGTGCTCGAGGAGCACCTGGTAGCACTCGTCGACCTGCTCCGGCTCAACGCGGAAAGCCAGCTGCACCCCGGGTGCATCGAGACGAGGTCCCTTGCCATCGTAGTCGCGGGTCCGTTTGCGCAGCGAGAACAGCGTGTTGCCAGGATTGAAGCTGAGGCCCGTGTCGCCTTCGCCGAGAATCTCGAAGGGGAACAGGTCACGATAGAACGCCTTCATCCTGTCGAGATCGTCGACGAGCAGGATCGTGTAGGTCAGCTCCTTGATGGCGTGCAGCATCGACTGGCTCCCAGTGTTCGTCTTCGGTTGATTTGGTGTTGTTTGCCTGTGGGTATACTCGACAAATGTCGCATCTGCGTCTATTCGCCCACATGCTCTGCAAAGGGCTCCGCGTGATCACCCTGACTTGACGGCATGTCCCCTGAGTTGGGTATGTTCTCTGACTCGGGGCACGGTGGTTAAGAAAGAGGATTGTAAGGACATGAATTGGACTTGCGGTGTGGCACGCGACTACGTCGCCGAGACGGGATTGTTGGGAGAAGGTCCTTTGGTGGCGGAGGAAGTAGGCGACGGGAATCTCAACTTCGTGTTCCGCGTCTGTCGCGAAAATGACCTGAGACGTTCGCTGATCGTCAAACAGGCACCCCCCTATATCAAGGTGCTGGGACCCGACTACCCGCTGACGCAGCAGCGGCTGGCCGTGGAGGCTCGGGCGATGGCGATCTACAATAAGTTGGCGCCGGGTTTTGTTCCCAGGACGCTGAAATTCGATGCCGACGCACACGTGATCCTGATGGAGGACCTGCGAGGATATCGGATTCTGCGCAGTGCTCTTATGGACGGAGAGATCGAACCGGAGGTGGCCGCTGCCGTGGGTACCTTCATGGGGACGACGCACCGGGCGACTCTCGCAGAGACAGCCTCAGCCCAGCAGCTGGCGCGATACCGGCAGGACTTCCACAACCCCGAGATGCAGTCCATCACGTCTGAGTACGTATTTACCAAGCCCTTCCAGCAGGACCCAACCAACCGCCACACCGAAGGGCTGGATGCCATCGTCGCCGACGTCCGCTCCGATGCGGCACTGCAGGCTGAGATCCAGCACCTTCGTCGACGGTTCAACGAAGCTCAGCAAGGTGTCGTTCACGGCGATCTGCACACGGGCAGTGTCATGGTCAAGGGACGGGAGACTCGTGTGATCGATGGCGAGTTCGCCTTCTATGGCCCCATCGCGTTCGACGTGGGGGCGCTGCTGGCCAACTACCTGCTCGCCTGGTATGCCCACGCCGAGGCAGACCGAGTTGCCCTGCTGCAGTCGATCGAAGCCAGCTGGAATGCCTACGGTCTCAGCTTCGGACCTTCCCCTCAGCTGCAGTCGATCTGGCGGGAGTCGATCCAGTTCGCTGGCGTCAAGATGCTGCGCCGCATCCTCGGTGCCGCCCACGTGGAGGACATCGAATCGATAGAGGATGTCGCCGAGCGCTGCGCCGTCGAAACCCGGGCGATCACCTGCGGTCGCACACTGGTCATCGATCCACCCCGTCCAGAGGATCTGCCAGCGAGGCTCGTGTCGGCCTGAGGTAGCCAGCAAGAA
>DPVW01000028.1:0-2246 GCA_003529325.1 Candidatus Latescibacterota bacterium | reverse complement strand
AAGAACTGGCGAGTCACTTCGGCTTCGACATGACCACCTGCTGGGCTTTCAACATGGTGGCACTACGAGGACATGGGTTTCAAACAACGGCCCTTCATGTCACCGACGATGGGCGTACGCCAACTCATAGCGCGGGGCCTACTCGGACTGGACGGAGGGCTCCTCATCAGGGCGTGCTTCGAGTTTGTTGACGTCGATGACGCGGGTGCAGGCATTCCAGTGCAGGATGGCGTCATCATCTTCCGGAGGACTCAGTTCGTGTGCCTTGTCGAACAACGCCAGGGCCCGTGACAATTCGTCGAAAGCGTCGAAGCCGGATCCAGGGTAACTGCGATTGAGGCGTGACTTGGCGTGACGTTCCCAGACGATGCCGGCGTAGTAGGCCTGGGCGTATTTCCCCTCGAGGCGCTGCACATATTTCAGCGCCGCATTGACGCCGATCTTGGCTTCCAGACCGAACTGATCCGTCAGTGCTAACAGCAGGGCGATGAGAGCCTGCTGGTTGTTTTCATCGACGGCGAGGATGTCGAGGCAGATGCTTTCGGCGACCCGCGGCTGGTTGAGCAGGCGGTAGCGCTCCACCCGTTCCAGTGCATGGGGTACGGCCTCGGGATGGATCTTCTTCAACTCGGTCATGGTCTCGATCCTGTCAGGTGAGAGTTGCCAAAGTAAGGAATCAGCGCCGGGGCACGCCATCCTCACTCATTGCAGACCACGGTTGCGCACGGCATCCGGCTGGTAGATGTGCAGATCACCAGGGGGGCGGAGACCGAGCAGTTGCAGGCGCGCGTCGTCGGCGCCCTCCAGAGCCTGCCAGGGCAAGTTCTGCTGCCAGTCGTAGCGTTTCAACCACCAGTGTCCGTAATACAGGTAGATGCCGCGACGCAGGCCGTCGCCGCGATTGATCCCACCGGAGTGCCAGACGGCACTGTTGATGAAAGCCGCATCTCCTGGTTCGGCGAATACAGCGACCTCCTCGTCGATGGGCTCGTGTCTGTTGTCGTCTGTCGGTGGCTGGCGCCAACCGCGGTGCGATCCCGGCAAGACCCGTGTGGGACCGCGCTCTTCTGTCATCGGATCGAGGTAGAGGATGGTGTTGATCGACAATGGGTATGTCCCTGGAAAGGCGAAATCACGATGCCAGGAGCGTGCCTGGCCTTCGTGGTTGGGGCCCTGGCGCAGCAGATCGAACTGCAACAACTGCGTCTGCGAGCCGAATACGGCCCGGTGTTGTTCGAGGATGGGCGGATGCTCGATGAGGTCGATGAAGGCACGGTATTTCAGCAACTTGTGCTGGTTGCATGGTGGCCCCTCGGTCTGCCACACCTCATCAAATGCCTCCTGGATCCGGCGCAGATGATCGCCAACGAGGACACCCCGCAGCAGCACGTAGCCATTGGTGTCGAAAAACGCCCAGTTCTCGTCGTCGATCATCGTCGTGCCATTTCAGTCACCAAGGGTTGGCGGGCGCCATGTCCCACGCCCGTGCCGCCAGGATCCGGGCTCTGCCGCCGTGGGCGAAAAGCCGCACGCCCGTGGCGTCGACGCCCTGAGGATAGATACGCCGCATGACACCCTGGCGGTCGTTGGCGAAGGCCTCCACGACGGAATGGTCGACGAAGATCCGCAGTTGCAGGGGTTCCTCTGCCGGCGCGCCGATCGAGATCGGCGAGGCGCACCCAGGCGACGAGGGTTTTGTCGAGCAGTGGTTTGGTCATTCGTTCCATGCGTTTTTATCTTGCCACAAGCTGGGTGTCCTGTCGCAGAGATTCGTCAACATAATGCCGCCCAGCCATCCGTGCTCACTGCGTTGCGCTCCCTCTGGGGGTCCACTAACCCGCATCGGTCGCGCGCCTTGTGAGCCCGGCGTCTCGACGCCATTATTTTCTTATCTCTACGACAGGACACTCGACAGCCAACGTGAGGCCATCTTCCGTGGGAGGCCATCTCCGGTGATACCAGATCTTAATACGACCTGCCAACTTCCAGACCAACCGCGGCCGATCATCATCATCGGCGCCGGGGGGATCGTCCGTGACGCACACCTGCCCGCATATGGACTGGCCGGTTTTGACGTGGTCGGGATATTCGACCTCGATCAGGACAAAGCGCAGGCCCTGGCCGGGGACTTCGACATCCCCGTCGTGTTCCCATCGATGCTCCCGGATGCGGCCATAGGCGGCCTCGCGATCGGCTACCATCTGTGCTTCGAGCCCCGCGAAGCGCAGCTCCAACTCCTGTCCTTC
>DPVW01000305.1 GCA_003529325.1 Candidatus Latescibacterota bacterium | reverse complement strand
CGCCCTGGAGCCTGTCGATCTGGGCTACACGTTTCTCGTTATCGCCATCATCATCTCCATGGCCTGCTTATCTGTTGATCGCGAGTGAATACCGGCGCTATTCCCGCACTGTGTTCAATGGCGATGAGAACGGCATCCCTCTGTGGATCACCGTCTGCATCGGCACGATGCTGGTAATGGTCTGCGGATACTCTAGCGAATACTCTAGCGGATCTTCAACGTCGCCAGCCCGATCAGGGCCAGAATGCCAGCGACGATCCAGAAGCGAATGACGATTTTGGTATCGGCCAGCCCCTGCGCCTGAAAGTGATGGTGAATCGGGGCTGAGCGGAAGAATCTCCGCCCCAACCAACGCAGGCCGATCTTCTCCTGAATGATGACGGAGAGCGCCTCGCCGACGAACACCCCGCCGACCAGCAAGAACAAGAACTCCTGCTTGACCAGGACCACGACCGTTCCCAAGAGCCCTCCCAGAGCCATAGAGCCAGTATCACCCATGATGACATTTGCCGGGTAGGAATTGAACCAGAGGAACCCGAGGCAGGCGCCGAAAACGATACAGCAGATGACGGCCACCTCGCCGGCACCAGGCATGGAGGGAAAGATGAGGAATTCAGCGATCCGCGCGTGGCTGGCGACGTAGGCAAAGGTCCCGTAGACGGCGACAGCAAAAGCCACCGGAACGACGGCGAGGCCATCGATCCCGTCGGCGATGTTCACCGAGTTGGCAATGGCGACGACGGTAAACATGATGAACGGAACATACGCCCACCCGAGATCGAGAACCGGCGTCTTGATAAAAGGCAAGTAGAGCTGAGTTGCCAGACCGGCAGGCAGCGGTGACAACGGCTCGAGGACGTAGATGATGCCGAAGATGAGAGAGAATAGAAATTGCAGGACCAGCTTTGCCGACTCTGACAGGCCGCGGTCGCTGGTGCCGTGGCGAACCTTCAGGTGATCGTCGATGTAACCCAGTCCGGCAAACCAAACCACCGCCGACAAGGTCATTAAAACGAAACCCTCGTGCAGCTGGCACCACAGGAGGGCGCTCGCCAGCACGGCGGCGACCAGTAGTGGACCGCCATAGGTCTTGGGCGCCCGTGTTCCGGTGACGGCGAAATCGAAGCTGCGCTTTGTGTCCCGGCTGCCTCGCCGATAGAGTGCGAGGATGATACGATCCCCAAAAACGATTGTGAACAGCAGCGCCGTAATCGCCCCGGCGATGGCGCGGAAACTGATCGAGTCGAGCAGGCGCAAGAAGGATAGAGCCTCCCCACTGTGTTGCAGATAGGTTCCGAGGTAGTAGAGCACGGGTCCGTTCTCTAACTCAATTAACGTGGGCCGCCGTATTGCCGTTGGCAGCGTTCTCTCTCGCCCGCCCATCGTGGATCCGCAGGGCGAGAGACTCGAGACTATTCTTCAGCGGGAAGATCGGTTCAAAATTCGGTGACGTAGAGAGGATCTGCTCAATATCCGCCGCCACCTCCTCGCTGCGCAACACGCCACGCTCCAACAGCCGGTCGAGGGCGTGGACGGTCTCCTGGCGACAGCGCCAGTCGTGGTGCACGTAGAACGGTCGCAGGAGATCCAGTAGCGCAGGACGAATGCCCATACGCCCCAGGGCGCACAATACCTCTACGAGGACGGCGTCGGTGCGATCCACGAGGGCGGCACACAGAGCGGCTTCGACTTCGACGTCCCCCGGTTGGACCTGGGCGCCGAGCAATCTTGCGGCGGCGGCTCTGACTTCAAAGTAAGGATCCGTCGCAAGGGCATCGAGCACAGCCGTTCGCGCCGGAGCTCCACAGCGATCGAGCCCTATTGTGGTCAGTGGAAACTCGATCGCATTGCGCCGCAGGATTCCGGGGTGGCGATAGTCCCCCCCCGCCCAGCGCTGCAAGGCGGAAGCCGGGCGACGATCGCCGAGTAGGGTCAACACCAGATCGATGCGCTCCTCATAATGCAGCATGCCGACGAGCTTGACGCCTACGTTGCGGCGACCGAGGGGGATCTCGTAGAAACCCTCGGAGGCCAGATAACGGTCGGCCTGATAGCGTAGATGGGCCAACTCCCTGGGGCACAGTCCTTCCACACCCCCGACCTCCTGTAGGCGATTGCGCACATAATGCAACAATCGATTCGGATCGGCAGGTGGTCCACTGTCGGAGACGGGAAACTCGAGAGCCAGTGGTCTCGCCCGACGACCCTGTACGAGGGTGTCGATTTCCTGCAGGATGAGCTCCAGGCTGTCCCGTCGCTGCAGCTGACGCGCCGCCGTCGCCATGTCCTTCCGGATGGAACCAGCCTCTAGTAGTTCAACAACGACTGCCGCCAGGTTCTGCCCGGGAACACCCAGATTGACACCAGCATCCTGATCCCCCCCCCATGCAGCTTCCTCGAACAACACGCGAGCGGCACCGGCGCGCTCAAGAGCGCGGGCGTTGACGGCCTGATGGTCTTCGGCGGCCGTCGACAGGGGCACGACGATGGCCGGTAGCCCGGCGACGCCGACTTCGGTCAAAGTGCTCATCCCACCGCGACAGACGACGACGTCGGCGGCGGCATAGGCCAATTCGATCTGATCGAAATACTCGTAACGACGATACCATGAATCGAGATCGACCAGGCCAAGAGCGGCTACGTCCGTCTCGGTATCGGCGACGGCGTCATACCCATCGCTGCTGATCCTGCCGGTGCCATGCAAGACGAATATTTCTCCTCGTCTGCCGTGCAGATGTGGCAGGGCGTCGACGACGGCACGGTTGATGACACGAGATCCTTGAGATCCGCCGAATGCAAGCACGACGAAACGGTCACCCGGGATCCCTAGGGAGATACGTGCGGCATCTCGGTCCAGATCCAGCAGCTCACGGCGCACTGGAAACCCGACGATGGCCACTCGTTTCATATCGAACCAGCGCGCCGCCTGCTCAAAGACGACACCGACCCGATCTGCCAGTCGCCCGGCAATCTGATTCAACAGGCCTGGTTGGGCATCCGGTGAGTACACGAAGAGCCGTGAACTGCACAGGCCGATTTTCCGTAACGCGCCGCAGGCAAACATGACGGGGGCACTGACAAAGCCGCCTGTACCGAAGATGACATGGGGACGAAAACGCAAGAGGAGAAAGGCGGCGCCGAGAATGCCGAGACCCAGATGCATGGCAAACCAGATCAGGGCGAGTAGTGACTTCGACCGAGGAAAGGGACGGGCCCGTACAAAGCGCAACCGATAACCGCGGGCGGGCACGACGCTCTCTTCGAGACGACCCCGTACACCGACGTAGAGGAATTGCGCTTCGGGGTCACGACGACGCAACTCATCGGCCACCGCCAGCGCAGGATAGACATGGCCGCCGGTTCCACCTCCGGTAAGCAGATATCTCACGGGTGTCCTGAAAGCTTCAGAGATTGTGGGCGACTGTGGGGGTGGGAGACGTGCTCTATAATACGGATGCCTCTGCGGCACGACAACCAAGTTCCGGTGACGCAGCTAAATGACTGCGACGACTTCTGCGGGCAGCCAACCACCCAGGCCGTTGGCCAGACGCACGAGCAGCCAGCCAGCCTCCCGACGCTCGACGACCACTTTTGTTCCTTCATGCACGACGAACACCGGTGTCTGACCCACTTCGGGACCACTTCGTGCCGTCCCCTCCTCGGTGACAACTACAGCTTCGGTCCTCGTCAGTTGTCGCTGCAACCGCGCACCGGTGAACAGCCCGCTACCCAACACGCATATGGACAGCACGATGAGGGTGACCTGAACGTACATACCCGGTCGCCACCACAAACGCCAACAGGCTACAAGGAACAGTCCCAGCAGCCCAAGACTGGTCATCACGAATAGCTCATTCAGCGTTGGCCACAGATAGACGGCGTAGATGCCTGCGCCCACCTGCTCTGGATCCTGATCGCGTTTGACACGGGCAACGAAGCGCAGATTGGCAAGGACATCCTCGTCGCGGGGATCGAGCTGCAGCGCTCGTTCATACCAGAGTACCGACTCCCCAAGGTGCTCCGACTTGAAGCAGGCGTTGCCGAGGTTGTAAAACAGGCGGACATCCCGTATGCCTGTTTCGACGGCGGCAAGATAACGCTGTCTGGCGCCGGCGAAGTCTGCCGCACGGTAAAGACTGTTGCCTTCGTCGTTGGAACGCACGACAAAGGGAGCCAACTGCTCATCGAGATCCGGAAACAGCGTGCGTTGTCCGGCATCGCGATCGACGATGAGACGCAGGTGCAGAGGGTCACCGAGCGTGATCTGAGCTGTATCGAGTCGGGCCGTCAGCGTGGGTTTGGCGGCTTCTGCGCCCTGTACCCACATACAGAGAAGGGCGGCAGCCAGCCGCCTGGTCACAGTATTGGCCTAACGCTTATTGTGCCGACGCAGGATCGGCGTCTGTGCCATTCGTCTGTGGCGCATGCTCTTGTGACACATCATCGAGGTCGAGATGGAGACCCTCGACGGCGTCCTCGTCGACGACGTTGACACTGAGGACCTCATCACTCAGAACGAACACCTCGCCATCGCGGCTGTCCCCGATCTGCAGCCGTGACGTGGTACCATCACTAAGAGTGACGACAATCGACAATTGGGGTGCGTCGAGACCAAATCGCGCCAGGCCGAGTTCCGCCTCGGTCGCAGCGTCGGCGGCGAAGCGTACTGCCTGTAGTCCGTTCAAGTCGGTCAACAGACTGTTGAGGCGCCAGGTCTTTGCCTCCCGGTCGGGTGTCGCTGGCAAGGTCCACGTACCGGCGCTGTCCCGCTGGGCGGAGAAGGCAGTGGCACTCCCCTCGTGCAAGGCGATGGCGGTGACCTGATCGCTATCGATTGGGAAGACCTTCTTGTCTCGCAAATCGGCGGCAGTCGACCGCAATGAACGCACGAGGGTGGAGTCGACAAGGAATATGTGAGGCCGACTCGTGTCGGTCGCCTGCAGGCCACCACTGTTATCTTCGGCACCGAGACTGGCACCGACTCGAAGCCGCTTTTCAACGCGATCATCACCGATCCACAGGGTCAGCGCAATCGACTCCTGCTCGGCAGACAGTCCGGCATCGACGAGCTGTTGTGAGGTCGGACTTTCGTATACGATTCGTTCCGTCTTGGCATTCTGCAAACGGGTGAGGATGCCATTGATGCCACTGTCATCGGCGCGGCGTGGCAGGGGCGTCAGAAGCTGCCATGTGCCGGTTTCGCGTGATGCCTCGAGTGCGGGTCCGTCGGATTGTTGCAAGCGCAGACGACGCACTTCATCTGCGTCAAAGGCAATCAGGCGCCGGTCCCGCAGATCAAAAACCGATTTGTCGAGGTTGTCAAAGCGCCACGCTCGCACCCGCATGATCTCAGGATTGGCCGTGTCGCTGCGTTGCACGTAGGTGAATCGATCCGTCGGGGTATCGTCCCCAAAGCGCAAGCTGTCCAGCGGCTCGGCGTCAGCCAGCAAACCGACATGGACCCGAAGACGCGGCGCATCAAGGCCGTATTGGTTGACAATCGACGCATCGGCGGCAATGGCCACATTGTCGCGTACCGGATCCCCCTCGACCTCCATCTCGTGCAGGGTACGAAGGTACCGATCGATGGCATCGGCATCGGCATCGGTCTCTACAGGAGAGATCAAGCGCCAAGCATTCTCCTGCCGTTCGACGACCAACAACGTGTCGCCATGATCAATGGTCAACCGCTGCACCTCATGATCGCTGAAATCAAGCATCTGACGCTGACGCTCGGCTTCAGCACGGCGCTCCTCTCCCCCCTTGATCTCGTAAAAATAGACGAACCCGAGTAGGGCGATGAAGACAACGCTGATGACAAAGTTCGTCTTCAGTCGCATGACATTAGTCCCCTCCGATGGTCGCCGGGGAAGCTGCTGCTACCGGCTGGAAGTCCTGTCGAATCCACACAAGGATGCAGCCGTTGGCAATACTCAACCCGGTAAACACCAACTGCAGCGTGTTCTCGGGGATAACGACGAAAGACAAACCGGCATTGGCGACGGCCAAACCCAGAGCCAGGGGCCACGCAATGGGCAGTCGCAGAAAGAGACCGGTGGCGACGCCGGCACTGGCCAGCGCCAACAGCAGAGAGCCCTCGCCCTGGAGGAGACTGCCCTCACTGGCACCGATGACGGCGACGATGAAGTAGTAGACCGCCGTGGCGGCAAAGTTGTAGACCAGCCATGAGACAAAGCCGCTGGAATATGTTTCGTACCCTCGGCGCAGCATGATGACGAAGCCGGACAGGGCGACAGCGAAGGGCAGGACGAAGACGGAAAGCCAGAGAACCGTGGACCCGGCGTTGCCGACCAGATTGATGGGATTGAAACGGGGCTCCCTGGCCGGGATGGTGAGGTTGCCCTCGCCCTCGACCAGCCAGCGAATCGCCCCAGCGATCAGCTCGCCGTTGGCTTGTTCACCAAAGTACTGATTGCTGGCAAAGTCAGTGTCGCCGAAAACGACGATGCGCGTGCTCTCGCCCTCGGCGGCTGAATCTGCTTCGGCGGTCACCGCCACGGCCAGCGACAGGGGACCAGGCGCATCGCTCTCGGCGTTGTAGTCGACCTCACCGCCATTGCCGGAGACTATCCCGAGATCGGACTCGCCCCAGGCGTTGCGGTCGGTGTGCATCAGTTCAGTAGCACCACCGGTTTGCGTGACTGCCGAGACGGAACGCGCCCAGGGGAAAAAGCTCATCGTCCCCCGTGCCATGCGCTCGGTGATCGGGTGGTCGGCATAGTTGAGAACCACCGGTACGGAGACGTCGGCGCCAAACATCTGCCCGAGTCCACTCAGGTCCACGACGAAATTGTCACCGATGTCGATGTCGTATTCGTCACGCAGCAGCTGCTCGAGACCACTCTGGGTCGCCGGATCGACGAGCAACAGCAGATCTCCGCCACCTCGGAGATACCGTGCCACGGCAGCGACGGCCTCAGCCGAAAGCGGAGTTTTGGGGCCGATCATGGCCAACAGAGAGACACCCTCAAGGGCGCCTGCGTCTAGTTTGATATCTGGCTCGATCTGTAGGTTCAGCTCCTTCAAGCGGCCGTTCAGGATACTGAAACCCGCACCATCAACGCCGGTCAACTCACCCTCTTGATGTCCATCGGTGAAGGCGATGATACGTTCGTCTGCCACCATGGCTCGACGGATGGCGTTTGTTAATGCCTCTTCAGACTGTTCCGTGATCCGTTCGGCCACTACGGTGCCATCACCGGTGAACTCAATGATAGAGGTGCCCCGCTCACGCACACCATACTGACGCACCTGCAGCGCCTCTTTCTGCGGGTCGATGATTTCGTATTCAAAATTCGGGGTCGAATAGCCGAATTCCTTCATGAGATCCTGGTAGCGACCACCCTCGATTTCACTCATGAAAGTCTTGACGCGGATCAGTCCGCCTTCATCCTCTACTTGCTGCAACAACTGACGCGTGTCGGTGGACAGGGTGTAAAGCTGATCCTCAGTGAGATCCACCCGCAGATGATACCTGTCACCCATGAAGTTGAGCAGTGCCAGCACGCCCAGAGAGAGAACGACACCCACCCCAGCGGCCAACAGATCGCGTAGGCTCCAGCGTCCCTTACGCGAGACGACGACAAAACCCACAATGGCCACCAACCCCGGATAGAGAATGACGGTGATCCAGAAAACCAAGTCCGACTGGCCCTCTGTAAGGGCAATGGGGTTGTATCCGGCTTCGCGTGGTCGAATCGAGATCAGGCTCTCATCTTCAGCCAGCCAACTGATAGCATTGAGTACCAGGTCACCATTGCCCTGCAAGCCGAAGTAGCGGCCGGTGGCGATGTCGGAATCACCGAAAACCACGAGTCGCCCACCCTCGCCCACGGTGTCGCGCACGGCGACGGCGAGACCGACGGGACCGGGCAGATCGTCGTCATCCAGACTGACGGTGCGATCGCCGCCGGTGTCGCGCAGCACGGACAGATCTACTTCCCCCCAGCTGGCATCACTGGTATATGCAAGGATCGCCCCCTGCGCCTGAATCGTCTCCAGCGCGACGGAGTCGAGACGTACCGAACGGGCCAACTCGAAGAAGGTCATCACCCCACTGCGGTGTTGGCGCACGATGGGATGTTCAGCATGGTAGGTGGTGACGACAGGAATCGTAAAGTCGAGACCAAAAAGAGAACCGATGCCACTGGTGTCGATGACGAAGTCGTCACCCACTTCAACCCCCCACTCGCCAATCAGTGGTTCCAGGCCGGTCTCGTAGAGTGGATCGATGAGCAGCAACACGGAGCCACCCCGTTCCATATAACGACGTACAGCCTCGACCTCGGTCTGCAGAAAAGGTGTGCGTGGTCCGGCGATCACCAGGACACTGGCATCTTCGGGAACATCCCCCTCACGTGCCAGAAATAGCGAATCCCGAACGACGTAGTCGACTTCCAACAGGCGCTCGTGCAGGGGTTTCATATCCTGCTCGTGCTCGGTGAACCCACGCTCTCCGTGGCCAACCGAAACGTAGACGACCTCGCGCCGGTTGCGTATCACCTTCAGCAGGGCGTTGGCGATCTCCTTCTCGGTCAACTCTGTGAGCCGCTGGCGGGAGGACTCGCCGACGCCGACCACGGAAGTGGCACCAATCACGAGGGTATTGTAGCTGCGTACCTCGTATTCCCGTGTCCGCTCCGGGTCTTGATCCGGGTCGACGAACTCGTAGGAGAACTGTCCCCCGCCATGCACGGAAAATTCCTCCAACAGAACACGTAATGCCTCGTCCGTACCGTCTTCCATAAAGGCGACGGCCTCGACATCGATCTCAAGATCCTCCAGCGTCTGCACCGTCAGCGGCGCCAGACTGTGCAGCTTGCCTGCTGTCACGTCCAGACGCTGAGGGTAGCGATCCACGAGGAAGTTGACCATCACGAGGATGGCCAACACCATGATGCCACCCCAGAACGCATTCAACCAGCGACCATAGTGGTGGAACAGATCGGGATTCAGAGCCCCCGCACCAGCGACCAGCAGGATACCCAGGCCGACATTAACCGCCGGCAACCACATCGTCTCAGCGGCCAGGACCAGCGCAAGACCACCGGATACGAGGAGGGCGGCACCAACGAGGCTGATGGGTGTGGCGTATGTCTTCATCGCCGCCAGCGCCTTGACTCGAGAACCCGGGTCGTCAGAAACAGGGTGAAGAAGGTAAAGCTGAGATAGAACACGACATCACCTGTGTCGATGACGCCTCGCTGGAAATCCTGCAGATGTTGGATGATGGACAGATAGCTGAGAATTTTCGCCGCCGTGGGACCCGCAAAGCTCGCAGACCAGTCGATCAACCAGAGAAGCAACAAGGTACCGAAGGCGAGCAAGACGGCAACGATCTGATTTTCCGTCAGGGAGGAGGCCAGCACACCGACACCGATGAAGGTTCCACCCAGTAGCAGGTAGCCCAGATACGCCGACCAGATAGGCCCCCAGTCCGGATCGCCATAGGCTTCAAGGATGAGACAGTAAACAAGTGTCAGTGCAACGATCGCCGTATAGAGAGACAGGGCGGCGAAAAATTTGCCCAACAGCACCTGCGTTGTCGATATAGGGGATGTCATCAGCAATTCGATGGTGCCGCTCTTCTTCTCTTCGGCGAACAGTCGCATGGTCAGCATGGGCACGACCATCAACCAGATGAAGTCCATCACGGCAAAAAACTGCGTGACCACCATCTCGTTGAGATTGAGGTTCGGCATACCGCCCTGCATGTACTGCTGGCGCTGGCTGAACTGCAGACACCAGTAGTTGAACTGCATCAGGATGTTGCGAAACAGATAGCCGGTGAGAAACAGAAAAACACCAGCGATGACGTATGCCACTGGGGACACGAAGTAGGATCGCATCTCTTTTGTATAAATGGCCAGGAAATTGCGCATCGTGAGTCCTCTAAGCCTCCACCCGTTCTTCATTTGTCAGCCGCAGGAAGACATCCTCCAGCGACATGTCTATGCTGCGCAGTTCGCGCAGTCCAAAACCGCCATCAACGACGGCCTTTGCCAGTGGGTCACGCACGTCCTGACCCGGAGCCGTCGTGATCAGAAATGCGCCCCCGGCGGCGGTCTCTTCGTGCTGCACTTCGAGCACGCCAGGAACTGCCGTCAACAACGCCTGCACCGCGTCCTGCTCCCCGGCTACCTGGGCACGAAGGATCTCTCCCTCCTGCAACTGTGCCGTCAGACTCTCGGGAGAGCCTTCGCCGACGATGCGGCCATTGTTGATGATGACAACTTTGTCGCAGGTCATCGCCACTTCCGGCAGGATATGTGTGCTCAAGATGATCGTGTGTTCGCCACGCAGAGACTTGATCGTCTCGCGAATCTCGATGATCTGTTTGGGATCGAGCCCGACGGTTGGCTCATCGAGGATGAGCACGGAAGGATTGTGCACCAGCGCCTGGGCCAGACCGACACGCTGCCGGTAGCCCTTTGACAGGTGGCCGATGATGGTGCGCGCCACATGGTGCACACCGGTCTTCTGCATGGTGTCGTCGATGCGCGATCGCAGTTGTGCGGAAGGCACCCCCTTGATCTTGGCGACGAAGGCCAGATAGGCATCGACAGTCATGTCGAGATAGAGTGGTGGTAACTCCGGCAGATAGCCGATTCGACGCCTGACTTCAAGCGATGCTTCGCCGATATCGAAGCCATCGACACTGGCCGTACCTGAGGACGGTGGCAGGTAGCAGGTCAACATTCGCATCGTCGTTGTCTTGCCAGCACCATTTGGGCCAAGAAACCCCATGATTTCCCCGGATTCGGCCTTGAACGATAGGCTGTCGACGGCCGTCACATCTCCGTATTGCTTGGTCAATTCGTGAACTTCGATCACCGGTCAGATTCCTCCTGCTTGCAACTTTAATTGCGGCTCATGCGGCCCTCGAAAAAGCGGGCCAGGGGTTCTACGTAGTCACCGGATGCAGCATCGATGTGGACCTCGTCAACTGCGAGTCGACGAAATGTGCGGGTGCGTTCGGCGACGGTCAGCTTCCAACGATCGGCAAAAGCCTCGCGCACTGACTCGTCCGAGCTGTCAACAACCAGTTGTTGCCCTGATTCGGCATCATGCAAGGTCAGAAACCCGACGTCGGGGAGTTCGCCTTCGCGGGGATCCGAGATGCTGACTGCGATCACATCGTGACGACGACTGGCACGCTGCAGGGCGCGCTCGTAGCCTGAATCGATAAAGTCGGAGATGACGAAAACGACGGCGTGTCGCCGCACCACCCTGTCCAGAGTCTGCAGAGCCGTGGCGATGGAAGTACAGCGACCTTTCGGGCGATGATAGAGCAACTCTCTGATCACACGCAGTACATGTCGTCGCCCCTAAACTGAAGGCGATTGAAACGAGCCTGGATGATGCGCGCAAGACTGCTGACGGTGAGGGTTTTGGCGAGGCCAGGAACACCCTCCAGCAGAATGTGTCCACCGCA
>DPVW01000015.1:1050-4017 GCA_003529325.1 Candidatus Latescibacterota bacterium | reverse complement strand
CGGCAGATCGAACCTCAGGATCCCTCCGGCTGAGCCATCGGTGATGATCATCATGAAGACATCGTCGCCACGCTGCGCGTGCTTGATCAAGGTCCCCGCACAGCCGTATTCGAGATCATCTGGATGGGCGCCGATGGCGAGTATCTTCACGTCGTCATATCTCCCGTGTCAGGTGCCTGTTCATCGCCGAGCCTAGCGCCGGCCCGCGCCAAGCACTTGCGCACTTTCCGGACCACAGTTGAGCACGACATCAAGGGCCGAAAGATGCGACGTGAATTCGCCGAATCGTTGCGCATACTCAACTGGCTCGTACTCCTGGAAGACAACCTCGATCCCCGCCGCTGTGAACCGCTCCACATCGAGATAGTTACGCCCATCAGCACCGGACAGGTAGCTGGAAGCGCCAAGATGGCGACAGATCTCCACCAGGCGCTGCGTGGGGTCCTGTTCAGTTACTGGCAGACTCGACGCCCAATGACATTCCGTATCGACTCCCAGGCGCTTGGCGAGCCAGTGGATGCTCAGTTTATTGACATCTCGCAGATCTGTGCCGAAATCGGTGTAGAGCTCTGTCAGCGACGCGACTTCCTGCTCCCAGAATGGCGCCCTGTGATAATTGCTGAGCAGCGTCTGCTGATGTTTGTGCCGCCAGGGGGCATCGTCGTTGACGACGACCTCGTCGATACGAGCGGGAAATCGAAACCGTACCGGAACGGTCAGCCATTGTGGTCCCTGTGCACTCTTGAGGCGATTTCGATTCTGCCACTCGTTCTTCTTGTATTGCAACTATCGAGCAAGACGAACCGATCCGCCTGGTCCATCTTGTCGAAGTAACCGAGCCACGGCATGAATTGAGGCTGATGAATCGTTACCAGCATCCCTGCCCCACTCACCCATCGCCACGCACGAAGATCGGATTCGACGACAGCACCGATGTGCCACTGCGCACCAACAGACGATAGTAGCAGCCCACGGCTGGCCCTTCCGCCTCGACATGTTCCACCTGAAATGGCGTATTGCCACTGATTTGGGCGACCACTTCGACCCGTCCCGTCGTATCACCGCGTATCAGTCGCAAGTCCACCCGCTCCTCGAGACCGTTCTCCTTGTCGATGGTCACCATCACTTTCGACGATTCTCCTGACGATGCCAGCAGTTGCCCGGAAACAGCTTCGCCCGCATCGGTTCTCACCCGCCAACGCCGCAACGACAGAGCCTCATCTCCACCTCGCACGGCGTAGCCTCGACCTCTGGACAAGGCCTCCAGAACGCCCCGACGAGTGCGCTGGTCAACGAGTAGCACCGTCTGGATATCGTGCAGGCGCCCACCCGGCTCATTTCGATGAAAGTCGATCTCCCCCATGCCCCATGCAGGTCGTGCACGATCCCCACGCAGGTAGCTGATCAGCGTCTGGTCCCATTCGCGCCCCGGCTCGGTGGCGGTTATGGTGTCACCATACAGTGCGGCGAAGCCGGTGTAGTGCCTGGTATCCACAAGGTCCTCTGCATGTCCTTGGCTCTCATTTCGCACCTGCGCCACGCCCGCGATGCTGCGAGGAGGGATCGTCGACGCAGCCTCCGGGTGGGCCCAATAGGAGAGCCCACCTGCCGCAGCGACGGCGTCGATCCAGTCCTGATATGGTTGCACTCCTGAATTCTCGTATGCAGTAAAGCGAGGCGTTCGAAATTTCTTCAGTGCCCCATCGACAAGAAAGATCAGGCAGGCCACACAGATGATGAGGCGCACCCTCCCACCATGCATGCGGCGACTGAGCCGGACAGCATAGAACAACCCCAGCAGTGGCCACAACATTCGCAGGATACTGCCTCCATCTTGTGGCAACCACTCCCCCTCCCCACCAAGAATCGGTAAAGCTCGGTAGGCGCCAGCATCATCAAGGCCGACGGCGAGCAGGTGTCGATTCCAACCACGCACCGTCCAGCGTCGAGCCTGCCAATCCACATCCCAGGTGTAATACGGTGCCGACTCGATGCCATCGAGAACGATGAGATCTTCAAAGCTGGCGTCGAGACGACGCACCTCTTCAAGATACTCTTCGAGCGTGTCCTCTCCGAGTAGTGACCGATCCGATTCCGTGTACCGTAGCAGACGGCGCCACGGCGCCAACCCATAGGAGACTTCGAGTAGATCATCGTCGGTGACGACGAGTACATCGACCCCGTGCTCGTGGGCAAGTTCGGCGATGCTTTGCAGGGACTCTGCCCCCGTGCTGTACGTCGAGTGGATGTGAATCGACGCGCGCAGGCGCTCGTATGTCGGCATCGACTGCGGGTCCGCCATTGTTGACGCTGGCGACATCAGTACTCCCCATACCGCTGCCAGCGCGAAGGACCTACGAAGGCTGCAACGCAACAGCGGCCTCACTTGTGCGCGTTGGGGCCGCGGTTGCCAACTCTTCGTACAATGAGCACAGCTTCTGCACCATGCTGTGGCTGTCGTACATGCGTGCCCGCTCAATGGCCTGGTCGGACAGTCGTCGCCGCAGGGTAGCGTCGTTGGCAAGGCGACGCAGGGCGGTTGCCAGGAACGAGGGCTTACGCGGTGGTACGAGCAGGCCCTGAACACCGTCTGTGATCAACTCCGGAATGCCACCAACATTCGTCGCAATAGCGGGGCATCCCACATACATCGCCTCCACCAGTGCCTTGCCCATGCCTTCGTTGTGTGATGGCAGAGCGAAGATGTCGACGGCGCGCAGAACGTCACCGACGTCTCGGCGCCAGCCGGCGAAAATGGTCCGTTCCGCAACTCCGACCTTCACGGTCAAGGCACGCAAGGCCGCCTGCTGTTCCCCGTCCCCGATGAACAGCAGACGGGCCTGCGGGGACTTCGGCAGAAGATCGGCAAAAGCCCTGACCAGATCGGCCTGACCCTTCACCGCCGTCAAGCGGCCAAGTGTGGCCACAACCAGATCACCGGGGCCGATTCCAAGCTCTGCCCGGACC
>DPVW01000015.1:0-848 GCA_003529325.1 Candidatus Latescibacterota bacterium | reverse complement strand
CATGAGCTGAATCTCGCGGTCGGTGAGTTTCTGGGTGTCTTCGAAGACGAACATCTGATTGCGAACGAATTCGGCGACTTCCGGATCCTGTGCGTCGAGGCGGTCGAGGACATTCTTCTCCACCGNNCCGATTCCAAGCTCTGCCCGGACCGCCTGCGGGGAGGCGGCGACATGATCCAGCGTGCGAAAATCGATGCCACTGTGCACGATCACCCACTGAGAAGGCGAACCCACACCAAAGCGGAGATGATCTTCGAGATCGGCGGCGGTCAGTGCCACCAGACGATCGCACCAGCCTGCGGCTCGCCGCTCCAAGCGCACAAAACTTGTCCTTGAGCTCCTCCTCCGCCGCCTTGAGCGCGACGACGAGGTCCTTCTGGTCGACCTCGCGTAGCAGCACCTGCAACTCACGATCGGTGAGTTTGGAGATATCAGCGAAGGTGAACATCAGGTTGCGCACCGACTCGGCGACCTCCGGATCCTGGGCATCCATCTGGTCGAGGACATTCTTCTCCACCGACCCAACGGTGAGATTGAGGATATCGGCAACGACCTTCGGGCCACCCACATCCTGGTTGCCACCGAGGATGTCGCGCAGGTTCGCTTCGAGACTCTCCTCGATCTGCTTCAGGACGCTAGGGGTGATATTCTCCATTGTGGCAATGCGGTAGGCGACCTCGGCCTGGGTCGTTTCCGAAAGCTGCGAAAGGATTCCGGCGGACTGATCCGAGTCCAGCTGCGAGAGGATCAGGGCGATGGTCTGCGGATGCTCGTGGGAGATGAAGGGGGCGATCTGCTCGGGGGGCACGTTCTTCAATAGATACAACCCCGAGGAGACGGCACTCATA
>DPVW01000065.1 GCA_003529325.1 Candidatus Latescibacterota bacterium | reverse complement strand
GCCAAGAAGGTTGTGAAGAAAGCCGCCCCTAAGAAGGCTGCCAAGAAGAAAGCTGCACCGGCGAAGAAAGCACCGAAGAAAGCCGCTAAGAAGAAAGTAGCAAAAAAAAAAAGCGCTAAGAAAGTAAAGCGTAAGCCCAACCCCTCTTTTATGAAGCCGCTGAATCCCGATGCGGCATTGGGTGCCATCGTGGGCAACAAGGCGCTGCCCCGAACGGAGGTTGTCAAGAAGCTGTGGACGTACATTAAGCGGAAAAACCTCCAGGACACTCAGAACAGACGGATGATCAACGCCGACGATAAGTTGCGTGAGGTTTTCGACGGCCAAAAGCAAGTCAGCATGTTTGAGATGACGAAGTTGGTAAGCAAGCACCTCAGCTGACTGCGGGTCACCGCTCGATATACATCCCGCCGATGGATGAAGAGGAGTTCCCAGCCCCGGGAACTCCTCTTTTTTTACCTGCTCTCGACTGTCCCGTATATTCCTTGCCCATGGCCAATGCCCAGTCCCCCGCTTTCGTCGCCCTCGCTGACGGCACCTGCTTCAAAGGACTCTCCGTCGGTGCTGCCGGCGAGAGTCTCGGCGAGATGGTCTTCAACACCAGCATGACCGGTTACCAGGAGATCCTTACGGATCCCTCGTACGCCGGCCAGATGGTGACCATGACCTACCCCCACATCGGCAACTACGGTGTGAATGCCGAGGATGAAGAATCGGCACACCCCCACGTGGGCGCCCTGCTGATGAAGTCCTGCTGTCGCCGCCCGTCAAACCACCGTTCCACAGCAAGTCTCGATGAGTATCTGCAAGAGCACGATGTTCTGGGAGTCGAAGGCTTTGACACCCGGCAACTGACGCGACGTGTGCGGATGCACGGCGCCATGAACGCCATCGTCAGTACGGAAGACCACGATCTTGACAGCCTTGTCGCCAAGGCGCGTGCCTGGGAGGGCTTGGAGGGTGTCGATCTGGTGCAGTCCGTGACCTGCGACGCGCCGTATGAGGTGGCACCAGAAGGACAGGCACGGCATCACGTCGTCGCCTTCGACTACGGCATCAAACGCAACATCCTCAACTGTCTCGTCGCCGCCGGCTGCCGTGTCACCGTCGTGCCGGCGACAACTTCAGCCGACGAGGCCCTGGCGCTGAATCCGGATGGCATCTTCCTGTCGAATGGTCCTGGGGATCCCCGGCCTCTCAGCTATGCCATCGACACGGCACGGCAGTTGGTGGAGCGCGCCGATCGTCCCATCTTCGGCATCTGCCTCGGGCACGAGATCCTGGGGCTAGCCCTTGGCGCCGAGATCTATAAGCTCAAATTCGGCCATCGTGGCGCCAATCAGCCGATCCGTGAACACAGCACCGGGCGTATTCTGATCACCTCCGAAAATCATGGCTGGGGAATTCAGGGTGACAGTCTTCCAGACTGTCTTGAAGTCACTCGCGAAAATCTCAACGATGGTTGTGTAGAAGGCATGCGTCACCGCAGTCTGCCGATATTTTCCATCCAGTGCCATCCCGAAGCGTCCCCCGGTCCTCACGACAGCTTTCACCTGTTCGGTGCATTTGCCGAAATGATGTCCCAGCGAAGAGCTGCCTAGAGCGCCGCCCGTGCCACAAGGAGCCGTTGCCCATGCCCGTCGTTCGTGAAGAGGTACTGCGCACCCTCGCCTTTGATGTATTCGCTGCCACCGGGATCCCGAGCGATGATGCGCGCATCGTCGCCGACCACCTCGTCAACAGCCACCTGGCGGGCCACGATTCGCATGGCACCTGGTTCCTGCCCAATTATGCGCGCGCCATGAAGAAGGGCTACGTGCCGTGGGAAGATCGTGAGATCGTGCGGCAGAATCCGTCCCTCACCATCCTTGATGGCAAAGGTGGCAATGGCATCGTCGCCGTCACGCGCGCCGTCGATCTCGCCGTGGAGAAGGCGCGCTCTTCCACTTTCGGTTTCGTCGGCCTCAACTCGGTGAGCCATATCGGACGACTGGGAGATTATCCACCACGGATCGCCGAGCAGGGCATGCTCGGACTCGTCTGGCTCAACGGCGGTGGTCTGTTCATGGCGCCGTATGGCAGCGCAGACCGTCGTCTGCGGCCCGAACCGATCGCCTTCTCCGCGCCGCGCAAGGAGGGTCCGCCCTTCATGCTCGACATGACGATGACCGTCGTCGCCGGCGGCAAGATCGAACAGAAGATCATTCGTGGTGAACCTTTGCCCGAGGGCTGGGTGATCGATCAGCAGGGAGAGCCGGTTACCGACTCGCAGCAATACCGCGACACCAGTACCGGTGTCCTGCCCCTGGGTGGTATGCAATTCGGCCACAAGGGTCACGGACTGGCGATGATGGTAGAGATGCTCGTCGGCCCGCTGTCGCATGCGGGTTGCACCAAGCAGGATGGCAAGGGTGGCAATGGGGTCATGGTGCTGGCCATCGACATCGAAGCCTTCACCGATCTCGACACCTACACCGACGAAGTCGAGGCTCTCGCCGAGTGGGTCTGTTCCGCCCGCCCATTGCCCGGCTTCAAAAAGGTTTACGCTCCGGGGGAGATCGAGCAAGAAATTCGCGCCACCCGGCTGGTTGATGGCATCGACTTGCCGCAACCCGTGTGGGAAGCAATCGGCGAAGTCGCCGGTGAAATGGGCGTTGCCATGCCGAGTATCGACTGAGACGCCACGCTCTCACATGGAGACCCCGAGCAAGCCACGGGTGATCTGAAAATCCGTATTGCCCTGATCCCAGAGACGGGGTCGTAGTCGTTGCGATGCCGTCTCCACTAGCAGGTCCAACAACTGCTGGCCACCAACCCCTTCGTCGGCATCGACAACGGCGTCGAGATCATCGGCGTACGCCGCAGCCACGCCTCTGTCTCCCGTCACCTGCAGCATCGGAATCATTGGATGCCCCTGCAGTGGATGTTCACCGGCGTAGGCGAGTAGAATTCCTATTCCCGTGGCGCCCAGGCCGGAGACCGATTCCGTCCAGTGACCGGTGGGCGCCTCCATCACGTGGAAACCGGGTCGGGCGTACTCTCCGTGCGCCAACGAAGGTGCCAACCCCGGGCTGATGTCGAGAGCTGCCGCAAAGGCGGGGTTTGCAGCCAAGCCTGCGCCCTCTGGCACCACCACAGTGCCACCAGCACCAACGATCCAGCTTGTGAGTCGCGCCAGCGAACGGGCCGCGCGCTCCGGTACCACACCCCCCGCCAACAACCCCAACCGCAAACCACCAGCGTCGGTGCCTGTTGTTTGCGGACCTGTCATGTCCGCTGACTGCTTGCGGAACCAACCCTCGATTTGATCGAGGACGCGTTCGATGCCACCATCGAGTTGTACACTGGCAAAGCCGAAGCGCTCCGCATCGACACCCGCGTCGAGTAGACGTGCCCGCATATAGTCGTTGTGCGTCTTCTCGCAGCCGTGCTCCAGCAGCAACGCCAGCGCCACGGACGGGTGCGTGAGATAACCGATGAGGGTACGGGTATAGGTGTCCTCATTTGGACCACCTGAGACGCCGCAACCCTCCGTGTGCACAAGAGCGGAAAAACGGGACAGCCCTAGCTCCCCTTCGAGGCCCCGATGATTGAGCCGTTGTGCCGCCAGACGCGCGATCTGCCCGGAGCACAGACTCGTAGGCAGTACCAGTCCAATGCGGTCGAGAGCTACTCCCGTCGGCGTAGTGATGGCATCGATGCTGACCGCAGGGGCGGACTCCGTGCGGATCGTCAGCGGCGCTCCCGCAGGGGTCGATGTCGCCAGCAGGCGGTCGAGGGCGGCGGCATCCGCCTGTGGCCAATCCCGCCAGATGGAGACCTGCGAGTGGCCCGCCGCCTCGCCACGGGTGCGCTCACCGGCGGCGACGGCGAGGGTCCGTGCAAACAGCTGGCGCCCCATCTCGTCCATCGACGTGCCGTCCTGGTAGGCACCGGCATTCACATCCATGTCTTCGGCGAGCAGTTCAAAACGCTGCGAGGTGGTGACGATCTTCACGGTTGGGACAAAGGGAAAGTTTGTGATTGAACCGTTGCCGGTGACGAAGTAGATGATGTTGCACCCCGAGGCAACCTGGCCAGCGATCGACTCCAGGTCGTTTCCGGGAGAGTCCATGAACCAGTAACCACTCTCCGGAATCTGTTGCCCGTATTCGAGACAGCCGTCGAGTGGCACCTCCGGATGGCGCTTCATTGCCGCGCCGATCGACTTGAGGACGATGTTGTAGAGACCACGATACTTGTTGCCACCTGAGGGGTTGCCCTCGGCACTGGCGCCGTGCCAGGAGACCCGCTCCTTGAAGCGCTCAACCATCTGCAGAAATCGTCGCGCCGTCTCCGCATCTCTCACGCGGTCGAGGACATACGGTTCAGCGCCGATCAGTTCGTCCGTCTCCGCCAGGTTGGCCGCCCCGCCGCAACGGATCAGTTCGCGCGCTACCCAGGCAGCGAGGGGGTTGCCGGAAACACCGGAGAAGGCATCGGAGCCACCACATTGAAGTGCCAGCTTCAGATGTGACGCGGGCAACTCGACGCGGCTCTCGGCCTGCAGTTGTTGTGCCCATTGGCGTGCCTGCCCCTCGGCTTCGGCCAGATGACGGTCAAAGCCCCCCTCGATCGATAGGAACCGGTGCGGCAACTCGTCGATGGGGTAGTCTTCACGGCGCAGATAACCTTCCAGGACGGTATTCGACACCGCCTCTGAACCATAATCGACGCAGAGCAGGGCGCCGACATTCGGGTGCACGGCAAAGCCAGCGAGGGTACGCAACAGCAACTCTCGGTTGTTAGGTATCTCGGCGCCGCCCCCCTCCGTGTGGGCTACGGCGACGACACCGTCGAAGCCCCCTGCCGCTGGCAAATTCTCGAGTCGCTGTGCGACGATGCGGGCAAAAGCCGCCGTACGAGAACTCGTGCCCATGATGACAACGTGATTGCGGGTGCCGACCCCTCTGATACCCCGATCGAATCCACGAAACAGGGGAGGCTCGGCATACCGCTCCAGTGGCGGCGCCCCTGCAAATGTCGCTTCGTCGAGTTCATAACGGGTGATACGATCCTCGAAGTTGGGGGCTGCCGGCAGCTCGAAGTCCAAAGGTCGACCGCCAAGCGCCTCGAGCATACCGGCGTTGCTGACATACTCGCCGCAGCGGATATCGGTTAGCGCCACGCCAAAGGGCAATGTCCACGACAACAACTCGGCGCCACGATCGATGGGACGTACGGCAAAGCGATGCCCCTCCATTACCGTATGTGTCAGCTGGAAGGTCTCACCCTCAGCGCGTAGGATGGTGCCGGCTTCGAGTCTACGTGTGGCGATGGCCACATTGTCACCTGGCGCCGGCAGGCGGGCGACGTCATCGATGGGAATCTCGCTCAAGAGCGGTCTCCGAACAGCCTGAAATTGGTGGGATCGATCTGACTCGCCTGGTGAGCGAGCACGGCATTGGTCAATTCGATGGCCATGCGCGATTCGAGGGTGACACCTGCGCGCACTGCGAGACATGGATCGTGGCGACCCTTCTTTAATTGATAGTCGATCTCATCGAAATTCTTACGCACCGAAGCCTGTGGTGCCCTGATCGTCGATGTCGGTTTGAATCCGACACGCATCACCAATGGTTTGCCGGTGGTGACACCTCCAAGCAGTCCACCGTGGTTGTTGCTCTGATACCCATCCTTGCGAATTGCGTCATTGTTGCTGCTGCCATGGCGGGTTACGACCTCCGCGCCGGCGCCGATCTCACAGGATTGCACCGCGTGCAACCCGCCCAGGGCGCCCATGAGTCGCAACTTGAGACTGTCGTATAGTGGCTCCCCCGCCAGCGCCGGCACATTGGCCGCCACCACCTCGACGGCGGCCCCCACGGAGTCGCCATCCCGTCTCACCCTGTCGATGATCGTTGCTGCCTCTTCGGCGAACCCGGCATCGATGGAACGTATGGGGCCAGCCTCCAGACGCTGTTCCAGTTCTTGTGCGACCGCCGCCGACAGCCGTCCATCAGGGCCTTCACGCAGAAGTGTTTCGACCGTGTCCCCGAGTCGCTCCGCTGCCACCAGGTCACCGACCTGACAGATCGACGTGAACAATACGGTGCCGAACTGTGCTTCTAGGAACAGCCTCGCCACGGAGCCACCGATGACGTCGGAAATCGTCGAGCGGTAGCTGGACCGTCCGCCCCCGCGGGGATCGACGAAGCCACCCGACTTGTAGTATTTGACCAGATCCGTGTGCCCCGGCCGCACATCCCCCGCCGGCCCGAGGAATTGTGTGTAATCGCCTGAACGTTTGGCGGCGGACAGCACGACGGCGCTGATCGGTTCACCCGTTGTGTGGCCACGATCATACCCCGGTGCGCGCACTTCGTCGTCACCTACCTGTGTCGCGATCTGTGCGCCACCCAGCAATGCGTCGTGGTCCTCATTATACAGACCAGACAGCAGCACGACCTTGTCCGCCTCGCGCCGCGGCGTCCCAAGTTTGTTGCTACCTGGCGCGCGTCGATCCAGGAACCGCTGGACGTTGTCGCGTGACAATGACAGGCCTGCGGGACAACCAGAAACGATCGTCGTTACGGCGGGACCATGGGACTCACCGGCGCCGGCGACGGCGAAGTGGGGTCCTCCGAGAATTTCCAAAACATCTGTCCAGACATTGTGGGTTGTAGGAAACCGGGAAATCTTCCAGGCCGCCCCAATGTACGAGGCCTGTTGCCGACAGGCAACGTTCTTCTACTGTCATAAGTGTTAACTGGGCATGAAGTTAGAGGTGATCAGACACTCTTTTACTGGTCCCTGTCTGTTCTCTACGTACCTTCAGTAGCCGGCTGCTTGTGATACTTATCACAGCTTTTTGTCGGATTGACGCCATCTTTGCGGGGCGCTCAGTGCTTTTTCGCGAGGCACACTCCTCGCCAACCACCTCGATGGAGGATACACAATGGTCCGCAAGTTATTGGTTGCCTGTGCTGTCATGGGCTTGTCCCTTGGCGTCGTTCAGGCGCAAGAACCGATGGAGGGTGATCATCCCCCCATGCACCCTGAGATAATTCTTGGTCCGCCCGAGGGCTTCGAGCCACCAGCGGATATGCCGCCACCGGAGATGTCCGAAGATTCGGTAGAGAACGAGCGGATGATGATCGACTCCTTTTTCCAGTTCATGGATACCGATGGCAGTGGTGCCATCGATCACGGCGAATTTCACCTCTGGGTCCGCGGCGCTCACATGCCGATGCCACCTGATGGCAAGATGGGCACTGGCCAACGAGGTCACCGATCAACACCCGGCGACCATCGCGGTGAGCCCATGCGGTGGGACCCCGTATCCGGTACCATGGGAGATGTGCCCGATGGTGATGGTGACGGTGAAGGCGAGATGGATGGCATCCTGCGCGCCGGCGATCCTGATCTTGCCGACCTCAATATCGCCCCGGAATGTTCTGACGAACTGCGCGAATCAGAGCAAATACCCCAGCAGAGGGGCTATCAGGTGCCTTGTGGCGAGAGAGAAGGAAATCTCATCTTCCGCACAATCTGCAACATGCCCGGGTATAATACCGTCGCCATCAGCCTGCCTGACGGCCGCAAAGCTGCCTGCTTCGGTCTCGCGGCTTTGCGTGGCGAGATCGGCTTTAAGATCATCCGTGAAGACGACGGTTCGGTGGTCTTTGACACCACCTGGGGCAAGGAGGCCTATAAGGGCCTCATGATCAGTGGCCCTGCCGTGTATCAGATCAAGTCGACGGGTGGCACGCAGGATGGCGCCGTGACACTCAGGTTCGTCGATGCGGGTGGTATGTAAAAAAAGTGGGAGGATGTTAGGGGCCGGCTCTCCAGCCAGGAGGGCCGGCCTTTTTTCATTTGCCGACGAGTCGTTCCATATCAGCCCCGGCGACGGCCAGGTCGTAACGTGTCCGCACGCGATTGCTCGCCGCCTGAGTCTGCCCCACCTGCGCGTCAAGAACCTCCAGCAGGCGCCCCTTGCCGACGCGGTATCGTTCTTCAGCCAGACGCAGATCTTCGGTCGCCAGGTCTGTTGTGCGTAGGGCGATCTCCAGAATCCGTCCGAGACGCACCATCTCGAGATATGTCGTCTCCACTGCCAGTGCCAGATCCCGCTCACGCTGATCGAGCGTCAGTCGAGCCATCTCCAGGTTGGCTCGTGCGCGACGATTTGCAGCAGTGCGCAGACCACCATCGAAGAGATTGTAATTCACCGATAGTCCACCATTAATACGGTAGTTCTCGTCGAGCCCCCCGTAGACCCGGTCGAAGACTTCGTTGTTGCGACTGTAGCTGACACTGGCCGACACCGTGGGCTGCCATGCCGCCTGTGACGCTTTCAGATTCAACTCAGCCGCAGTTAGAGCATGGCGCAGGGCCTGAATATCCGGACTCTGTTGCTTCGCCTGCTGCACCAACTCATGTATGCGCGCACGCGCATCCCCTATATCCTCGCCACTCGGCAGATATGCAGAGGATACATCCTCTGCCTGAGACTCGATTTCCAGCGACTCCGACAGGTCGCGACCCATGGCGTGATTCAGCGTAGCGCTGGCGAGCAATACCTGCTGCGCGGAGTTGATCATGTCGGCACTGGCATTGTCGACTGCCACTTGCAGACGCAACACATCGACCCGCGTCCCGGCGCCAACCTCGAGGCGTGCCTCCGCACCTTCGAGCCGGCGCTGACTCAGTCCTTGTGCCGACGCCTGAACCTGCACCAGATCCTGCGCCTTCAGCAGGCTGTAGTAACGCGCCTTCACCAGGAATACGATGTTGGCGTGACTCGAACGCAACTGCAGCTGCGCCGATGTCAACCCCTCACGCGCAGCGCCATGGACCCGGCGGCCTTGACCCCCATCGTAGATCGTGTGATTGAGCCCGGCGCCGAAGGAATATGTATTGCGGTCGATCCCCGGGATCCGGGTCGTCTCCTCGGCGAAGATGCGGTCCCCCGTCGTCGGATCGACTTCCCCCGTCGGATTTTCCTGGACGCGCACGGAGGGACCGGTGCGCGAGCGACTGAAGTTCAGCAGCGTCGTACTCAGCGACGGCAGCCGACGAGCTCGGGCGGAAGTGACATCCGCCTGCGACCGCACGACCCCCTGCTCCGCCATCAGTACCAGATTGTTGTGGGCCAGTGCGCGTTCCACGCACGCCGCCAGTGTCATCGACTCGGCGGTGACTGTCGTCGGTGATGTGGTAACCACCGCCGTCAGGAGCGCCGAGAAGAGGCTGATATTGCGTAGCGAAAAGTGGCTCATGAATACCATGTGGTCGGAAACTCTGTCGTCATCATGAGGTGGCTGGATTGGCGGCGCGCACAACCCGGCGCGCCCAGGCGGAGAGATCATCGAGCAACGAGTAGATCGTCGGCGCCAACACCAGGGTCAGGATCGTCGAGGTCGCCAGGCCGCTGACGACGACGAGTCCGATGGGACCCCAGCGCCGAGAGAAGCCCTCTGCCGTGCCATATACCATGGGCAACACGAGGGGCATCAGATTCAGGATTGTGGTCCCCGCCGTCATCAGGATCGGACGCATTCGATTCTGGCCACCCTTCAGGATCGCCTCATGCCGACTCATGCCCTCACGGCGATATTGGTTGATGTGATCGATGAGCACGATCCCATTGTTGACGACGATGCCGAAGAGAATCAGCATCCCCAGCATCGCATTTGGATCGAAGGGGACGTCGAGTGACCACAGGGCGGCGGCGACACCGATCAATGAAAATGGAATGGCAAACATGATCGTAAAGGGATGAACGAGAGACTCGAACAGCGACGCCATGATCAGATAGATCAGTAGCATGGCGAACAACAGGGTGTAGTTGCTGCCATCCGTATCCTGCGCGTCCCAACGGGCGGCCTGACCGAACTGCCAGGAATACCCGGGTGGCAGAGCCACCGTCTGCATCATCTGTTCCACTTGCGGATTGAGTTGATAGGCGGCGTTGCGACTTGCCGTATTGGCAAACACATTCAGCGTCTGCTGCCGATCCTCGCGCTGCAGAGACCGCGGGGCCTGCGCGTAGGAGAAATCCGCCAGGGCCGCGAGCTGCACCCGCGTGTCGTCACGACTCTCGAAACTCGTGTTCTTCAACTGCTCGAGGTTGACGCGGTCTGCCTCTTCCAGCTGCACGATGACACCAATCTCTCGTTCCGGAGCCTTGAAGCTCGTCGTACGGCGTACACCGAGGGCAGTGGAGATCGTCGTCGCCACCTGCCGCGGTGACAGACCGTATCCGAGGGCCTGTTCGCGATCCACCGAGACCCGAATCTCCTCGACACCATCCTCCAGACTGGTGTCGACATCGCTGACACCAGGCAGTTGGGCGAGGCGCTCCTTCACGTCTTCGGCGAGTACTTCGAGGACCGCCGAATCGCCCCCCTTCAGCTGCACCTCAACGCCCAGCAGATTGCCCGTCCAACTGCGGGAACGACCCATTTTGTAGACGACGCCGACATGTTCGGGAAGCCGGCTGCGAATCGCCGTCTGCGCCTCCATCGTCGTCAGATGACCTTCATCGGCATCGACGAGGCGCGCCGAAATCGTACCTCGACGCTGTCGCACACGCGTTGACAAGGTCTCCAGGTCGAGCTCTTGTGCGTGGGCCAGCAGGTCCGCCTCGATCGTGTGAAAGATGGCATCTATCTCTTCCAGGCTGTAACTGCGCTCCGTCTCCACGGTGATGTCCACCCGCCGTTCCGAGGGCCAACGCATGCCCTGTTGCTCGATGTTGGTGAACAACCAGACGCCGAGTCCCATCATCCCCACGGCACCGGTGAGCGTCGCCGCACGGTGTCCGAGGGTCCAGTTCAGCAGGCTGACATAGGAGGAACGCATACCATGTCGCCGGCAGCGCCAGCCGAGTGCCGCCGTCAGCAGCAACACGACACCGAGGACGGAGGCAGTGGACCATTCCATTCCCAGCGTCCTGTCGAGGACCCGTGAACCGGTGGTCCCAGCCCATGCCACCATCGATGCCCAACCGATGTGATAGGCCTTCCAGGCGATCGCCGACAAAAGAATCGTCGCCACCACAATCTTCAGCAGCCCGTCGTATCGCGCCACACGCGGTTGGAACAGACGGGACGCAGCCAGTGGGATGACGGCGAGGGCGACGACGGTGGAAACACCGACGGCGAGACAGATTGTCAGTCCCGCATCCCCCATGAATCGCACGACGCGACCAGAGCCGAATCCGAGGAAGAAGAAGGGCACAAAAACGCACATCGTTGTCAACGAGGAGGCGAGCACTGCCATGCCGACTTCGGTGGTGCCAGAGATTGCGGCATCTGCCGGGCTGGCACCCTCTTCCTCGCGCCGTCGGAAGATCGACTCCAAGGTGACCACCGCAGGATCGACAAGCATACCCACTGCCAGCATGAGTCCCATCATCGAAACCATGTTGAGTGTGATCGCCGAATCGAAGAACTCGCGCGCCACATAGATCCCGGTGAAGACACAACAGACGGAGGCCGGAATGGCGATAGCGATGGCGATGGTACTGCGGATGCTGCGCAGGAATAGATAGATGATGCCCACCGCCAGCAGGGCGCCCAGCAGGGCGGCATCCTTCAGTTTGCTCAGCTCCGCAAGAATCTGATCAGCACGGTCGCGGGTGATGTTGAAGTCGAGTAGGCCGTCGTAATCGGCGAGGATCTCCTGCAATGCGTTGCGCGCCTTCAAGGCGACTTCCACCGTGTTGTCCGTGGATACCTTGTAGACCTGCACCTCGACAGCGTCGCGACCATTCAGCCGTTCGTAGGACTCGCGCTCGGGATATTCGTAGCGCACGGTTCCGAGATCGCTGATACGCAGGTTGCGTCCCGCCAGGGGCAGATTGCCGATCTCCTCAGGGTGCTGAAATTCACCGCGTACGCGGGTCAGATAACGTCGCCCTCCATCCTCGACCCGGCCGAGGGAGACATCGATATTGTTGGCCTGCAACTGCGACGCCAGAAACGTGAGGGAGACACCATGGTCCTCGAGGCGTTGCTGATCCAGTTCGATGATGAGTTGTTTCTCTTCGATCCCGTCGATCGTCACATTGGCGACACCATCCAGGCGCAACATGCGCGGCTCCACCACCTTGCGAACGACATCGAAGAGACGCTCGTCGGCGCCCTTCCATGCGAGATCGACTTCGAGAACCGGATAGGCGTCATTGCTCCAGCGGAACAGGGAGATTCGGTCTACGTCATCCGGTAACAGCGGCCGCGCTTGATCGATCCGATCCCGTACTTCCATCACCGCCAGATCCATGTCGGTGCCGGCCTTGAA
>DPVW01000066.1:4117-9940 GCA_003529325.1 Candidatus Latescibacterota bacterium | reverse complement strand
AACCCCGAGGAGACGGCACTCATAACGCGATCCAGGATCTCCTGGGCCTTGCGCGGGCCGACGGCTCGCTCCAAGGCACCGCGGGCAAAGTCGACGCCGCCCTGACTCATGTACTCCCCGGCGAGCAGATGTTGCTCAAAGTCGGCCAACACTTCGTCCTGGACGTCGATGGGGAGGTGTTTGAGTTCGGCGATCGTGTGCGTGATCTCTTCGATCTCATAGTCTGTTAGAAACTTCATGATGTCCGCGGCGCTCTCCTGGCCAAGGGCCACCATCATCACCGCCACCTTCTCCCTGGGGGAGAGTTCGTTCTCTTCCTCCTGGGCCAGTTTCTCTTTCGCAATGACATCCAAGTTGTCACTCATAGTATCCCTCAGTCTTCGATAGTTACCGACGCTAGGTCGATCTGTTCCGCCCACCGCAGAAGGATGTTCCCGACGAGTCCGATCTGTCTCTTCTCGCTCTGTAGTTATCTAGCAGAAAACACGGCTAGTTGCAGCGTATCGTAAGATTGCCAACGCCAACGGCCGGTCTGCGGACCTTTCCCCATGCAATTGGTGGGCCAGCAGATCCTTCTTCTCTCTTGCCATGCGGCTCCGGCCGGTCCTATATTCCCGGCACCCTGTTGCATCAGCAGTTCCCGGTATATCCGGTCTCCCTCCCCCAGCAGTACCCTTTCACGCCCACTCCCCGGGCTCATTGTGGCACGCCGGCTCAATGCCTGTAGCCTGGAGCTTTCGGATGAGTATGTACGGCTGGGACCTGTCAGTCCTTCCCGCACGACCAGAGGCTGACCTTCAACGTCGAGTGCTTGAGGAGTGGTTGCAGAATCCTTTCCTCGACGATGATCCATCTGCTCTGTCATTGCGTCTCGGAGAACCCGTGTCTGCCCTCGAAGAGGCATTTGCCGCTTTGTGCAGCGCCGGTCTGCTGCGCGTTGCCGGCACCGGGTATGTGTTGACACTCGACCTGGGTGGCACGCTGCCCGCATTCGACGAGCCAGGGGCGGCAAAACCAGAAGAACCCTCCGACCACGACACGTCCTCCACCCAGGGTGGGGCGGCAGTGCAGTTGGCAGCCTCCGGGGCGGTCGCCATCGATCCCGCACACGAGGGCGAGGCAGAGAATGGTCAAGAACTCCTCGACCTACTCGCAATGGATGACAGGGCGGACGCGCTCACGCGTGAGATCGAACAGACGCTGGCCGAGTTGTCGCCGACGAATGGCATCGATGAGTCGCAGCTGATCGAGGCCCTGCCCTTCGGCATGCTCTGTCTGCTGCCGACCGGTGCGCGGCAGATGGCCAACAGACGGGCAGCCGACATGCTGGGCCTGGCGCCAGAGCAGCTGGAGGGAGCAGCTTTCGAGCTGATCACGGGGGTGAATCCACTTTCGGCGCTCGATGCGGCGGGTCCGTTGTCCTTCTCGCTGACCTCGCCCCGACCCCTGGAGGTAACCCTCCAAGGTCACCGCTTGCCGTCGGGCAATGTGGTTCTCATCCTGCTGCGGGATGTGTCTCTGCTGGAGGAGGTGTCCCAGATTCAAGCCGAGGTGCAGGAGGAACTGTTTCAGCGGCTGAAGACGGAGATGGTCGACCCCCTGGAGATGGTTGAGAGCTTTCTGGAAAAGCCGGACACGGAGAGGCTCGGGCAGGCCCGTATTGCGATGGAGCAGATCAATTGGTTTCTGCAGGAGTTTTTCCTGCGGGACGGCCACAGGGACTGAGGCACTCATGGTGATGGATATCCGCAATCTCTTCGACGCCGACGCCGAACGCGCTGAAATCGAGGAACCCGCCGCATCTGAATCAGAGGTCGATTTCGAGGAGTTGGTGACGATTCTCACAGAAGGCAGCAGTGCGCAGCAGGTGGATGCTGCCCAGCAACTGCGGCTTCTCGTACCGACGGACGAGGGGATCGAGCGTCTGTGTGCCATCGTCGAAGACGTCGCTGATCCGCGTCGTCTGCCGGCGTTGCAGGCCCTCGGATTCCACCGACGCTGGCTGTCGAGCCGATCGCAGTTGGAGCGCGTCCTGGTGTGGCTTCGCGTCGAGGAGGATCCCGAGGCGGCTACCGCTATCGCCTGGTTGCTGCGTGGCCGCGAAGTGTTGCAGGAGTTTCTGTTGAACCCCGTTCAGGGTGTCTCGCGTGAGGCGGCCATCGGCGTGCCCGTGGGTGAGACGACCCTGGTTGCTCTGCTCGACACACTACTCGTCGGCCGGGGTCCCGACATCGACCGCATTCTCTCCCAACGATTGCTCAGCCTGTCTCCCAGTCTGGTGGCACACGCAGTAGACCACATCCTCAGCGTCTCCGATCGAGTCACGGGAGATGCCCTCAATCAGGTGCTCAGGCACCTGCCGACACGGCAGCTGTTCGAGTTGTTCGTCGAAGGGCAGAGCCGTCCTACCTGGACCACTGAACTTTCGGCGGAGGATGGGGAGCAACTGCAGCGCTGGCATCATGTCGCCCGTCTGGCATCACAGGTGCTGCTACAGGCTCCCTCTGCCGAGTTGATCCGATATCTGGTAAATCGCAGCGCAGCCGATGAGACCTTCGCTCGGCGTCACGCGGCGTTCATGAAGGCTGCCATGGGCAACACGAAGGATCTGATCGGGCCGGAGATGCTCGTCGATCTGGAGCGATTGACGATAAATGCTACGGATGACCGCCTCGAACGCATGGCACGTATGTTGATGGACTTGAGTGACAAGATCGCCGGTGGCGAGAGTCACTCTCAGGTTGCGGATCTGTTGGAGAAGTGGAAGAATCGCTCCCCTGCATTGAAACTGAAAATTTTCCACCTGCAGCAGGGACTCAAATAATCTGCGGTATCGTTGTGTCCTCACCCCCGATCGCGTCTGGCGCGACCGGGGGTTTTGTCATTCAGGTGTGAGCCCGGCGCAGCAGCAGCAGGCCGATGGCAGCGAAGAGCAGCATGACCAACCAGGCGCCGAGCCACGGCGAGAGGATGCCATTCCAGCCCAGGGCCTGACCTGCCTTCACCGACCCGTAGAAGACGAAACAGATCAGCACACCAAGTCCGAAAGCACTGGCCCTACCACTGCGGCGGGTGGCGGCCCCGAGTGGGGCACCCAGGAGAAAGACGACGACGCAGGTGAAGGGGAAAGAAATCTTCAGGTGCAAATCAACGAGATGGCGTGTCACGTCCTCGCCGTTGCTCAAGGCCCGTTGGATGTAGTCGGATAGTTCGACATAGTCCATCTCCTCCGGCTCCTTCTGCTGTCGGGAGAAGTCGTCAGGAGTCAGCGTCAGGTGCGTGAGGGTGAGAGAGTCGAAGGGGGCGACCTGCAGGTCGGGACCATCGAGCAGGTGGTAGTAGCCAGCCGTCAGTACCCAACGTCCCGGATCGGGTCGCCACTGTGCGATCCGTGCCGTCGCCCGTTCAAGGGTGCGACTGCCGTCGGTTTTTTCCCAGGTGACCTCATGGGCTCGCCGTCTCTGATGATCGTAGGAGCGGGCGAATATGAACTGACCCGCAATGTCCTGCAGCAATACCTGTCGGCGCGATCCGTCGCTGCGACTGTAGGAGCGAATGTCGTCACGTGTGGCGTTGTAACGATAGGTGGCGCCGGGCACGATGACATCGGTGAATGCCATGGCGGCTAGTGCCATGAGCAGAGAGAATGCATAAAGCGGGGTGAGCAGTCGATGCAGAGAGATGCCAGCGGCCTTGGCGGCGGTGAGTTCGGAACGCCGTGCCAGTCCACCCAGAGAAAACAGTGTCCCCAGCAGCGTCGTAATCGGCAGCGCCAGCAATACCCAGTATGGCGTGCGGAAGAGATAGTATTTCGCGATCTGGCGCCACGACGCCTCGTGATCGATGAAGGTGTCGATATTTTCGATGAGATCGACGACGACGGTAACCATCCACATGGCGAAGCCGCTCAGTGCCAGGCAACCGAGATGTCGGCGCAGGACGTACCAATCGAGGCGTGTCATGGCGTGGCCTTCCGCCGACGCAGCCACTGGCGCATGCCGAACAGAGGTTGATCGAGCACGGTGGCGCGTGTCAGCAGGAGGCCGACGATGCCAAAGATGACATTGGGTGACCACATGGCGACGGCGGGCGGGACAAAACCGCGGTCCGCCAACTCCTCACCACCGATGAGAAACATCCAGAAGGCGAAGAAGAAGACCAGGCTGACCGCCACCGACACGGCGGCGCCGCGGGCGCGAGTCAAAGCGCCCACCGGGGCCCCCACGAGGACGAAGACGACACAGGCGAGGGCGATGGAGAATTTTTTGTGGACCTCCACGAGATAGCTGTTGGCCCGTCGTCGGCGAGTATCGATGAGACTCCATTGTTTGTCGATGCGATTGCCCAATCTGCGGCCGCGTTCGGCAAGATCGGTGGCATCGGCGGACTCCGCGGCATCCCGCACAAAGGCATCGACGGTGGAATCGATGGCGGCGATGGTTCGCTCGTTGTCGAGGCGCATCCCGTCGACACCGGCGAGCATGGCGCTGACGTTCATCTCGCGGTCGGAGCGATAGGACGAACGATAGCCCGAAAAGTCACGACTGGTGTCGCGGATATGAAGGACCTGTCGCCCGAAGGTGCCGCGGGAAATGCGACCGTGGTCGTCGCCGTCGATGCGGTGATACTCGCCATCCTCGAGGGTCAGGCGCATATACCGACCTTCGTCGAAGATTTCGATGCGCCCCGTCGCTGCACGCAGTGTCGTGGGTGGCCCGGGCTGCCCCGTGTCGAAGAGGGTGAGACCGGACAGCAGGTTGGTCTCCTCGTCGACATGACGGATGAGCAGGTGGTAGGGTCCGAGATCGCGCACAAACACGCCCTCCCGCTGCTTGAGGACGAGCGCCGCCTTGGCCCGTTTGAGACTGGCAGCCAACTCGCGAGCCCGGTGATTCCAGTCTGGCAGCACCTGGTCGTTGAACCAGATCATGCCGATGGCGAGCAGCAGGGCGGCGAGCACGACGGGCGTGATGACACGCGTAAAGCTTATGCCCGCGGCTTTGAAGGCCAGCAATTCGTTGTCGGCGGCGAGTCGACCGAAGACCATGAGCACGGCGATGAGGACCGCCATGGGCACGGCGAGAGCGACGATCCAGGCCAGATTATAGATGAACAACTGTAGTGCCACGCCGGTGACGAGGCCCTTGCTCAATACCTGATCCAGCATCTGCAGAACGACGTCGATGACGAGGACGAAGACGATCAGGCCGAATCCCATAAGAAAGGGGACCAGGAGTTGGGACAAGAGGTATCGAGTCAGGGAAACCAAGGGCAGTCTGGCGGGTCTGAGGAAAGGAACTCCCTGCGGCTACGGGGAGTATGGGTGGGTGCTTTTGGTGGCGGTCCTGTGTGCCTGCGGTGACAGTGTCGCGGGCGAAACCCATCGGGAATATACCAAAGCACCCGGTTTTGCCGCTGGAACAGCTTTTGCAATGTCACCAATCAACCGTGTGGCTGTCGATTGCTGGAATTCCGGGTGGCCCCTACGTTGTTGTGACCCGCCTTCCACCTGCCATCGGAGCAAGCGTATCGCGCAGTGCGCACAGGTCAGCCTCATTCTTATACACACCACGTCGTCAGGTGGCCTCTGGGCCAGACGGCGGTTTCTCTGACTCTTCCCGCCGACTGGCGACCGGTCCAGTAGCGGCAGGACCCGAAGCATGCGCGTGTGCCGAATCGACTCCGTAGCGCCAACTGAATCCATCTCTGCACCTGCGTCTGCGATGACCACGCTGCGCCTTGTGGTTCTGTGCGTCTGTCTGGCGCTACCCGCCCTCGTGGAGGCGACGCCGGGCCTGCGTCTCCAGCCGATGCCGGCGGGGG
>DPVW01000066.1:0-3815 GCA_003529325.1 Candidatus Latescibacterota bacterium | reverse complement strand
TCCAGCCGATGCCGGCGGGGGTGCGTGAGTTGTTCCGTCAGCCTGTCGAGTACGGACCCCTGCAGGCGGGATCCCCGTTGATACGGAAGCGGCCATCGCGGCAGCCCCTGCTCGAGTCGGCGACGCCTTTCGCCGGTAAGGATGTCACCATCGACTCGACCGGCGTGCACTATCAGCCGATGCTGGCCGGTTTTCCCTCTGGCCCACCGCTGACGATGTCGTTGCGCAGTTACCTCGACCTGGCGCAGGCGCACCTGGGGCAAAAGGCCTTTACCGATGCCGTACGCCGAGCATTCCGCCAGACGGCGGCGAGCAAGGCGCGTTCCGGGCGAAATCGGCTCGAGTGGCGCGTGCCGATTCCGGCGCCCCCTCAGCTTCGCCGGCTTATCGGCGACGAGGGCTCGCTGCGTATCAATGGTTCGCATACGGCGACCATCGGTGGCAAGAGCCAGTGGACAGCGGGGGAAGTACAGACGCTAGCAGGGCGGCCATCGAAGTTCCCGACCCTGGCAATGGACCAGCAGTCACAGTTCGCCGTCGAAGGCAGCGTCGGTGAAGCGATCAACATCCGTATCACGCAGGACACCGAGTCCCTCGGCGGCGCTTTCGGTCAGAGTCTCACCGATCAACTGGCAAATCAGATCAAACTGGATTACAAGGGAGATGAGGACGACATCTTCCAGGAGGTGCAGGCGGGGAACACGACGTTGGCCTTGCCGAATACTCGCTTCGTCGGCTTCAATCAGCAGCACAAGGGTCTGTTCGGCATCCGTGCCTCCGGACACCTGGGCGATCTCGCCTTCACGACCATCGCCAGCCACGAGAAGTCAGAAAGCAATCGGCAGTCCTTCCGTGGTGGCGCGCAGGTCGACACCGTCGAGATCCACGACTATCAGTACGTGCACAACCAGTGGTTCTTTCTCGACGAGATCTATCGCGAACGTCTAACCGATTTTTCGGAGCTCAATACCGGCGTCCCGTCCGACTTCGAGCCGAATGATGCGATCGACCCGCAGTCCCTGCAGATCTTCATCAACGACTTCAATGTCAACAACGACGCCGAGCAACTGTCACGCCCCGGGGTTGCCAGTATCGATCCCTCTCAACCGACCAACCGTGCCACGGGTTTCAGCGAGATCGGCACCTGGCATCGTCTCGATCCCGACAACGACTACGGGCTCGTTGAAATGCTGGGATACATCGTGCTGCGCGTGGCGGTTCAGGAGCGTCATGCCCTCGCCGTCACCTATCGTACCGTGAGCGGCAGGCAGGTTGGCGGTGTGCCGGCGGCACCCGATTCGTTGCGACTACGGCTGATCAAGGCTCGTGATGCACGCCCCGAATTCCCCACGTGGGACCTGGAGTGGAAAAATGTCTACCGGATCGTCCGTGGCTTTTCCCGCGGCCGTCTGTTCGACGAGGACAAGATCCGCGTCGAGATTCTCAAGGAGGTGCCCGGCACCGAACCTGAAAACACGCAGGGCTCCAAGACATATCTGCAACTGATGGGCCTCGATACGCACGGTCAGGACCCGGGGACGCGGCCCGACCAGATCATCGATGCCGACTATGTCGGTCTCGATGGCGGCCAGGGTGTGCTCATCTTTCCTGATCTGCGGCCATTCGATCCGGTGCATGTGAAGTATGACGTCCTCGGAACGAAGATCCCGGAGATCTACGACAAGCAGCAGCAGCGCGATCAGATCGAGGCGAGTCGGTACCTTATTCAGGTGATCAACAGTTCCGGCCAACAACGCATCAGCCTGACGCAGGGACGACTCGCCAGTATCGACCCGAAATCGGTGGATGTGCGTCTCAATGGCAAGCAGCTGACGAGTGGGGTCGATTACAATGTCACCTTCACCGGTGAGGTCCAGTTCCTCGGCGAGACGGCCGACGCCGTAGGAGACCCTGGCGCCGATCTCGAGATCACCTTCGAGAGTCAGGACCTGATCGGCTTGGGGAGTCAGCAGAAAACGCTGTTGGGCATGCGCGGTGAATACGAGTTCCTCGGGGGGGATGGCGTCCTCGGTGGCACCATGATCTACAACAATGTGCGCAGTGCCGAGAAGCGTGTCCGTGTCGGCGGCGAGCCGGCGCGTACGGTAGTGTGGGACATGGATGTTCGGGCAAAGTTCGACGCTCCACTCCTGACGCGGGTTGTCGATGCCATGCCACTGCTGAAGACGGCGGTACCATCGGCTGTGACACTGCAGGCGGAAATCGCCCAGAGTCGGCCAAATCTCAATACCAAGGGTCAGGGATACATCGATGACTTCGAGGGCTCGGAGCGACCGGAGATTCTGTCGGTGTTTCGCTCCCGCTGGACGCCGTCGAGTCCCTCGGAAGCCACCTTTCTCGGTGTCGGCGAACGTGGCTCCACGCACTGGTATAACCCATTTCATCGAGTTCTGCGCACGGCGATCTGGCCCGGACAGGAAGACCAGGTCGAGGCGAGCAACAACAAGACCGATGTGTTGACGTTTGAAGTTGTGCCCCGCCCCGACGCGGTGGACACCTGGGGTGGTCTGATGACGGTCTTCTCCGGCGGCGTACGGGACTTTTCCCAGTCGAAGTTTCTCGATATCTGGTTGCGCGGCGAAGAGGGTGTCCTCCACATCGACCTGGGCGACATCAGTGAGGATTGGATCCCGAATGGCCGGATCGATACCGAGGATACACCCCTGCCAGGTCGTACGACGGGTGACAATGAAGTGTCGAAGGCTGAAGACGTCGGGCTCGATGGCCGCACCGATGAGCAGGAGCTCGACTTTTTTCTGGTCGAGGCCGGAATCGACACGGTGGGTCTCAGCAATGATCAGAAGCGCCAGCAGTTCCGTGGACTGTCCGAATACGACGGCCGGGATCCCGCCGATCCGCAAGGGGACAACTGGGACTATGATTCCACGCGCAACCGTGACGACTACCGACGGATCAACGGGACGCAGGGCAACCGTCTGGCACAAGGGGGACAGCGTCCGGACACGGAGGATCTCAACAACGACGGCAACCTCAATGTCCGCAACGACTTCTATCATCACGTGATCGACCTGGCTCGGGATGTACACGTACCGGGCACACGCTCGGACGCAGGTTGGCGTCTGTTCCGCATCAAGCTGTATGACGACGATTCCGAGCGTATCGGTGCACCGGATTCGAGTCGCATCGAGTTCGCTCGCCTGGCGCTGGTCACCGACCGTGTCTTCGGTGACACCACCAGGGTTGAAATCGCGCAGATGGAGATCATCGGCAACCAGTGGCAGGAGGACCCCGTCACGCGGCTGCATGCGGACGCCACCGTCGTGTCGGAGAACGAAGTCTTTAATGTTACCGTCATCGGCACGGACGAGAACTTGAGTTATCGGCCACCGCCCGGCGTCAAGGTGAATCGACTCGCCGGCTCGCGGGTGCGGGAACGGGAGCAGGCCCTGGTACTCGATATCAGCGAACTCGATGCCGGACACCAGGCGGCGGTGACAAAGGTGCTGACGCGGAATGCTGACTATACCAAGTACACGCGTTTGAAGATGTTCATCCACGGCGACTCGAATGCCGTGTATATCCCCGAGCCGGATTCGAGTGATGTCGAAATGTTTCTCCGCTTTGGCGCCGATTCGCTGAACTACTACGAATACACGACGCGGGTGTTCCCCGGATGGGACGACCGCAACGAGATCGAGATGGACCTGTTGGAGATGGCGCAACTGAAGGCAAAGTTGCGTGGCGGCCCCGTGGACAGCACGGGTATGGTGCTGACGCAGATCGACACGGTGATCGTCGATCCTCGATTTCGCCATGGGGCACCCGCGATCTAC
>DPVW01000391.1:24441-24762 GCA_003529325.1 Candidatus Latescibacterota bacterium | reverse complement strand
TCTGATTGGAACGTTGCTTGAGTTCTGCCGTTTCGTCGGCATTCATGTCGCGGAACATGCGTCGCAGTCGTCGGTTGAGGAAATTCTCGGCCTGATGCCGGGCCTCTTTCATATCCGACGTATTCTGGTAGAATTCCTCCACCTGTCTGGCGATGCGGAGCATACGCAATTCCTTACGAAATCGCGTGCGCTTGGTAACATGGTCGACGAGGCTGATCAGACAGCGCATGTTCGCCGCTGGCCGGATTCGCACCTGCGGATCAGCGGAATTCAGGCGCTCAGACATCTCCTGAATATCCACCTTCAGCAGCTCCTCGATGA
>DPVW01000391.1:15901-24118 GCA_003529325.1 Candidatus Latescibacterota bacterium | reverse complement strand
TCCTCGATGATCATGTTGGAAATCCGCTCCGTGCCACGACTCATGATACCGCTGTAGGGGTGCAGACGGACGGAAATCATGCGCAGTTCCTGATCTTTGCGCTCCATGATGTTGGTGACGTCGTCTAATAGATCGACGTCCTCCATGAGTTGCTTGATCGCTGCAGTGGGATCGACAGTGTCGTCAACTGCGGTGACAATGTTTTTGTTCTGAATCAGCGACGGCCTCGCGTACCTTGCGCTCCAGTTTGTCGCGAACATTCGCATTCATCAAGCTGTTGCGGATCTCCGTTGCCTCCCCCTCCGTGATCTCGCCACTCTTGACCCGCTCTTCAACCTTGCGCAGTTCCTGTAACTGTCCAGCCTCCTGCTCGGTCACCACGCCTTGTTGGACCAACGACTCCAATCGTTGCGGTACTTTCTCGTATTCCTGGGCTTCGAGGCTGACGCGACGACTCTCGCCCTCTTGGGCGCGTCTGCGGGCGACCTCGACATCGACGTCGGCGACGGCTGCCTCCGCAGCTTCATCCATGGGCTTCTCTGCCGCCGGCGGGGCGGCGATCACAGTCGATTCGGCTGGGGCCAGATCCGGACGGAATGCGGGCGCCCGCTTGCTGACGGCAGAGGGTGTCGCGTCCTGCTTGGTCGCCACTTGATCGATCACCTTCTGCATACAATTGGCAATCGACAACTGCGTTGGGTGTAACTTCGCATCCTCGAAGACATCGCGGACCACATCGAGCTGACTGAAGCGCTTCAGGGCGCTGGCGCCCTTTTCCTGAATCTTGGCCAAGTCCCAGTTGTGTCGACGCACGCCCTCTTCGAAAGCTTTTGCGACGCCATTCTCCACCGCCTGGGCAAGGTACGTTTCCGGATGATCCCGGTTGACGGACTCGATCATTTTCGTCAATTCGGTAGCCACCGAGTCCGCTGCAGTCTGGCCGGTAATCTGTTCATAAATCTCAAGCATGGCGACGCGGAACTGCTCGTTGGAATACAGGGCTTCGCCATCGCGTAGTCTCGATGGGCGAATATTTTTATGATCTCTGCGACACTAGATACTTCCGACGAAGCTGAAAGTCAAGCTCTAGGAAAGGGCCCTTACTCGTTGAATCGAAGTAAGTTGCGGCGCTTTTGTTAGTCTGTCCCAGAACCCGTCCAGGTCCAGGTTGGGCCATCGGGAGTGTCGGTGACAGTCACACCAGCCAGAGACAGTTTATCCCGCATCTCATCTGCTAGAGACCACTGTTTCGTTTCGCGTGCCCGTTGCCGAGTCTGCACCATCTGAGCAAGCGATTCCGGCAGTTGCGGGTCGCGTTGTTCGGCTTCTGCCCCACCCTCGTCGAGAATCCCGAGAACCGAGTTGATCTCTTCGAGAAAGGAGCAGAGGGTGGATGCCCCCTCCTGCGTCAGTGTGACCGGGGACAGAGCTCGCTCCGCCCGGCCCACAAGACCGAAGACGGCGGCCATTCCTTTCGGTGCATTCAGGTCGTCGTCCATGGCCTCTGTGAAGGCGGTTCGAGCGACCTCCACTTCGGTTTCCCAATCGATATCGTTGTTGGGTGAGTCATCCGTGTGGCGCAAAAGTTGTCCATACAAGCGATTGAGCCGTTGCCGGGCACTGCCGGCGGCATCGAGTGCATCGCGGGTAAAGTTGAGAGTTGTACGGTAGTGATTGGTGACGATGAAATAGCGGAAAGCAGCCACGTCGCGCTTGGCCTGGGCGGCATCATCCCCCTCCCGAATGTCACGCAGTCGCAGGTTGTTGCCCAGACTCTTGGACATTCCTACGCCGTCGATGTTGAGAAATTCGTTGTGCAGCCAGTAGTGGGCGAATGGTTTGCCTGTGGCTCCTTCGGACTGAGCGATCTCGTTCTGATGATGTGGGAAAATGAGGTCGACGCCACCTGTATGAATGTCGAAGGTCTCACCCAGATACTTCATCGACATGCACGAGCATTCCAGATGCCATCCAGGTCGTCCCCGGCCCCAGGGGGAATCCCACGCAAGCTCCCCGTCCGCCTCGACCCAGGCCTTCCACAGGACAAAGTCTCTGGCGTCATCCTTGTCGTACTTGTCGGTATCGACCCGAGCCCCCTCTCTCATACCCTCCGTGTCGAGGTGGGCGAACTGTCCATAGGTTGGGAATCGGGTGATGGCGAAGTAAACGGAGCCATCCCGTTCGTAGGCAATGCCATTGCCGACGAGACGCTCGATCAGCGCGATCATCTCGGGCAGGTGCTGCGTCGCTCGTGGATAGTGCTCGGCGCGGGCGATTCCCAGTGCGTCTATATCGGCGTAGAAGCCATCTATGTACGTCTGCACATAGGCATCAAGCGTCGTATCGTGGTCGTTGACCTGCTGTACGATACGATCATCGACGTCGGTAAGGTTCATCACATGCTCGACCTGATAACCGCGATGCCGGAGATATCGCTTGAGCACATCGTAGAACAGGAAGCCGCGAAAATTGCCGATGTGGGAGTAGTCCCAGACGGTGGGACCACAACTATACATTCGGACTTTGCCGGATTCGATGGGCGCAAAGGGTCGTTTTGTGCGATTTGGGGTGTCGTAGAACTGAAGGCTCATTTGCTCACTGTCGATGGCTTGCGTTAGGTTCGCCGCTGCGGAGTGAATTTCCGTCGTTGGCTTGAAGTTATGACTTTCAAAAGAAATGGGTTCACGTGCTTCGACTGCTACGATTGCCATTACATTGGCAGATCCTCGCCGCCCTCATCCTCGGGGCCCTCAGCGGCGTCGTGTTGGGCGAATCGGTGCTCGCCGTGTCCTTCATGGGCGACCTGTTCCTCAAAGGGCTTCGCATGGTCATCGTACCGTTGATTGTGACCTCGATCGTATGTGGGGTGTCCGGCCTCGGTGCGTCCGGAAATATGGGCCGTTTGGGTGGCAAGACACTCCTCTACTATACCTTTTCAAGTCTGCTGGCGATCGTCACCGGACTGGTGCTCGTCAACCTGATTCAGCCTGGTGTCGGGGCGGATCTGGGCTTAGAGCACGAGCCGGAAAATCTGGCCGGTTCGATTGAACAATTCGGTTCCTCACCGTGGCAAGCCCTGGTGCGGCTGATACTGGATATGGTGCCGACCAATCCCATTGCCGCGATGGCGAATGGGAACATACTGCAGGTCATCGTGTTCGCCCTTCTTTTCGGCATATTCCTCCCGCGTGTACCGGATGGTCTGCGACAACCACTCGAGTCCATCTTTCAAGGTGGCTTCGAAGTGATGATGCGCATCACCCACTTCGTGCTCGCCTTCGCCCCCCTGGGCATCTTCGCCCTTGTTGCCCGGACCGTTGCCAACACCGGCCTCGAGGTCTTTGCCGGGCTCGGGCTCTACGTCTTGACCGTGTTTCTGGGCCTGTTCGTTCACGGGGTCGTCACACTGCCGGTGGTGTTGTTCCTGGTAGGCCGTCTGCGCCCGAAGCGTCACGCCCAAGCCATGTCCCCTGCCTTGTTGACGGCATTCTCGACCTCATCCTCGTCAGCGACCTTGCCGGTGACGATGAACTCCCTTGAGCGGCGCGCCGGTGTGTCGAATCGTGTGACCAGTTTCGTCGCACCTCTCGGGGCGACGGTGAATATGGACGGCACCGCCCTCTATGAGTGCGTTGTGGCGGTTTTTATCGCGCAGGCCTACGGGTTCGAATTGACCTTCGTTCAACAGTTTCTCATTGTGGTTACGGCACTGCTTGCCTCTATCGGCGCCGCCGGCATCCCCATGGCGGGACTGGTAATGATCTCCGTCATACTCACAGCTGTCGGTCTGCCGCTGGAAGGTGTGGGACTGGTTCTGGCCGTCGACCGAGTACTCGATATGTGTCGTACCACCATCAACGTGTGGAGTGACTCATGTGGCGCCGCACTTGTCGCCCATTTCGAGGGTGAGTCCCTGGAGTCCTCACGGTAGCTACTATTTGGACATCTCCTCGCGCAGATAAGTCGGCCAGCGAGTGCGCTCGTCAACCTCGGCTTCGGACACCTGCCGCACCGTCAGGCCCACCGCGTCGAGGAAGTCGGCCGAGTGCAGCAGACTGCCACGCATCTCGGCGCCCGACAGCTTGGCGTCCTGCACCTGCGAGAACCCTCGAAAATGGCTTCCCGTAGCCGGCTGCGGTGATTGACCGCTCTCGTGGAACTCGGGATCGGTGGGAGGGAGGTCGGCCTCGGTCATGCCGCGGACTCCCGGCATTGATTCAGCCTTAGAGGTCTACTCATACCATGAGTCGCATCTGCTTCCCGGACAAAGAAAAAGGGGCTACACTAAGCGTGTGACCCCAGCTTCCGCACGAATTGGTACCCCCGACGCGACTCGAACGCGTGACCCACAGATTAGGAATCTGTTGCTCTATCCTCCTGAGCTACGGGGGCTCTTGAACCCATTTGCGGGCACGGCCCACGGATTCCCTGGCGAGCGGTGAGCGAACAATACTCCACGACTCCACGGGATCTCCGCAGCCCACGAATACCGCAACGAGTGCCAATCGTGGCTGCAACATCCGTGAAACAGGGGGCCGGATGGGGCAACGATAGTCTCGCCCCTCGATGCCGTCAAGACACTTCATGTCTGTCACAACCACTTCCGTCGGCAAACTTGGGATCGCCTCCCGTTAGGTGCACAACTGGCCTGGATTCAGCGGTTTTGATGTTCGCTTTGCCGGATTCGGTATGTTTCACTATACTCCACTTTCGGCTTTTTTGCCCCATCACTTCACAGGTTTGGACGTCGTTTTCTACAGACAACGACTCCCCTAAGCCACTCAGAAAAACAGTTCATGCCGCCGCAGATATTCCGCCGGAGCATCAATTGGTTCGCCAATTTAACCATCATTGGCCCGGTCGTCGTCATCGGAGTTCTGCTGACCGTTCTCCTCAACATCAATCGGATCGATTACGTCAGTCACGTTGGCATGCCCAAAGATCAGCCGGCGCCCTTCAGTCATAAGCACCACGTAACCGGCATGGGTATCGACTGCCGCTTCTGCCACACGACGGTGGAGGAAACTGCGTTTGCCGGTATCCCACCGACGGAAACCTGCATGACCTGTCACTCTGAAATCTGGACCGAGGCAGCTATTCTCGAGCCTGTGAGGGCCAGCTTCCGAGATGATACCTCCTTGCAGTGGACGCGCATTCACGACTTGCCGGATTTTGTCTACTTCAAGCACGACATACATATCAACAAGGGAGTCGGCTGCGAGACCTGTCATGGTCGTATTGACCGCATGCCCCTAACCTGGAAAGCGCAGACATTGAACATGGAGTGGTGTCTGGAGTGTCATCGCGCCCCTCAGAACTTCCTTCGGCCCCGCGAGGAGGTCTTCAACATGGCCTGGACGCATCCCCCCGATCAGGAGGCGGCAGGCCTGAAACTGGCCCAGGAGTACGGCGTGCAGACGTCCCAGCTCACCGATTGCTCAGTGTGCCATCTATGACCGAACAGTTCGTTACACGCAAACAGCTGGACATGAACGAGTTGCGCGCACGACTCGCTCAGGGTGGTGGCCGGGACTACTGGCGCAGCCTCGAAGAGTTGGCCGAAACCGAGGAATTCGAGGAAATGCTCCACAGGGAGTTCCCGGAGAACGCCTCCGAGTGGGCCGAAGGACCGAGTCGGCGCAATTTCCTGAAGCTCATGGGTGCGTCGCTGGCATTTGGTGGTCTCACGAACTGTACGATCCAACCTGCAGAGAAGATCATTCCCTGGGTAAGGGCACCGGAGAACTTGATTCCCGGCAGACCTCTCTTCTACGCCACTGCCACTTCTCTGGGTGGCATCGGCACGGGCATCCTGGTGGAGAGCCACATGGGACGACCCACGAAAATCGAGGGCAACCCCGAGCACCCTGCCAGTCTGGGCGGCAGCGACGCCGGGACCCAGGCTTCCATCCTCGACTTGTACGATCCCGACCGCGCCACCTCGGTCAAGAACGCCGGCCGGATAAGCACCTGGAGCAGCTTCCTGCAGAGTCTCGATAAGGAGCTCTCCGGCCAGCGGCTGAAGAAGGGCGCCGGACTGCGAATCCTCACCGAAACAGTAGGCTCACCCACTCTCGGACAGCAGCTGGACTTCTTCTTGGAGGAGTTTCCAGAGGCTCACTGGCATCAGTTCGAGCCTGCCAACCGGGACAATGTCCGACTCGGTGCGGCGCTGGCTTTCGGCGAGCCCGTCAATACCTATTTCGATATCGCCAAGGCAGATGTCATTCTGTCTCTCGACGCCGACTTTCTCAACAGCGGCCCCGGCCATGTGCGTTATGCCCGCGACTTTGCATCGCGGCGGCGACTTCGCGATGGGCAACAGGAACTCAATCGGCTTTACGCCGTCGAGACATCACCTTCCCCGACCGGGAGTATGGCCGATCACCGTGTCGCTCTGGACAGCGGCGGCATCGAGGCCCTGGCCCTGGCTCTGGCCGGCCACCTGGGAGTGAAATTCCGCGCCGAAGGAGAGATCCCTCCCTTCGATGACCCCACCGGGTGGCTTGCGGCCCTGGCTCGGGATCTGCGGAATTCAGGCAGTTCCGGCCTCGTCATCGTCGGCGACTACCAGTCGCCCGCCCTGCACGCTTTGGCCCATGCCATCAACGATTCCCTCGGTAGCGTCGGCACCACTGTCCATTATACAGACCCGTTGGAAGTGGACCCCGTGGACGAAGTTGAATCCATCCGGGAACTGGTGACGTCCATGAAGGCCGGTGCGGTGGAAGTCCTCATCATCGTCGGTGGCAATCCCGTCTTCAACGCACCGGCTGACCTCGACTTTGCCGAAGCCCTTGGCCACGTCGGGTTCCGGGCCCAGTTGAGTCCCTTCGAGGACGAGACCTCCGAGTTGTGCCACTGGCACGTGCCTGAGTCTCACTACCTTGAATCGTGGAGTGACATCAGGTCGTATGACAGCACCGCCGCGATTGTGCAGCCGCTGATCCAGCCTCTCTACAACAGCAAGTCCGCCCACGAGTTGGTGGGAGCGATGATTGGCCAGGCCGGGCTGCCGGTCAGAGACCTGCTCAGGGAGTTCTGGCAACAGGAAACTTTCGCCGCAGATTTCGAGGAGTTCTGGGTCCGGGCCCTCCACGATGGCGTGCTCGCCGATATGACCTTCGACCGCAGCCGGGTGAGCTTGCGTGCCCCCATCAGAATCCCGACGGGATTCGCGCAACCCCTCGGTGAAGAACAGTTGGAACTCGCCTTGCGCCCGGATCCCTTCATCTGGGATGGCCGCTTCGCCAACAACGGCTGGCTCCAGGAGACCCCCAAGCCGGTGACCCTGTTAACCTGGGACAACGCGGCTCTGGTGAGCCCGAAGACGGCCCAGAGACTGGGGCTGAAAAACGAGCAGGTGATCGAACTGAGTCACGCCGGTCGATCCGTGAAAGCGCCTGTGTGGATCGTACCGGGTCACGCCCCTAATGTCGTCACAGTCCAGTTCGGATACGGTCGCCGCCAGTCGGGGCGGGTGGGCCAGGGTATCGGATTCGATGCTTATGCGGTGCGGACCACCTCCAATATGTGGAGGGCAACAGGTCTGCAGATCATCAAGTCCTTCGACCAGCATGCCCTCGCCTGCACCCAGGACCACCAGCTGATGGAAGGGCGACACCTGGTCAGGCACGCCGACCTGGAGCACTACCGGCATCATCCCGATTTCGCTCAGCACGAGGTCCATGTTTCCCCCGCCTCTCTGACGCTCTTCAACAATGACGAATTCCAGTCGACCACAGGCAACTCCTGGGGCATGGCGATCGATCTCAACGCTTGTACCGGCTGCAATGCCTGCACCGTCGCCTGCCAGTCGGAGAACAACATTCCCATCGTCGGCAAGGAGCAGGTCCTCAACGGCCGAGAGATGTCGTGGATCCGCATCGACCGGTACTACGCGGGAGATCTTGACGATCCCGAGATTCTCCACCAGCCTGTTCCCTGTCAGCAATGCGAGAACGCTCCTTGTGAGGTGGTCTGTCCGGTGGGGGCCACTCTGCACAGCGAAGAGGGCCTGAACGACATGGTGTACAATCGGTGCGTCGGAACCCGCTATTGCTCCAACAACTGCCCCTACAAAGTGAGGCGTTTCAATTACCTCCAGTACGCGGATCGGGACACTCCCAGTCTCAAGCTCCAGCGCAACCCCGACGTCACCGTACGGTCTCGGGGGGTCATGGAGAAATGCACTTACTGCACCCAGCGCATAAACGC
>DPVW01000391.1:0-15522 GCA_003529325.1 Candidatus Latescibacterota bacterium | reverse complement strand
CAGACCGCCTGCCAGCAGGCCTGTCCTAGCGAGGCGATCGTCTTCGGGAACATCCTGGATGAGAACAGTCGCGTGTCCAAATGGAAGGACTCGTCCCTGAATTACAGCATCCTCGCCGATCTGAACACGAGACCGCGCACGACCTACCTGGCCAGAGTCAGTAATCCCAACCCCGAGATCAAGGGATAAGCCCTAAAAGGGCACCATGTCACAGCCGGTAAGGTCGACGCGACAGCAGTACACATCGCCTCCCCAGGAGTTGGGTGCAGGTCAGACGTCGCACACGACGATAACGGAAAAGATCAGTTCCGTCGTTCTGACTCCGCACACACCGATACAGTGGTTCATCGTCGTCTCTGTGGGTCTGATGGGGCTGGGACTCCTGCAGGTGGCCATCGGCTATCTGCTGTTCCAGGGAGTCGGTATCTGGGGTCTGAACGTCCCCATCGGCTGGGGTTTCGCCATTGTCCACTTCGTCTGGTGGATAGGAATCGGCCACGCAGGTACGCTGATCTCCGCCATCCTTCTGCTCTTTCGCCAGAAGTGGCGCACGTCCATCAACCGCTCGGCCGAAGCCATGACGATCTTCGCCGTCCTGTGCGCCGGCATGTTTCCCATCCTCCACACGGGGCGTCCCTGGCTGGCCATATACTGGCTGTTCCCCTACCCGAACTCCATGGATGTATGGCCCCAGTTTCGATCGCCCCTGATCTGGGATGTCTTTGCGGTCAGTACTTACCTGACCGTATCGCTCATCTTCTGGTTCACGGGCATGGTTCCCGATATTGCGAGCTTCCGTGATCGGGCCAAGAATCCGATCGCCAGGGCCGTGTACGGGATGTTAGCCATGGGCTGGCGGGGGTCGGCCATCCACTGGGAGCGCTACGAGATGGCGTCCCTCATGTTGGCCGGACTGGCCACACCGTTGGTCCTGTCCGTGCACAGTGTCATCAGTTTTGACTTCGCCATCTCCATCGTACCCGGGTGGCACACCACGATATTTCCTCCCTACTTCGTAGCTGGCGCCATCTATGCCGGATTCGCCATGGTGCTCATTCTGATGATTCCTTTGAGGAGTCTGTACGGACTGCAGGATTTCATCACCGTACGGCACCTGGAAAACATGGGCAAGGTGATGCTCACCGCCGGACTCATCGTCGGGTACGGCTACTTCATGGAGCAGTTGATAGCCTGGTACAGCGCCAGCCTCTACGAATCGTTCCTGATGCAAAATCGGATGTTCGGTCCGTATGGAGGCTTCTACTGGGCCCTCCTGATCTGCAATATCGTCATCCCGCAGGCTCTCTGGTCCAAGAAGGTGCGACAGAACACGACATGGCTCTTCCTCATCTCCGTCGTCATCAGTGTGGGCATGTGGCTGGAGCGATTTATCATCGTGATTACCAGTCTCCACCGAGACTTCATGCCCTCTTCCTGGGACATGTTCTACCCCACCTTCTGGGATTGGGCGCTCTACGTGGGAACCATAGGCTTCTTCCTAGTCGCCTTCTTTCTCTTCTTACGAGCTATGCCATTGATCGCCATGCACGAAATCCGAACCCTTCTCCCCTTCGGGAAAAAGGTAAAGTAGCGGGCCTGGCAACCGGCTCCGATGATCATGAACCAGAGTGGATCTGACTCCTACGGCCTCATGGCCGAGTTCGAAACGCCCGAGGAGCTCCTGGAGGCCGCCAGGCACACCTACTCGGAAGGGTATCGAACCATCGACGCCTACAGCCCTCTGCCCATCCACGGGCTGGCCGCAGCCATCGGATTTCCAAGAACCAATCTGCCTATCCTCACCTTCATCTGCGGTGCGGTGGGTGCGATCAGCGGGTATGCATTGCAGTACTGGGTCCACGTCATCGACTTCCCGTTGAATATCGGGGGAAGACCGCTGCACAGCGGTCCCATGTTTATCCCCGTCGCCTTCGAGGTGACCATCCTGTTTGCCGCCTTGGGCACCTTCCTGGCCCTGTGGATTGGCAACGGACTGCCCATGCCTTACCACCCGGTCTTTAATGTGGAAGGCTTCGAGCGCGCCAGTCAGGACCGCTTCTTCCTCTGCATCGAATCCAGAGATGCCCTTTTCGATGCCGATCGCACCAGCTCTTTCCTGCGGGGCTTCAATCCGGTAGAGGTATCGACCGTTGACTGGTAAGATGCCGACATGGCGCCCTCGAGCAGCCATTATTGCATTCGCTCTGGCGGGGGTACTGCTCCTGGGTGGCTGCGAGCTCCGGCAGGCTATGTACGACCAGCCGAAGTATGAGAGCTTCGAGGCCTCTGATATTTTCGAGGACGGGCTCTCTGCCCGCCGACCCGTGGAGGAAACGGTGGCCCGGGGTCAGCTCCGCCTTGACTCACATCTGTACGAGGGTATGGTGAACGGCGAGTTGGCAACCACCCTGCCTCTGGAACTCACAGAGGAACTCCTCGTCCGGGGCAGGCAGCGCTACGACATATTCTGCTCACCCTGCCATGACCGTACGGGTACGGGCAACGGAATGATCGTGAAACGCGGGCTCAAACAGCCTCCCTCATACCACATCGACCGTCTTAGAGAGGTTCCTATCGGTCACTTCTTCGACGTTATGACCAACGGCTTCGGTGCCATGTACAGCTCCGCGGCCAGAGTCCCCGTCAGAGACCGGTGGGCTATCGCCGCGTACGTGCGCGCCCTCCAGTTCAGCCAGGACGCCCAGTTCGACCAACTGCCCCCAGAGGATCAGAGGCAGCTGCCATGAACGAGGAGATCATTCGACAGTCGGAGGCCCTGAAGCCGCAGTTCGACTCCTTGAGGATGAAGGCCCTCGTCTGCGGCCTGGTGGCATCCGCCTTCGCGATCCTGGGGTTGTTCCTCGACCACGATCAGTTTTTCCGATCCTACCTGCTGGCTTTCATCTACTGGGTGAGCCTGTCCCTGGGGAGTCTCCTGCTCCTTATGGTTCACCACCTGGTGGGAGGAAGGTGGGGATTCGCTCTTCGCCGGCTCCTGGAGGGCGGCACGCGGACCCTGCTCCTCATGTTCGTGCTGGGCATTCCCGTGCTGCTTGGGATCCACGAGCTCTACGAGTGGAGTCACGAAGATGTAGTGGCCGGTGACGAGATCCTGCAGAAAAAGGCGGTGTTTCTCAATCCGACATTCTTCGTGATCCGCTACCTCATCTACTTTCTGATATGGGGCGCCATGGCTGTTCTGCTCAACAAGTGGACAGCTGAGCAGGACACCACGACGGAGACTTCCCCCACGAGGAGAATGCAGATCCTGAGCGGTCCGGGAGTCGTCGTGTTCGTCCTCATCACTACTTTCGCCGCCATCGACTGGATCATGTCCCTGGAACCTCACTGGTTTTCAACCATCTACGCTGCCATTTTCATCATCGGGCAGATGCTGATGACGTGGGCCTTCATGACCCTCGTGGCCGTGCAGCTATCGCGATGCCAGCCCCTGAGCGCGCTACTGACCAACGAACGTTTGAGAGATCTGGGTACGTTCATGCTCGGGTTTGTCATGCTCTGGGCCTACACTTCCTTCTCCCAGTTTCTCATCATCTGGTCCGGCAACCTTCCCGAGGAAATCACCTGGTACTACACCCGTCTCCAGGGCGGCTGGCAGAACGTGGGGTATCTGTTGGTGGCTTTTCACTTCGGCGTACCTATGGTTCTGCTCGTCTCCAGCCGGCTCAAAGCGCGAATCCCCATTCTGGTCTCCATTGCAGCAGGCCTAATGGTCATGCGGCTGCTGGACCTTTTCTGGATCACCGCCCCCGCTTTCGACAAGTCGGGGTTCACCATCCACTGGTTGGACGTCGTGCTGCCCATCGCCATCGGCGGCCTCTGGTTGTTCGTCTTTTACGGGCAGCTGAGCAAGCGATCCCTCGTGGCCCTGAACGATCCGCGCTTTGATTTCTCAGCTCTGGCCGCCGAGGGCGAGCAAGCGCATGGATGATCCGATTGCATCTGAGAGCGGCAACGATGCTCGTGGATACGAGCGGTCCGACGCATCGGCCAGCATGCTGGCCAAGGTGGGCATCGTTCTGGCGCTTTCTCTGGTATGTATCTTCGTCGGGATCCTCGTTCTTTTCAGAGTGTTCAGCTATGTTGAACCTCTGCTGTTCGATCAGGAACCACACGCCCTGGCACAGACCAGGCAACCGGGCGAAGGGCCCCGCCTGCAGCTGGACCCTCCGCAGCAGAAGATCGACATGAAGGCCACCGAGGACCACGTGTTGACTACCTACGACTGGGTAGACCGCGAGCAGGGACTTGTGCGCATACCCATAGATCGCGCCATTGCAATTCTGGTGAAACAAGGCCGCCTGCCGCAAAAGACAGACAGCACGGAGGTCGAACAGTAGCGATGAATGCCACTGTGAGTGCGGTCGCCGTCGTCGCCATCCTGACGTGTGGGGCCGGCGCCCAACCCCTCGACAAGCAGCTGCTGGACCAGGTCGGCCTGGATCAAAACCTCGACGCGCAAATACCTCTCGACCTGTCGTTCACCGACGAGAAGGGCCGCACCGTCGCCATAGGAGACTTCCTGGGTGAGAGGCCGGCTCTGCTGACCCTGGTGTATTACGAATGCCCCATGCTGTGCACCCAGATCCTCAACGGACTGACGCGGAGTCTGCGGGTGCTCTCCTTCGATGTGGGAAAAGAGTTCGACGTTATCACCGTCAGCATTGACCCCGGCGAGACGCCGAGTCTGGCTGCGGCGAAGAAGGCGGAGTACGTGAAGCGGTACGGCCGGGCCAGCGCCGATCGCGGGTGGCACTTTCTCACCGGGCGCAAGGATCAGATCGAACGCCTGGCGCAGGCCGTGGGATTCCGTTATCAATACGACCCGGAAACCGGTCTGTACCTGCACGCCAGCGGTATCATGGTGCTGACCCCGGAGGGAAAGCTCGCCCGCTACTTCTATGGGGTCGACTACGCTCCCAAGGATGTGCGCCTTGGACTGATCGAGGCATCGCAGAACAAGATCGGCTCCGCGGTGGACCAGCTGCTCTTGTTGTGCTATCAGTACGACCCGTCAACCGGGAAGTACGGCCTGGTAATAATGAACTCCTTGCGCATCGCTGGCGGGCTGACGGTGGCGACAATGGTGGGTTTCATAGTCCTCATGCTGCGCCGGGAGCGTCGCGCGAAACCGCACGGAACCGTCGGTCCCCCTGCGTAAGGTATCCGGAATGCGTGTTCATTCGAGATGATGATGACGAATCGTGAAATCAGCTAACTGAAGATGTCCGACTACTTTCCATTGTTTCCCGAGCAAGCCTCCACCTTTGCAGTACAGGTGGATGGCCTCTTCTTCCTACTGGTCTCCCTGAGTGTGTTCTTCGCGGTAGGAGTGATGTTCTTCATCGTCCTGTTTTCGGTCAAATACCGCCGGCGATCCGAGGACGAGCGCCCGAAACCTATCAAAGGCTCCCTACCGCTCGAGTTGGCCTGGAGTATCATTCCTCTCATTCTCTCCCTTGTGGTCTTTGCCCTCGGTGCGGGAATCGCTTTCAGAATGTACCGTGCCCCTGCGAATGCGATTGATATCTACGCCGTGGGCAAGCAATGGATGTGGAAAATCCAGCACTCTCAGGGCAAGCGCGAGATCAATGAGCTGCACGTCCCGGTAAACCAGCCTGTGCGCCTCACGTTGGCCTCAGAGGACGTGATTCACTCCTTTTTTATTCCTGCCTTCCGGGTCAAGAAAGACGCAGTCCCCGGGCGATATAACACCATGTGGTTCGAGGCCACCAAGGTGGGAGAGTATTACCTCTTCTGCGCCGAATACTGCGGCACTCAGCATTCCGGTATGATCGGGCGCATCGTCGTCATGAAGCAGGAGGAGTTTCAGGACTGGCTGAGCGGCGGAGCTACGGGCGAAACCATGGTGGAAGCGGGAGCGCGCCAGTTCCAGCAACTGGGTTGTGAGACGTGCCACAAGGAGTCCAACCAAGGGAGGGGTCCGAACCTGGTAGGCCGCTACGGGACTCCGGTGCAGATCACTACCGGGGAAACAGTGATGGCTGACGAGGATTACCTGCGGACCTCGATCCTTGACCCCCGCAGCCAGATCGTCGACGGATACGAGCCGCTCATGCCCACCTTCCAGGGGCAGATCAGCGAGGAGACGGTCATGCAGATTATCAGCTACATCCAATCTTTGAGTGATTCCCAGTAGCCGGTTGAAGACAACAGATGACAACAAACACAACAGCTAGTCATACCAGCAGCGGGGACGTGAGCTACCTGAGCGCCAGCTACGGCATCAAGTCCTGGCTTCTGACCCTCGATCACAAGCGCGTCGGCATACTCTATCTGGTTATGACGACCGTCTTTTTCATGGTGGGAGGACTTTTTGCGTCTCTCATCCGACTGGAGCTGTTGACTCCGCAGGGCGATGTATTCGAAGCAGACACGTATAACAAGCTGTTCACCATGCACGGCGTGGCGATGATCTTCTTCTTCCTCATTCCCTCCGTGCCGGCTGTTCTGGGAAACTTCCTCTTGCCGATCCAGATCGGCGCTCGGGATGTGGCGTTTCCCAAGCTCAACCTCCTGAGTTGGTACTGCTTCATGGTGGGCGGCACCCTGGCCACGTTCGCCATCGTCATGGGCGGTGTCGACACGGGATGGACCTTCTATACGCCTTACAGCAGCACCTACTCCAGTTATTACGTGGCGCTGGCCCTCTCCGGCGTATTCATCAACGGCTTCTCTTCCATTCTCACCGGTGTAAACTTCCTCACCACCATTCACAAGATGCGGGCCCCGGGGATGACCTGGTTCCGGCTGCCGCTTTTCATCTGGGCGCAGTACGCCACCAGCGTCATCATGATCCTGGGCACGCCGGTCGTGGCGATCACGCTCCTGCTCGTGGCACTGGAGAACCTGTTCAGAATCGGCATTTTCGATCCCGCCCTCGGTGGGGACCCGATCCTGTTCCAGCACATGTTCTGGTTCTACTCACACCCCGCGGTGTACATCATGATCGTGCCCGGTTTCGGTGTGATCAGCGAGGTGATCGCCTGTTTCGCCCGTAAGCGGATTTTCGGTTACACCTTTGTCGCCTTTTCCAGCCTGGCGATCGCGCTCCTCGGTTTTCTGGTGTGGGGCCACCACATGTTCACTACCGGCCAGTCCATGTACGCCGGCATGGTCTTCTCCTTCATCTCCTTTCTCGTCGGCGTCCCAACCGCGGTGAAGATCTTCAACTGGACCGCCACCCTCTACAGGGGCTCGATCTCCCTGGAGACCCCCATGTATTACGCCCTGGGGTTCATTGGCCTATTCATGCTTGGGGGCTTAACCGGCCTGTTTTTGTCCACCATCGCCGTGGATATCCATCTCCACGACACCTACTTCGTGGTCGCTCACTTTCACTTTGTGATGGTGGGTGGCATGGTGATGGCGTACCTAGCAGGAATCCACTTCTGGTGGCCGAAGATGACGGGCCGCATGTATCACGAAGGATGGTCCAAGGCCAGTGCCCTTCTGATCTTCTTTGGATTCAACCTCACCTTCTTCCCCCAGTTCGTTCTGGGGTATCTGGGGATGCCCCGAAGATACCACGTATACCCGGAGGAATTTCAGATCCTCAACGTCATGTCCACGGCCGGTGCTTCCATACTGGCCGTGGGATATCTGATCCTTTTCGCCTACCTCTTTCTCTCCCTGTTCGTTGGGCGCAAGGCTGGCCCCAACCCCTGGCGAGCCGTTGGGCTGGAGTGGGAGATACCTTCTCCCCCCGGTCCCCACAACTTCGATGTAACACCGATAGTAACGAAGGAAGCCTACGCGTACGAGGAGGCGGATGTCACCCGCTTTGGTGGCAACGCCAACGACGCCGAGGGGGAACAGATCCATCAAGAAGAAGGGGCGGAGGCCTAGACAGATGAGCTCGAACGCCCAGCCTGTGGCCCTGAATCACCAATTCGAGGATTTGCAGCAGCAGTACGAAGCCGCCAACATGGGTATGTGGGCGTTCATCGCCCAGGAGATCATGTTCTTCGGCGGACTCTTCGCCGGATACACCGTCTACCGCTTCAAGTATCTGGGTGCCTTCATCGAGGGCAGCAACCACCTCCCGATCGAGCTGGGTGCGCTCAACACGGCAGTTCTGATCGCCAGCAGCTTTACCATGGCCATGGCAGTTCGAGCCGCCCAGCAAGGAGCGAAGAACCCGCTCCTACGGTGGATTCTGGCCACCATGGTTCTGGGTACGACCTTCTTGGTCATCAAGGCCTTTGAGTACGCTGACAAGTATCACCATGGACTTCTGCCAGGATCTTCTTTTGAGGGCTCGGGCCAGTTGAAGATCTTCTTTTCCTTCTACTTCGCCATGACCGGTATGCACGCCCTGCACATGATCATCGGGCTAGGACTCATAGTCTGGCTGATTCCGAAGATCCGTCGGGGCACCTATACCAGTGAATACTTCTCCCCCATCGAGAACTTCGGCCTCTACTGGCACTTCGTCGATATCATTTGGATTTTCCTGTTTCCTCTGCTGTACCTGATCGGACGGGATCCGTGGCCAATCATGTAGTTCCGGTAAAGATGTATGTGACGATCGTGGGGTGCCTGTTCTGCCTCACGGTGATCACGGTTCTGGCCGCATTCATCGAGTTGGGAGTCCTGAATACGCCCCTGGCTCTTGGAATCGCCCTTCTCAAGGCGACGCTCGTCGTCCTGTTCTTCATGCACGTCCGCTACAATACCCCGCTCATGTGGGTGTTCGCCGCCGCCGGGTTCTTCACGTTGATCATTTTTCTCGCCCTGCTGATGCAGGACTACATGAGCCGTGACTGGCAGCGGCCCCCAGCGGAATTCTTGCTCTAGACGACGTGGGCAGTCGTGCGGCAGGCGGTCAACCTTCCTGCCGCTTCACTTCTTCTTGCTGGGCGGCCTGAGGCTGAAGTTCACCGTCAGCGCACCGTCCGCCACCTCGATCTCCTGAACCTTTCCCGCGAAGAACTCGTGCCACGCCTCGATGGTGTATTTCCCGGGGGGCACGTCCTCGATGGTGAAGCTGCCGTCGGCTGCACTCACGGCGAAGAAGGGATGCGGCAGGACGCCGACATACGCCGCCATCCAGGGGTGTACGTCGCACTTGAAGGGGATCATGACCTCGGGCTGCGAAAACTGCGTGCCGGGCACGGGTAGTTTTTTGACACGTGCAGGCATGGCCTTGTTGAACTCCTCGTTGACCATGGGCGTCATGTGCACGTTGTGTAAGAGGCGGTCGCTGTTGAGGACCCTCAGGGGCTGCCCCACCATCAGGCCCATCACACGCGGGGCGTACGCGCAGCCGACCTGATCCAGTTCCCCGGGTCTCTTGGGGGTTTCGAACGTCTGCCCCTCGAGGCCGGTCTTTATGTACACGAAGACGAACTTCACGTTCTTGTCAGCGTCGACGACGTAGCGCTCAGACATGTGCGGCTCCGTGTGCTTGGCCACACAGTCGGCATCGCTCTCCATCTTCACCGGCCTTACTGGCGGGATCTTCTTCGCATCTATCTTCACCACGCCACTGATGGTGCCCGACACCACGGGACCGGAAGCCAGAGCAATAGCGGCGGCGATTGCGATTGACAGCTGTCCAACGCCCATCTCATTCTCCTTCTATACTTGAGTTTCTGTCGATTTACCGGAAAGATTTCGTCTGCTTTCACTCCCGCGCCGAGCGCTCCTCCTCGCCCCAAACTGGACTGCAAGCGTCAGCAAGGCGCCCACGAGGGCAAGGAGGTAAGGCTTGTTGGAGGCGGGCATTTCCAGGAGCAGGAAGTACCATGTGGATACCGAACTCCGAGTTCCCACCTCCCCATTGGATCCGTCCCAGGCTGCAAAGGCGATCGGAATAAATGCGCCCGCTTCGAACTGGAGATCTTTCTTGTCCTCCGTCCGCAAGGATCTGTGGATCAAAAGCTGGTAGCGGCCATCGGCATACGCGATCCTGCCGCGCACATCCTGGGCATCCGCCGGCTGCTCCTGGAGCCTGGTCATGCCGTTCGCCCTCACCTCCCTGACGTCTCCCGACACCCTCGCCTCCGGCGACATAGATGGGCTCGCCTGCCAGACCCACGCGTATGCGGCGTGGCGTGCGTCACCCATGAGGAAATAGGGGCGCACCGCTCCGTCGGAGATCTTCGTGGGAAACTGCACGGCCAGGGCGTCGTCCCCGCCGTCTGCCTCGTCGTCAGCGGAGATGCTCAGCGAGGGGTCGTGCCAGGTCACGAGAAGGGCCACCTCTTCCCCGTTGTGCATGGACTTGGCGAACACGGCCGTCACGGTCGGCGTAAAGAGGCGGGGCTCGATGATGATCTGCCCGGCGAGGGGAAACATCACGCCCTCCCCTTTCCCCCAGCGCGGGTCATCGGCTGTCTGCGGCAACTCGCCTTCCACGAGCGCAGATTCCAGGACGATGCCCACTTCCGGCTCCTGAGCCGGCGACAGGGAGCGCACGTAGTTGGCCAGGTGCCATGTCTGGACGCGTATGTCGCGCATGGCGTCGTCGTACTTCTCCTGTTCCTCAGGAGAGATCTCCTCCTCATCCTCGATCATGATCTGAATGTCCTCGACCTCCATATCGATGGGAAAAGCATCTTTGATCGAGGGCATGGGGGTCCCCGCGAGACCGGCCATGAAGCGCCTGTACAGATCATCGGCCGCGTCTCCGCCCCGAAATCGCCAGCTCATGGTCAGATCAGCCGGTCGGGTCGGATAATTCCATTCATCCAGCAGGGCTAGAGCCGAGGGACCGTCGCCGCGTCCCTGCTGGCCGTGACACTTGGCGCATTCGAGCATCTCGAAGATTTTGCGTCCCTCCGCCACGCTTTCCTCAGAAGGGGCGACTCTATCCACCATCGCTATCTCCAGCGGCGGCGCAGTGGCGCGCTCGAAACTCTTCGAGAAGGTCTTGATGTAGGCCACGACCGCGCGCCGTTCCTCGTTACTGAGTCCGGGCCAGCCCGGCATGGACGTACCCGGCATACCGTCGGTGACGATGCGGAACAGGTCGTCGTCGGTGGGCAGCTCCCGGGACTCGGTGGAACGGATCTTGTACTGCCCTCGCGTAAAATCCCTTGGGCGTGGACTCAGACGGTCGGCCCCGGAGCCGTCGCCTTTTCCCTCCGCGCCGTGACAATGTGCGCACTTGTCGTCGTATATGACCTTGCCTTGCCCGGCGGCCGCCATGTCCCCGGCGAGAATCCCTCCCCACAGGGCACAGGCGACTATGACAGCAAACAGGTCGAGCCGTCTCGAAACTTGCACACTCACTCCCATGTCCTGGGCACCTGGTCGGTCGCCTCGTACATGAAGAGGATGACCTGCCAGATCTCCTCCTCCGTGAGCATCTCCTCCCAGGCCGGCATGGCCGAGCTCCACGGCGCCGAGACCGCCGGCAATCCCCTTCCTCCCTTGCTCACGCGCCAGAACAGAAACGATTCCTGGAGCATGGCGATGGTTCCGGGATCTGTGAAGTCTGCGGGCGGGGGATTGAAGGCGTGGGCGAACATACCGTCCCCGTCCAGGTCGTCGCCGTGGCAGAAGTGGCAGTTCTGATAGTAGGTCGCACGGCCCACCTGCACGTGCCTATCGTAGTTCTGTTCGTCATGACGCAAGGGGTTCTCCAGCCCTGCGAGGTCGATGTCCCGGCCGCGAAACTGGATTGTCCTTGGAGGCGCCGGGTGAATGGTTCTCAGCTCGGCCGGCGGAACGCTGCTGACGGATGTATTGGAGAAAACGGCAAAGGCCACGATCAGGGGTAGGAGGGTGAAGACAACGAGTCGACGGCGGGCCTTGTCTTCGTCGACCAGCAGCTCCCTGATGGGTCGGGTGAACTCCTTCAGCTTTTCGTCTTCGACACCGATCTGCGACAGGATCCCGATAATGATGAGACCCATATACAGGTAGACGATGCTCGCCGGCAGCGGTGGCCTGATGCCGTAGGCCAGGCCGACGTAGCAGACAGCGACGAGGAGCATCGCCCTGGAGAAAATCGAGAGCTGTCTCATGACCTCATTCGGCAGTTTCCGGCATCGAGCCCTTGAGGCTGGCCAGATAAGCGACCAGGTCGCGAAATTGCCTCACGGTGATGACATCGTCGAATTTTGGCATCTTGGACTGCAGCAGAAGCTTGCGCCCGGTAAGGTTGGAGAGATCGCTCTTGGCGATCGTCAGGGTAGTGTCGGCGCTGCGGATCGTCAAGCTGGCCTCGTTCTCGCTCTCTATTGGCCCGCTCACCTTGTTCCCGCCGTCGCTGACGACGGCGCTGATCCAGAAGTACCCCCGCTCGGAAATCGAGCGTGTATCGGCGATGCGCTGCAGCGCCAGATCGTGGCGCTGCACGAGTCGCTCGAGACCCCCCCCGGCACCTTCCTCCACCACCACTTCCTCCATCTCCACCTCCTCTTCCTCCTCGCCCCATCCCCAGTCGTCGTCCTCGGCTTCCTCCACCACGTCCAGCTGCAGCACCAGAGCATCGCCCTCTTCCCTGACGAGCCTTCCCGTGAGCTGCTCGCCGTTGGCCAGGTTGAGCGTCGTCGATCCGTAGCCCTGAACGATCTTGGCGTTGGGATCGAGGATCGACTCCTCCATGTAGTCCAATGTGTTGAGGGCACCTATCTCCGTCAGGTCGGGGCCGACCTCCAGCTGAACCTCGGCGGCGCCGACGCGGTGGCACTTGTTGCACTGCAGCTCGTCCACAAAGACCAGTCGACCGGCCTCCGGGTCTCCCTCTGGCACCTTGACGGTGACCGAAGCGGCCGCGGCAATATCGATGGGCGGCACAATGGCTGTCAGATCCGGCTCGCCGCCCTGGCTCTGCAGAAAGGCGATCAGCGTCTCGATTTCCAGGGCGGAGAGGGCGAGTGGCGGCTTCCACGCCGGTGGCATGATGTTGCCATACCCCTTTACCAGGTAGGCCTCCGGCAGATAGAGCGCTTCCACCAGATACTCCCGCGTCGACATGCCCTCTTGGCGTCCTCCGCCACTGATGCCGATATCGCTCAGGTCCGGACAGCGCGGCGTTGTCGCTGACGGCCCGATGACGTGGCAGGTGGAGCACTTGCCGCTGCCGTAGAAGATCGACTTCCCCGCAGCGACAAAAGCTTCTGGAGTGCGCTCGATATCCCCGACGGCCACGGCGGGGCCGGAACTGGACTGGGGTATGAGATTGCCCAGCAGGGCGTAGGACCAGATCACGGCGAGCGTGAATGTCGCCACCCGCATGAGCTTCTGCCATAACGCCATGTTGACGCAGATGGCCAGAAACACCCACACCGACCAGGGCAGGATGTTCTGGTCGGCCAGGGGAAAAGGCGCCGCCTGCACCAGAAATGCCCCCAGGCTTACCAGGAGAAAAGCGAAGCTGAGAATCTTGACAGCTGCGTGACGCATAGATCAACCGTCCGCCTTCAGTCGGCGGCCCCCTTCTTGTCCCCCATCGACCCGAGCCAGAAGATGAAGCAGATCAAGGCGCCAAAGATGATGACGATGGCGGCGATGATGTTGGAGGCGACACCCAGGGCCGGGGTGAAGGCATCGGGTGAGGTGTCTCTCATGACGCCGTATACGTGCCAGTCCTCCCGGATGCCCGACCGCACATACCCCATGAGCCCCATCATGGAGCAGAATGTGACTGCCAGCAGTATGAGGATGTACTGAGAGCGGTCCGTCATCTTACCCCACTGCACCTCGCCGGTGGATGCGGCCTTTCGATAGAGGACAACATCGATGACGGTCACCACGAACAGCACCGCCAGAACGACCCCTACCTGCCCGGGGGTCAGGAGGTTCACCCGTTGCAGGCTGGGCACGTAGTACCCCATGACTCCCAGAGCGATCACGGCCACAGCGGCGGCGGCGAAGATCCCCGTCACCACGACGTTGACGGGCTTGGCCCAGTTCACCGTCGGGGTCTTGCCGGAACGACGGTAAAAGAGGAAGGTCAGGAAGGTGGTGAGGATGATCAGGTTTACGGCCGTGTTCTTGGCCGACATGACTCCGAAGGCCCCGACGATCGGATGGTGTTCGCCGCCGATGGCCGCCTTCTCCACCGGGCTAAGGATCAGGGTCCTAGGAGTTGCCCACACGGCGATACAGGCGATGAGGACTGCGAATACGAAAGGCCGAAAGCGGCTGTATTTCTCAGCACCTTTGATGCGGCCCATTCCCGACCACAGGTAGAAGTTCACACCCAGGAAGAGCACCCCGATCATGGCCGCCTGAATGATGAACAGCCACGAGAACAGGCTGCCCATCATGTTGATGCCCATGGTCTGGTTGAACTCGTAAATCTCCTTGGCGAGCCAGTACCCGGCGAAGGGCAGGGGGATGAGGGCGCTGACGGCGATGAAGTTGCCGGTGTATCCCATCCAGTCGTAATGGGCCTTGTCCGATTCGCTCGTGGCCGTGAGGAATCGAACCGCCGCGTAAGCCGCCACGACGGCTCCCCCGAAGGCGATGTTGGCGATGAAGCGATGGATGTTGATCGGCATCCAGGTGTAGTTGTAAACCGCATCCCCCAGGCTGATCAGGGCCCCCTGCTCGTCTATCCCTGACGGGCTGGTCATGAAGGTGAGCCAGGAATTGGCCACGAACATGATCGCCGTGCCGAAGACGTTGAGCAGCACGCCGAAGGTCAGGTGCAGCCACTTCTTCTTCATCAGCCGGTCCCACGTGTACCAGTACAGATAGAGGCTGAAGGTTTCTCCGAAAAAGAGAGCCGCGTAGAGTACGTACGTGGGAGCGAAGATATTGCTCATGTAGCCGTAGAAGCGGGGATAGAACCCGATCATCAGGAACACGAGCACGGCGCCGAACATCGCCGTGGTGGAGAAGGCCACGAGACACAGCTTGATGAATTCCTTGGCCATGCGGTCGTAGCGCGGGTCGCCGCTGCGCACACCGACGAATTCGATGATGACGGCAAAGAGTGGGACACCGAGAATGAAGGCGGCGAACATGAGGTGAAGCTGGGCCGCGACCCAGACCGCCACACGGCTGCCTACCACGGGGAACTCCCGGTACTCCGGGATGTCGTCCAGGGCACCCTGGGACCAGCCGGGGGTGCTCGTGAAGAGAAGTGTCAATCCGAAGGCGATGGCCGTCGGCATCAACGGCGAGCTGAGGCCCTCCGGCACCTTCCTATGGAAGGGAGTTGTCTGCTGGGTCAAGGTTGTTCGGATCCCCTGCCTTCTTGTGGGCTCGCTTGATCGTGCCAACTGCTGAGGAAGGCACATGCAGATGGTGACTGTCGCCGGTGCAGGATGTTGCGGAACTGGTCGTCGGCAGAGCACACCCTCAAGTGCGGGACAGGGCTGACACGGTGTCCGTCTGCACTTGAGAAACGCTATAACAACTGGCTACAGAGTGCAAGTGGCTGCAAGGAATTAGCTGACATTTCTTTCTCTTGACCATTCCTGACAACACCATCTATCCTTTCTATCCGTCCAGTGATGACGCTCATCTGACAAGGTGAAACTATCCTTCGTCTCACATCACCCACACTGAACGCGA
>DPVW01000022.1:12730-14854 GCA_003529325.1 Candidatus Latescibacterota bacterium | reverse complement strand
ATATCTGTGCCGAATCATGCTGGATGCCGATGTTGGCGAGCAGACAGCTCATAGAATCATCAATCTGGCCTATTGATACCGATAATGAACGTCAAGGAACAGCTACCCAATCAGAAAGGGAGCCCGATGCGGCGGACGTTTCTACCCACCCTCTTCTTGACCCTGTTGTTGACAGACCATGCTCTCGGGGCGGGTCTCGAGTCGGGATTTTTCAATCCATACGTCTCAACGGGCGTCAGGATTGCTCCTGAGACGATTACCCCCGCGTTGCGCAAGTGGTACCTGCCACAGACGCTGTACGATCTGTACGGCTGGAAGAACTGGGAGTATACCAACTACTCCAGAGACAACTACCAGCGATACACCGATATCGAGCTTCAGGGTCAGCGGTTCTACGACATCTATGGCAACTACATCACTCGTGGTTGGCAGGTCTACAATTGGACCCAGGAACACCCAGCAGAATTCGGTAGTGGGATCTCCAAGTCTATCGAGTTCGGCTCCTGGTTCGACCGCATCCTGATTTCATCCGCGTCACGCGGTCAGTTCGCCATGTCGTTGACGATCGGCGAGATGCTGCGCACGACACTGACACCGATGACGTTCTCGAAGCCACTGTTCGACGGTGTGCAGTGGGACATGAGTTGGGACAAGTACGACATGACCATATTGGCCTCGCGGGCCAGTGCACCTTCGACAGTCAACTCCTTCCGTGGCCTGCCCCCGTCAACACGTACGACGTTCACGAACCTGATGGGCTTCCGGGGGACGGCACAGGTCGGTGATTTCGTCAACGTTGGCGCCACCTACGTCAACGCAGGCCACTGGAGCAGCTCTCTGGACGCGAACAACAACTCGCTGAAGGGCATGCTGAGCGGCCGGCTCAACACCGGGAATGTCCAGCGCCTTCTGGTGCGTCTGTCCGACGACTCACCCGCCGACGGTGTCGGCGGTGCCGTGCTCTTCCTGGAACGTGTCTACATAGATGGCATTCAGCATCCTGAGATTCGGCCGTTGGTGGACGGCGGTGTCCGCAGGGGCGGCCGTCTGGAGGCCAACGGCGGCAACGTGATCACGCTGATCTACGATATTGAGCGCGACTTCCTTCCGGGTTTCGACGACGAGATCACTGACTTTCGCGAAATCCGCAAGGTCGAGATCGAGTTGGTTCTGGCCAACGACTACGCGATCGATATCGCATCCAACGTACAGACCAATGACACGGGCGAACCGGTCTTTCTGCCGATCGAGACCGCTCGCGGCAATATTCAGGATGGCTCCAACCAGCGAGTCGTCCGGTTCACCTACGGGATCCCCTCGGCCAACGAAATCGCCGGACTGACCATTGATGTCACGGACTTGTTCGGCGGACTGAACGTGCGGGGAGAATACGACGTGAACCGCAGGTTCAGCCGCTTTCCCAACCAGAACATCCTCAAGAACCAGGCACTGGGTCAGAAGAACTCCGAGGCCTATTTCGCCACCGCCTCGCATACGGTCTATCCGTGGTTCGGTTATGGCGAAATCTTCAGCATGGATCCGGAATACAACACCAGCATGTTCATTCCGGATCAGCGTGGCTTTGTGGACTACGAGAACGAGGCGATGTACCTGTTCGAGATGGTCGATGACAACGACGACCAGGACCGGTTTCCCGACTGGTCTCGGCGCTTCACCGGCGGTGGCAGCAGCAACCAGGCGGCAAGAACGCGGACAGCGGATCTGGCCGTGTTTCCGGGATACGACGAGAACAACGATCTGGAGTCCGACTTCAACCAGAACGACAACGGACAACCCGACTACGTAGAGCCCTTCATTCGATACAATGTCGATCCACTCGAGTTTCTGTACGGCTCGGACATGAACAACAACACGGTGATCGACCGCTTCGAGAACGACCGCGAAGCCGATTATCCGTACAAACGGGATCACCGCGGATACAACGTGTACGGCGGGGTTGAGATTCAGCCCGGAAGTCGTCTGATGGTGGGCCGCATGCGCGAGCGGCTGCTGAGTGACGACCGGCGCAGCAAGTCGCTGTACGGCATGCTGACACTCCGCGATGAAGTGCCGAAGCATGAATTGAGCTGGCAGTTGTACAACAACCTGCGAAGCGTAAAGGAC
>DPVW01000022.1:358-12340 GCA_003529325.1 Candidatus Latescibacterota bacterium | reverse complement strand
GCTGATCCCCTGATCGCCCAGGACGTGCTGATCAACACGTTTTACGTGGACACGAGACTGGGCAAGTTCTCCAATCTGAACCTGGAGACGAAGTTCAAGCACGAGATCTACCATCAGCGGACCAAACGGGCTGGTATTCGCGACGAAAGCTTGCTGGCGCTGATCAACAAGGTGGATTACGAGTTTCAGGCCGGGCCCCAGCTGGTCCTGATGCCCAAGTGGAAACAGCTCTACATGCGCAGGACGCCGACGGACCGGGACGGGCTGAAGATCAACGAACTGTCTAATATCGGTTTCGTCGTGGCCCAGTATGACCTGTTGCCGACGTTGCGTCTTGAGTCCGGTTTCGAATACGAGATCTTCCGCAATCTGCGCACGCGCCCGGATCCGCTGCCTGCCGGTTACCGCGAAGATTTCGAACAGATCGTGTTGGCAACGCAGTTCTCCAACCGCTCTCATTATCTCGGCTATCGGCTCAGAGCGAACGTCGGTGGGCGCTGGGAGAAGCGAAACTTCAAGAGCGAGTCGGAGACCAACCTGCACGTCTTCTTGACCGTGTTCGCAGGTATTGGCTAATTGGGCGGATGTCCGGTGCCCACCAGGTGGGCGGCTTTGTCTTTTGCAGTCCTGCTGGTCGTTGGCCCTTCGTCCTGCGGCAGGCAAGCGAGCGAACAGACGCCGAAGGGGCCCCCTTCGGCGTCTGCCACGCCTGTTTTCACCGAGGTCGCCCTGCAGTCCGGCATTGACTTCCAGCACATCAACGGCTCCACCGGGCGGTTCTACTATCCGGAGACCTACGGCTCCGGCGTCGTCTTCGTCGACTACGACAACGACGGTGACCAGGACCTTTATCTGGTCAACAGTGCCGCCCTTCCCGGGTTCATCGAGCCCTTCGAACCTGCCAACGCTCTATATCAGAACAACGGGGACGCCACGTTCTCCGATGTCACCGAGCGTTCCGGTGCTGGTGACCACGGCTACGGTCTGGGCGTCTGCGCCGCCGACTATAACAACGACGGACACATCGACCTCTATGTGACCAACTTCGGCCCCAACACGCTGTTCCGGAACGAGGGCAACGGCACGTTTTCCGACATCACCGACCTGGCTGGTGTTGGCGATCCCCGCATGAGCACCAGCGCCGCCTTCGCCGACTACGATGGTGACGGCTTCGTGGATCTGTACGTCGCCAACAACGCCGATGTGCCAATGGACAATCCCAAGGAGTGCCGCCACGGGGACGTACCGGTCTATTGCGGTCCCGGTCAGTATGAGGGCGTATCAGGCGTCCTCTACCACAACGAGGGGGATGGCACTTTCACCGATGTCACGCGGCAGGCGGGCGTCTACGACGAGTCGGGGCGTCAGCTCGGGGTGGTGTTCAGCGACTATGACCAGGATGGCGATGCGGACTTGCATATCGCCAATGACACCAAGCCCAATTGGTTGTTCCGTAACGACGGGGACGGTGGTTTTGCCGAGGTAGGTCTGATCTCCGGAGTAGCGGTAAATCCGGAAGCGCGCCCCGAGGCCGGCATGGGCACCGATTGGGGAGACTATGACCGTGACGGGTTGATGGACATCATCGTTTGCAACTTTCAGTGGGAAAGCTGTCGTCTGCTGGCCAATCAGGGGGATGGCTTTTTCGAAGATCGGACGTTCCTGTCGGGACTGGGAGAACCGACGTACTCGACACTGACATTCGGTACCGACTTCCTCGACTACGACAACGACGGATTCCTCGACCTCTTCATCGCCAACGGCCACGTGGACCCCAACATCGGCATCATCGACAAGGGTGGCCCCGCCTACGCGCAGTATGATCAATTGTTCCACAACAACGGCGACAAGACCTTTGACGACGTGTCCACGGAGTCGGGGCTGCAGCGGATCCGACCCAGGGTGGGCCGGGGATCGGCGACGGCCGACTACGACAACGACGGCGATCTCGACCTGTTCGTCAGCAACAACAACGACAGACCGAATCTGTGGCGCAACGACGGGGGCAACGGCAACAACTGGCTGTCGATCAAGACGGTGGGTGAGACAAGCAATCGGGACGGCATCGGCGCGTTGATCACCGTACACGCCGGTGGGTTCGTGCAGTCGGAGGAAGTGCGTGCCGGTAGCAGCTATCTGTCGCAGAACGACCTGCGCGTGCATTTCGGTCTCGGTACTCTAGCCGTGGTCGACACGATCGATGTTCGCTGGCCGAGCGGCATCAGGCAGAGACTGGAGAATATCGACGCCAACCAGTTCCTCGTCATCGAAGAACCCGTCGACGAGCGGCCCTAGCATGCGACGCGGACACCGGCTCACGATCTGTCTGGTCGTCTCGGTGTGGTTCTTTGCGGGCTGCACAATGCTGGACCCGCCGGAGGAGACCACGGTGCAGCTGCGGGAGCGCCTGCAGCAGGAGGAGATGTCGTACCGGCAGAAGATTCAGCAGGACCCTCAGGACGCCACGCCTCACATCGAACTCGGCGACGTGCTGCTGGAGCAGAGCCGGTTTGACGAGGCCCTCACAGCCTATGGCGCCGCACTGGATCTGGATCCCAGCCAGGCGTCGGCTTTTCTTGGCATGGGAAACGTCCTGTTTCGTCGGGGGGACAGCGAGCGTGCCATCGCTGCCTATCAAAGGTCGATTGCGATCGACCCGGAGAACGTCGACGCCTACCGGAAACTCGCCGATGTCTATCTCGGCGCGCGACGCTACATCGAGGCGCAGCAGGCCCTCGACTCGGCGCTGGCCATGGAGCCGGACCACGCACGGACACACTACAATCTGGGTGTCGCCTATTCGGGCTGGCGTTCGTATCCGTCAGCTGTCGCGGCGCTGAAGCGGGCCACCGAACTCGACGACGAATACGCCCTGGCCTTCTACACGCTGGGCGACATGCAGTGTCTGAAGCTGGGCGAATGCGAGGGATCCATCGAGCTGATGAAATCAGCGATCCATCTGGAGCCCGAGAATGCACTGTTCCAGACAGGCCTGGGTCGGATGTATCTGCGCCTGAGCCGGTACGTGGAAGCCACCGAAGTCTTCCGCAAGTCCACCCGGCTGGATTCGACGTCGGCACCCGCCTGGAATGGTCTGGGACAGGCGCTTGCCGGCAGCGGCGAGTATGCCGAGGCGGAGACACATCTACAGCACGCCCTCCGTCTGAATCCCGCCTATCCGGAGGCCCACTACAACCTGTCCTCGGTCTTTCTGCGGCAGGGCAAGATCGAGGAGGGGCAGCGGCAGAAGGCGGTGTTCGACCGGGTCAATTCCTACTTCGACGCGATCCGCAAGAGTCGCATGCTGCTGGCGACCAATCCCAACGACCCGGTGGCCCACTACAACATGGGTACGGTCTACACCAACCTGGGGCTCCCGGAAAAGGCAGCTGAGCAGTTCCGACACACCCTGGCGATCAATCCGATGCACGCTCAGGCCTGGCACAACCTGGGCAGCGCCAACATCCGGATGGAGCAGCTCAACGAGGGCATCGTCGCGTATCGGCAGGCGTTGGCCATAGATGACAAGTACGAGCTGGCCTGGAACAATCTCGGCAACGCCTACCTGATGGCAGGCCACGTCGGACAGGCACAACTGTCTTACAACAAGGTTCTCGAACTACACCCGGGGTATGCCGATGCCTTGCACGGTCTGGGCAACGCGGCCCTGCAGAACGAGGACTATGGGCAGGCACTCGAGCACTACAGCTCGGTCCTGGAAGCCGATTCGTCCTATGTCACCGCCCACTATGGCAGGGCGATGGCATACCGCGGACTGGGGGACACGACTCGGGCCGTGGATGCGTTGCGCACGTTCAGGGCCACGCAGGTCGGCAGCGATCCATGACCCGATCCGTTGTATGGATCTGGCGGACGGGTATGTTGTACGCTTTGCTGATGCTGCACGCCGTGGCTCAGGCTCAGCCGTACGGTATCGAGACTCGCGCCCCCAACCAATCCTTGCTGTTTTCGCTACAGGATCCGCCGCCGACGATCTCTTCCTCCGGTCTGTACAGTGACATGGAAAGCCGCACGGTCTCACCGGGGATCATCCCGTACGGGGTGAACGCGGTGCTGTGGTCTGACGGGGCAACCAAGGAGCGCTTCATCGCCCTGCCCGGGACGGAACGGGTCGAGTTTTCCGCTCAGGATCCCTGGAGATTTCCGCCCAACACCGTATTGATAAAGAACTTCTACCTGGAATTCGACACAGGTGATCCGAGCAGCCGCGATCTGATCGAGACGCGTTTTCTGGTCTACGACGGCGTCACGGACAAGTGGAACGGCTTCAGCTATCAGTGGGAAGCCGACGGCAGCGACGCGGTGCTGCTGGAACGTGAGGTCACCGAGTCCTACTTCGTTCTTGACCCCCGGTCGGAGGGTGGCCTCCGGGAGCACCAGCACTTCTTTCCCAGCCGTCCGCTGTGCGACCGCTGCCACGTGAAGGAAGCCGGATCCGTCCTCGGCGTCACCACCGCGCAACTGAATGGGCCATTCGACTACGGCGCGGCAACGGACAACCAGCTGCGCACCCTCAATCACATCGGCCTGTTTACACGCGACATCCAGTCCGAGCTCGAGAATCTGCCGCGGATGGCCAATCCACTGGACGAGACGGTAGATCTCGGTCTTCGGGCCCGCTCGTACCTGGCGGCCAACTGTGCCCACTGCCATCGTCCGGGGGTGATCGACAAAGCCGACATCGACCTGCGCTTCGAGACCCCGCTGGAACAGACAGGGGCTCTTGACCGCATTCCCACACTGGCGAGTTTTGGCATGAGTGATCCACGGATCATCAAATCCGGGGACGGCGTCAACTCCAGCATCTACAGCCGGATGCTGGCGATCGACTCGAACCGTATGCCGCCGCTGGCGACGGAGTTGATCGATTGGCAGAGCGCCGAGGTCATCCGCCGTTGGATCGACCAGATCGGTGTGAGTACGCAGGTGCGTTTCGAGCAGGACCTGCCGACAGACTTCGCCCTGGAGCCGAATTTTCCCAATCCCTTCAACGCAATCACAACGATCCGCTATCGTGTCAGCGACGCCGGTAAGGTGACCCTGACCGTATTCGACGCTGTCGGTCAGTCGATTTCTGTCCTCGTCGACCGCTTCCATGCGCCCGGTCGGTACACGGCGTGGTGGGACGGCGGCAACGATGCCGGTCAGCAGGTGGCCTCCGGCGTGTATATTTACCGCTTACAGGCAGGACCGCTGAGCCTGGAGCGTCAACTCATCCATCTGAAATGAAAACCAACGGGAATCCTCATGAACCGCAGGATCGTGCAATTCCTCCTGGTATCGGCCAGCACCGTCTGTGTGGCATCGGCGTTCGCCGATCCCACGCCTCTACGCGACGACATCCAGGTTCGCCACGTGGTAGATCTCGATCGCAACACATTCCGTATCGCCAAGGACCCGCGTGACAACGTACTCCACGTTCAGGTCAACAAGGGCACGATCTCACGCCTCGTGATTCCCGCGTCAGACGAACTGGTGGGCGAAACGATCGCGCAGGGTCGACCGGATGCCGCCGGCGACCTCGTCTGGAGCTTCATCCGTCCGGATGTCGATCTGCCGGCCGACGTGCCGATCGTGGCCATCCGCGAGGCGCACGAGTCCGGCACGACGCGTGCGACCAATCCCGTGGACGGAATCATCTACGCCATTTCCACTTCGAACGGGAATATCATCGCCGCGCCAAGGACGGTGGCGGCGACACGGGAGGACTACCGAATCGAAGCGGCAAGAGGCATGTACATCGGAGAGGACGGGACGGTCTATGTCACCCTCGACACCGATGTGGTCAACGCACCACGCCTCGTGCCAGTGGCCTCCAGTGCAGATCACGGGTTTACCGACGTGCAGGGCTTCGACATCGGCCCCGACGGCACGTTCTACATCGGCGCCATCACCCGCTCGGGCGGACGGGTGAACAACATCGCTCGTGGCGTGCTCGACCCGGGTACCGGCGAACGAACGTGGACCGTGATCGCCCGCACCGAGCCGATTCCCCCGGGAACGAAGAACCACCCGCATCCGGGGATCGTGCTGAGCCCTGATGGTCGTTGGGTGTTTCTCAACAGCGGCTCGCGCACTGACCACGGCGAAGTGGCGCCGGCGACGGGATATCCTGAGGGAACTCGTGAGGTGCCCCTGTCGTCGACAATCCTCCGTGTGCCCGCAGAGGGTGAAGGGATCGTGATTCCGGCGGACCGGGATGCCCTGCGGGCATCCGGTTATCTGTATGCCGACGGTTTTCGCAACGCCTTCGATATGGGTTTTGCGCCGAACGGTGACATGTTTGCCTGCGACAACGGGCCCGACAGCGACCTGCCCGACGCGCTGATGTGGGTGCGCGAGGGCCATCATTTCGGGTTCCCCTGGCGCATGGGCGGTATCGACAACCCGCAGACCTTCGCTGACTACGACCCGGTGGTGGACAACTACATCCTGTTCACCAGATCTTCGGCGAGGAATGACGGACTGTTCCACAACGATCCGGGGTTTCCGCCGCCGCCCATGGCATTTTCCGACCCGGTGATCAATCTCGGGCCGGATGCCGATCGCCTCCGAGATCCGGTCACGGGCGACGCCATCGACGCCAGCGATGAGCGGCTGATTGTCAAAACCTTCACGCCTCACAGTTCGCCGCTGGGCATCGTCTTCGACGAAGATTTCGCCATGTCCAGCGAGTTCAATGGCGACGGGTTCGTGCTCCGCACCGGCGGCGACTGCTGCAATCTCATCGGTTCCTTCAACGACCCCGACGAGGACTTGCTGCACCTGGACATGGAGAAGGTGGGAGACAACTACGAGGCCCACATCACCCGTATCGTGGGTGGGTTCCAGGGGCCCATGGACGCCGAGGTCATCGGCAACCGAATCTACGTCATCGAGCGCAGCGGCCCGCGGGCGATGTGGGAAATCACGTTGCCGCGTCTGCTGCCGACGGCGGTAGCCGAAACCGACGGCGACGCATTGCCGCAGGAAAGTGCCCTCGAACAGAACTACCCGAACCCGTTCAACGCCGAGACAGCGATCACGTATCGAGTGAATGTGAGCGGTGATGTCGATCTGGCCGTGTTCGATCTTGCGGGACAGAGAATCCGCACCCTGTTCTCAGGTCGGCGGGACGCCGGCGCCTATGCGGTGCGCTGGAACGGTCGGGACGACGGGGGCACGGCGGTGGCCAGTGGGGTGTATCTGTACCGTCTCAAGACCCCCGAATTCAACGAAGCTCGGCGGCTGACACTGTTGAAGTAAAGGAGGAGACTGGTGCGAGTTACCGATGTCAAGGTTACGCCGTCGTTGGGAGAGGCCAACCGGAACTGGACGTTGCTCAAGATCTTTACCGACGAAGGCATCGTCGGTCTGGGCGAATGGATTCCGGGCGCCTCGGTCGAACCCCTCAAGCAGATTCTCGTGGGCCGCGACCCCAGAAACATCAACGCCCTGCACCACGACCATCTGTGGCAGATGCAGGGCCGCGGGGCCGGTGTGGAGATCGCCTTGTGGGACCTCAAGGGCAAACACCTGGGGGTGCCCATGCACGAACTGCTGGGCGGCAAGCTCCGCGATCGGGTGCGGATCTACTGTGACTGCCACGCCGGTGCCCACTGGACGCTGCAGGAATACGACCGCCGCTGGGAGGAGACGCGGAGTAGTGGCGACCTGGACCCCGTGTATGAGACCGAGGCGTACCTGGCTGCGGCACGGGAGGTGGTGGCCGAAGGATTCACCGCTGTGAAGTTCGATCTGGACGTAGCCAACCCATGGAAGATGGATCGCTACGACCGCTCCATCAGCCGGCGCCAGCACGAGCACATCATTACCACCATCGAGCAGTTGCGCCAGACGGTGGGTCCGTATGTGGACCTGTCGATCGACCTGCACGGCTCGTTCAACCTGGCCGACGCGCTACGCGTGTGCAAGGACGTGGAACACCTCGACCTGCTGTGGCTGGAAGATCCGATTCGCTGGGAATGGGGAAACGTCGATGCCCTGGCCAAAATCTGCATGCAGACCGAGACACCGATCTGCACCGGCGAGATCTTCTACGGCGCCAAGATGTTTCGCGAGTTGCTGGAGCGGCAGGCCTGCGATCTGCTGGAACCGGACATTCCCAACAGCGGCGGCGCCATCGAGATCCGGCGCATCGCCGAGTTGGCCGAGATGTATCACATGTCCATAGCGCCACACTACATGAAGAGTCCCGTCACCGGCATGGCGGCCGTGCATATCTGCGCCACCATCCCCAACTTTCTCGCTCTGGAGCACCACTCGCGCAACATCCCGTTGTGGGGTCGGATGCTCGACATCAAGGAGCCGATTCAGCAGGGGTATGTCACCGTGCCGGACGGCCCAGGACTGGGAATCGAACTGGATGAGGCCGAGATCAGCAAGGCTCTGCCAGCCGGTACGCCGTTGTGGTCTTGAACTGTCAGGAAACCAGGAAACTAGGGAGTCGACTGCGGTCGGAATCGAGCCAGCACCTGCTCACCTTCGCGGACCACGATCAGCAGTTCCGCCAGGGGTATGCCGGAAGACAGCGTGAAGACGTGTGACCAGGGGGTGCTCGGTGACGCGGGAACCGGGTGTCTGGCGACGATGCGTTCGCCTCGCAACACCTCGACGCTCGCGTGCACCAACTCGCGCACAGGGCAGATCCGTACTTCGAGTTCACCTGTCTGCCGGGCGAATCGGCAGCGGGCGGCGAGCCAACGGTCCGCATAGGTCAGGCCGCCGGTGAGCTGAAAAGGATAGATCCATTCCGTCCAGTCCACGGACTGCCCCGGAGGTAGCGTGGCGCGTTCGTCGGGAAATGTGGCCACCGTACCACCCCACATCTCGACGTAGCCCTTGTTGGGGTCCCCCGAACCCATCGGGATCTTTTCTGGATGGAAGCCGTAGGTCCACACGTCGACGCCCGGGGTGATGTCGGCGTCGAAGACACGAACGACCCCTTCGTCTTCGTCGTGTGAGTAGACGCCGTAGAAGCCGGCGTCCAGGCCGACCGCCATCAGGTCGCCCATGTCTCCCAGTTGCGCAGCCAACGCAGGGGGCTGGGTCCGAGATTGGCCTGCCAGTGCGCGAAGTCGACGGCGTGCTCCGTCGGATTGCGGATGCGGATGGTCGTCCCCATGGCGGCACTGCCGCTCTCGACGCTGAAGTCGATCGTCTCGCGCAGACCGGTCGTCGGTTCTACGACCTGCACGCGGACCGCCTTGCGCTGGACCCCGTCTTCGAGGATCTCCCAAGTCCAGGGCAGGGTCCACGTGTAGCCCTGTTCCTCGCCCGGCAAGGTGTACTCGATGCCGCCGATCCACAGCCACCAGCCGGTGGCGTTGTTGGAGCCTCCCGGCCGTACGATGTCGGGAAGGTAGACCATCGAGTAGACACGACCCATCTCGGGTAGCAAGGTTACGCGCACGTACCTGGACTCGAGAATCACGGCGGCGTGGGCGCGCTCGACGACCCGCTCCCAGGGGACGGTCTTGAGGTCGAGCCGCGGCAGGCCGTCGGCGCCGCTGTGCTGCGCCGGCTCGTAGTCGACCTGCGGAATCGTGATCCGCGTCTGTGTCAGTCGCAGTTTGGGCGGATCTGCGTCATTGCCGGTGGCACCGGTGCAAAGCAGCGCTACCAGGCTGGCGGCTCTCCAGGGATGTAAAGTCATAGTAGGGAAGTCTCTTGCGTGCCGGCGGGTAGTAGACCGAGGTTAATGTATCTCGATCAGAGGAACAAGATGAAGCGACTCATGCTGTCATGCATTCTCGCGGGGATAACGACGGATCCAGCGACAGCCCACGACCCCAAACCCTTGACCCCTGTGTACGTCACCACGGCACCGGTCATCGACGGCAATCTGTCGGAGTGGGAGAATCTGCCGTTCATCGAGGTGACGCCGCAGAACGGCGTGTTCGACGGCGAGTCGGGGGTAACGAAGATGCCGGAAGACTTCAGCTTCGGTTTTTCGGTTGCCAACGACGATCAGTACCTCTACGTGGCGGTGCGCATCGTCGACGACATCCTCGTCCTCGACACAAATCCCGACCCGACCGAGTTGCACACCCGGGCGTGGATGGATGATGCCGTCGAGATCTTCATCGACGGCGATCACAACCACGCGCCCCATGCCCGCGATTCGCTGGGAGTCGAATTCAACACCGGGGGTGAGTTCTCCGTCGTCGCCAACGGCGCGGTGACGAGTGACCAGAGCGGTGTTCCCGGCCGGGGCGACGATCCCGAGGCGTGGACCTCGGCTGGATCGTACGGTGCCAAAGGCCCGGCGTATGCAGCCCCCTGGGACAGCACAACTGGCGGGTTCAAGATCGAAGCCCGCCTCAACTACAAGATCATGGGTGCCAACGTCGGGCCGGGTAGCCGCATCGGTTTCACCATCAGCGCTCACGACGACGACGATGGCGGTGATCGCGACGTCGCCCTTTACTGGAAGGGCTTCGACCAAAGCGCCTGGCGCGACGAGAGCGGCTGGGGTGACCTGATCCTTGCACCGGCGCCGGCAGCCAACGTCGCCGACTAGCTAGAAGAAGTCGAGGTAGGGTTCGGACTCGACGGGCACCAGTTCGGACGGTGGGTATTTCTTCAGGATTTCGGTCTGTCGGGTACTGTAGCATAACCATCCGCAATAGGAATCGGATTCATCAGCACCTCATCGTACTCTTTCGTCGAGTTGAGGAACAGCTCCTGCGCATGGCAGTTTGGCAGACTCATGTCCAGGTGCAGGGCTGGCCACGGTGGAGATGGGGCCGTTGGAGTTGTGTGGCGCCAGGGTGACGGTGAAGATCTCGGCCATGGCGCCGATCTTGTGCAGCTTCGACATGCCACCGGCGTGACAGATGTCAGGCTGAATGATGCCGACTGCGTGCTGCTCCAGCACGTCGCTGAATTCCTAACGGGTGTAGAGTTGCTCGCCGGTGGATACGGGCACGTTCACCGAACGCGCGAAGGCGCCCATAGCTTCGGCATTGTCGTAGGGGACGCGTCGGGCACTCCAGATATTGAGTCGGGCCCGGCAATCGATGGCAACGTCGACGAGGGGCCCCACCGCTTCGCGGACCGCCGCCACCTTGTGGATGCCGCGCTCCATACGTCGGGGGTAATCACCCCACCGCCCCCGGAGGGATAGAGCTTCAGGCATCTGTAACCCATGTCGTGCACGCTACGGCTAACTCTGGACATGGCGGTCTTCATCAGGCCCATGGTCACGCTCATGCCCGGCTCCTTCCAGCTCGTGTCCTGTCGCAGAGATCCGTCTACATTCGTCTGCAGATCATCCGGTCTCACTGAGGAGTTTCGTCCCTTATCGGCCGCGTCCACCCCGACGACCGCGACCCGCCTGTGCCATCATGCCCTTCAAGGCGTTGTTCTGGACCTTCGTCAGCGAGCCGCTGACGGTGGCCACCATGCTCTGCTGCAATTCGGCCATTCTCTTCTGGGTCTCCGGATCGGCGCCAGCACCGCTACCCATGGTGGCGCTCAGCTCGACCTGAGTCCTGTAACTGCCGCGCAGGGCATTGCGCACGTTGAGCAGCTGCTCGTCGCGGAGCATGATGTCAGGGCTCAGGGCTAGATAACCGAAGAGTTGCTCGGCCGACATGCCGGACGCACCGCCGCCGCGCCGACCGCCACCGGGCTGAGCCCAGGCGAGAGTCAACGCGACGAGGGTGGCGGCGAGGGCCACGAGAAGAATCTTGCTAGAGCGCTTCATGGGGTCACTCCTGGGAGTGGGTGTGTGCTCGGGTGGAGCCGGATTGCTCCACCCGGCACTCGTAGAGACCATTCCTGGTCTGCCGCCCGGCACCGACCATCTCCGGGAAGGGTGTGTCGCCGATATCGACGAAGCCGATGTTGTAGTTCTCGCCATCCCCCCGTCCCGTCGTGGATTGGTCGCCATACTGGACACGTATAGGAATTTCAAAGGCTCATATTTGACTCATGACTGGCTGAGAAGAAGGAGTT
>DPVW01000022.1:0-146 GCA_003529325.1 Candidatus Latescibacterota bacterium | reverse complement strand
TTGTAGTTTGCCCCCGCGACATACGCTCGGTATAACTCCCCGCGATGGGTCTGGTCACGGGCTGCTTTCAGGCCGGGGTGGAACATGCCGTGATCCAGGGCGCCGAAATGGAACTCGCCGATGATGACCGGTCGGTATCGGCGGGC
>DPVW01000013.1 GCA_003529325.1 Candidatus Latescibacterota bacterium | reverse complement strand
CCCTGAGTGACGCCCGCCGCCGCCTGCGTCGCCTGGAAGGGGATCGCGCCCACCGGCGCGCCGATGTCGCCCTCGCCGAACTCAAGCGGGCCCGCGAGCAACTCCTCGATCCAGTCACCGTCCTCAAGGGAGTGATGCAGGACGAAAACCTCCTGCTGACACACACAAGCGCCCTCGAGCAGCTGCGGCGCGGTGCCATCAAACTCGCCGAGGATCAACCGGCGCAGGTGCCACCGTGGCTGCACCCCGAGCACCTGGCTGAACGTCAGCAGGACGCCAGTGGGCGTACCGGCGAGGTGCTGTCCAGATTCGATTCCGGTGTCGCGGCGGCTGATTCCAGTGGATCAGCCCCGGATGCGGCACCGTCAGATCCACAACAGGAACAGGTGCTCGCAGCAGCGCGTGAAGCCATCCCTCATCTGCAGGAAGCCGTGGCGGCGATGGCCGCCGCCGGGGGGGCGCTCAGCAGTGAGGATCTGTTGCTGGCGACCCAGCAGGAATTGCGATCCATCGAGGCGCTGTTCCGCGCCATCGAACGCTTTGCCGGAACCAGGCAACTGATCGAACTCGCCCACGGCGAGCAGACCCGGATCGTCGCGCTGGTCACGCCGCCGCAGGAGCTCAAGGGTCAGGCTGCCGAGCTGCTCGCCGCGATATCAACCGAGGAGCGTCTTAGTGCGGTGCGCGAAGGTGCCACGCACAATCGCGAACGGCTGATGCGCCTGCAGCAGTTGCTCCAGCAGGAGCGGCTGGAGATGGAACAGCAAGTCATCGCCGCCGCCGGGGATCAGCAGGATTCGACTGCCACCGATGAGCAGCTGACGGATGTCGCCGAACGTTATGATCTGGCCGAGCAGTACCGCGCGGGGGCGTTCGATGCCCTCGAGCAGCTGGCCGGGGGTCTTGTGCGCGTCGAGTCGGGTGATGGTGGCCCGGCAGGGATCCGCGATCCGGCGGCGGCGGCGCTCACCGAAATCGACCAGCTGCGCCGGCTGTTTTACACGATTGTCGAGCATCTGAAGGACCTGTTGAGGAATCAGTCTGAGACACACGACGATGTCGCCAGCGCCCAGGCCGTCGACGATGGGGAGGCTCTCGCCTTCGCGATCGGTCCGCTGACCGACCGCCAGCAGGGTCACGCCGGGGTGGGCGGCGCTCTGGCCCAGGCGCTCGAGTCACAGGCTGACGCCGCCGCCGGCTTGGGCGAGCCGCAGGCTGAGCAGGCGGCGGAAGCGCTGGGACAGGCAGCGGTGGAAACCCGGTCGGCCTTCGGACAGATGAGCGATGCCACGGGTCTTCTGGTAGAAGCGCGCGACGCCACAGACGCTGAGCCACCTGATCTCGAGCCAACCCTCGAGCATCAGCGGCTGGCGATGGAGCATCTGGAGAACGCCATTCGCTTGCTCGAACCGCAATCCGAGCAGCAGCAGGACCAGTCCGGATCCGAACAACAGCAGCAACAGTCTCAGGGAGAGGATGAGGAGCAAGTCACCCAGCGTCAGGCGGACCGCCGTCTGCAGGCGATCCGGGATCGCGAGGCGGAGCGGCAGCGCCAGCGGCAAAAACGGCAGCGCATCGAGCCCGAGCCGGTAGAGAAGGACTGGTAACGCCGATGGCGCCGCACCGCATGGTCCTGCTCTTCGCCACCTCACTGGTGTGCCTGATTGTGCGCACACCTGCGATTGCCCAGAACCTACAGCTGCAGGTGGACCGCACCGAACTGCACGCCGGACAACCCTTCGTCCTGAGTCTGACCGCCACGGGTTTCGACGGAGCCTCCCCGCCAGGTCAGCCGGCGATCGACATCGACAACTGTCGGGTGACGCCCCTCGGCATGACGCCAAATGCGTCGTCCATGATGCAGATCGTGAATGGCCGGCGCAGCGAGTCGCGTACCGTGACGTTCGTCTACCGCTACCGAATCCTGGCCGCGCAGGCCGGTAACTACACGATCCCCGGGGTGGCCCTGGAACAGGGTAGCAAGTCGGCCCGAATCGGCGCGGCGACCTTCACCGTGCGCGACATCGAGTTCACGGCTGACATGAAGATCGAGCTGCAGGTGCCTGATCGTCCCGTGTGGGTTGGCGAGACTTTCGAGGCAACGCTGGACTGGCTTCTGCGCCGCGATGCCCAGGATCAGAGCTTCGTGGTGCCCCTGTTCGACGAGGAATCCGTCGAGATCGAAGCGCCACCGGTCGCCAAGCGCAGACAGGTTCTGACCTTTCCAGCAGGGGCGCGCGACATCGAGCTCGGTTACGTGCGGGAACAAGTGCAGAAGGGTGGCCAGCAGTACACCCGTTTCCGTTTCACGGCACTCGTGACGATCAGCCGGGCGGGGGCGCTCGAGCTCGCCCCGAGCCGTGTCTTTGCCAGGCTCGAGTCCGGCACCGGCCGCGACGCCTTCGGCTTCCGTGTCGCCAAGCACAAGCTGTTCAAAGCGGAGGATGGCCCGCGACGGCTGAGTGTGCGCCCCCTGCCCCAGAGCGGCCGACCCGCCAGTTTCGTCAACGCCATTGGCACCGCGTTCTCACTCAACGTGCAGGCAAGTCGGACCGTTGCCCAGGTAGGCGATCCGATCGAGCTCAAGATCGAGGTCCGCGGCGACGGTCGGCTGGAGGGGCTGAGTCTGCCGCGACTCGACGTCGATGGCGGCCTCGACCCGCAGCTGTTCTCGGTCCCTGACGAGACCCCGGCGGGCCTGTTCGACACGGAAGGGAAGGTCAAGACCTTCACCGTAACCGTCCGACTCGAGAGCGCAGAGGCCCGCGAGATTCCACCCCTGCCCCTCAGCTACTTCGACCCGGTGGCGGCAGAGTATCGCACCATCCGCAGCCAGCCGATCGCCCTTTCGGTTGCCGGCTCGGCAGTGGTGGGGGCGGCAGATGTGGTGGGGGCCCAGCCTGGCACCGAGGCCGCTGAGCCGCCGTCAGCCGACGGAGAGCAACAGCAACCGCGCGGTTTCCTCTCCGGGTCGCTGGTTGGTGCCGACCTGTCGCTGAGCGCACCCGATCAGACCCTGCGGCAAGCCCTGGCACTGCACGACCTGCGCATGCTCCTGCTGGCGCTGTACCTGGTGCCGGTGCTGCTGCTGACATGGCGCTTGTGGCACGTGCGCACCAGCAGTCGCCGTGGGCATGCCGGGCAACTGCGCTCAGCCCTGCGCGCCGCGGAACGGGCCATCGAAGAGGCCAGGACGCGGCCGGCGCGCGCCGCC
>DPVW01000496.1:2184-5433 GCA_003529325.1 Candidatus Latescibacterota bacterium | reverse complement strand
GCTGGATCGTGGAAGGCCCACAACATGCCCTCTCCGGCCAGGGCCTCCACCAGCAGCCAGTTCGACTCGGACAGATCCTGCGCCTCATCGACTATGACCACATCCCATCGTGTAGCGGCTGACTCTACAACTTCGGAGGCATGGAGATTGGCCTCTTCCCAGAACGTCGGATCGTGTGATAGTCGTGGTCGCTGGTAATGGGCACCGCTTTCCCTTCAAGAAAGGCCCACTTCCCCACGTCGCAACTCGAGGCACGAACGAAGCCATTGATGTAGGAACGCCGCGGGGCGTCGGTCGTGTTCGGCTTGGAGCCGTGCACTGTATACGACGTGAACATGACCACATCTCCCGGTGCTGCCTCCAGGGCAACGGCCCTTGAGACGTCTACGTGATCTTCGATCTGACGCTCTGCGTAACGTTTGACCTTCAGGTTGCCGAGTTTGTGGCTTTCGGGAACCACGTACAAACAGCCATTGGCCACCGTCGCCTCGTCGACGACGATGATCGTCTGCACATAGTTGTCCACCTGCGCACGGAAAGCAGGGATTGGCCGGATATCCTGATGCCACGGAAATTCGATCTGGCCACCGGGCATCTTGAAGTTGATCTGGTTGATATACTGCTTCAGGGTCGTGCCGATCAACGGCTCGAGTAGGGCCGCAAACTTCGGGCTTGTGCGTAGCTGTTCAAAGGCGGGGTGAATCATGGACGGCCACTGGACTTTTCGCAGGCAACGCACTGAGGCGTCCGCGGCACCGGCCTGTGGCTGAATGTGAATGTGGACCTCTCGGTCCTTCCCGCTCAGATACTGCGGATCGATCCCACCCTCTTCAACGAGGGACTCGATGTACGTGAAACCCTCGCGCAGTCTTGCGATCTCGTCGGCATCGAAGGTGGCGCGCTTGACCAGGAATCCCTGATCGCGAAAACTTTCGATCTCGGTGGCACTCAGCAAGTCAGCTCCGGCCTTTCCTCAGTGAGTCCGGCACCCGTTGATTAGGGTATGATACGAATCAGGAACGACGAGTTCATCAGACGAAGGAACACGAACATGACAGAACAGCAATTGATCGGGCACTGGCCGCTGCGACAGGATGCGCGCGATGTTGCCGGCGAGAATCACGGCGTGGCACACGACGTCACATTCGTGGACAGTCCTGGTGACCCGGTCGAAGGCGCTGCTCACTTCAGTCGTCCCGGCAGCCGTATCGAAGTACCGGACACCCATGACCTGCGGTTGGCGAACAGTGACTTCTCCTTCGCGGCGTGGGTGCGGTGTGACACGCCCATGCGTGGAGCGTTTGGGGAGGTTCTGTCCAAGTTTGACCCCGAAGGTCGCTGTGGACTGAACCTGCAGATCGCGGGCAGCACGGCCGGCTACAGTTCCATGTCCGACGCGCGCCATATTCACTTCGGTATCGACGACGGCTACGTCGGCCCGTGGACGGACTGCGGCAAACCATGGCCGAGCAACTCCCTGGTCTCGGCCCTCGTCGCCTTCGACGGTGATCTCTACGCGAGCATCGCAGACGCCGATGACCCGATGGACGCAGCGCGCGTCTTTCGCTGGGTCGGCGATGCCGATTGGGAAGACTGCGGACGGCTGGGTTCCGATCCCGGACATCTGTCGGTGCAATCGATGATCGTCCACGATGGCCGGTTGTACGCGGGCACCGGCGTGTGGGACTGGCTTCGCTCTTCCGGCGATGGGTTTGAGCCCGCCCTCTCCCGGGTGTTCGTCTACGAGGGCGGTCGGGAATGGCGCGACCTCGGTCCCGTCGGCGCCAGTGTACGCGTCTTGAGTCTGGCGAGCTTCGAAGGTGAACTCTATGCCGGCCTGGACCGGGTCGGCGGCGGGCACTGCTTCAAACACGACGGTCAATCGTGGATCGACTGCGGTGCTCCCGACGGCGACAATTTCGAGAACCTGTTTCCAGTGGATGGTGTCCTGTATGGCGCCACGCACAAAAACCACTACCGCTACGAGGGCGACCAAACGTGGACGTGCATATCGCGGGAACCGCACGGCATCACGCAGACCCATGCCTTCCAGGCCTACCAGGGCAAGCTCTGGGCCGGCACGTGGCCCCAGGGATACGTACTGCGGTTGGAGGACGGCGCGTGGACGAACACGGGCCGCCTCGGGATCCCCGAGGGAGAGCACGCAGAAATCAACGAGATCAACAACATGATCGCCTACAACGGCAAGCTCTACGCCGGCGTGATCCCGAAGGCGCAGGTATGGCGCTACGAAACAGATGGACACTGGACCCTGATGAACAGCCTCGCGAGCCGCCCGGACTACGCAGTCGACGAAGGCGCATCCTGGTGCCGCGTTCCGACCATGACCGCCTTTCAGGGCCGCCTGTTCGCCGGGACCGGTTCCTGCATCAGTCGCGCCATCGATGTCGACGCCGATGACACGCTCGGCCGCGTCTTGGCAACCGAACTGGGGCAGGTGGTCAGCCACGACCACGACATCGGCGCGGACTGGACCCACGTAGCCGCCATCCGTCAGGGCAAGGAACTCCAACTCTTCGTAAACGGCGAGCACGCGGCCAAGTCTCTGGCACCCAAGGGCCACTCCTTCGACCTCACCAATCCCCTGCCGCTGACGATCGGCGCCGGGCCCCAAGGGGCCTTCGCAGGCCGCATCGCCGATCTCCGTCTCTACCGTGGCGCACTATCGGCTGAGCAAGCCATGGCTCTCGCTTCCGCCTGACAGGACATCGCCTAGAATCGCGAGACCAAGCAACCTCCAGATCCTTGCATTGTTGGCGCTGACCTACAGCGACACAGAGAAGCGGCGCGGACTATAGGGTGGCTTGAGAAGTGATTGCAGCTGTGGCGTGAACTCCTGCAGCCTCGCCCGGAGATCTTCATCAACGGCACGCTCACAAGACGCCATCAGTCAGGGGGACCGAACTGTTAGCAAACAGTAACATCCAAGACGCACTCGGGCACGCCCAGAAGGACCGCAGACTGCGGGTCGAACTCGAAGCCGACGACGTAGTCAGGCAACTCGCAGTCGTGGCCTTTGCCAACATCACCAACTTCGTGAGTTGGGACGAAGGTGGAGTTCGTCTTCTCCCTCCGGAGGAGATCGACCAGATCAAGTTGACTGCCGTTCAGTCCGTCACGAGCGGACAACACGGAGTCACGATTCGACTTCACGACAAGCTCCGTGCCGTTGAGCTCCTGGCGAAGCACCTCGGCATGTCCCGAGAGGAAACGCGTGTCGAACTTGAG
>DPVW01000496.1:510-1863 GCA_003529325.1 Candidatus Latescibacterota bacterium | reverse complement strand
TCAGGGACGGATCTGAGATCGTAGAGCAACTGACCGCAAAGATCGAGAGCTACGGCGCTGTATTTAGGCCGGGCAGGATGAGCTGATCCGTGATCATCACTGCCAGCGCCCGGGCGCCCTCTGCGTTGATATGGCCGTCGTTCGGGAAGTAGAAGCGTCGGTCGGCTCCGTCAAAATCCATGGATGCGCCGCTGTCGAGCACCGATATATCCTGGTCCTGCAGTCTACTTGCCAGGTTCCGTCCCACGTTTCGGCTGCCCGACAAGAGGAATGTGAGCCCACCGGTCACCGCGTCTCGGGGATAGATGATGACGACGGAGAATCGAGCCCCCGCCTGCGTGCACACGTCCCGGATCCGGGAGAGCAGTTCGCATGACCGATCCAGGACATCTTCCCGTCCCGACCACAGGTAGCGCAACCGGGGAACGTAGTAGCGCAGAGCGACGGAGCGGAAGGCGACGCTCGGCAACAGCGGCCTCAGGTGTTCGTCGAGGTCCGTCTGCAAACGACCCACGTCATCATCGGAGAAGATGACGCGGCCGTCGTCGCCAACCTCACTGAAGGTGTTGGCCAGCGGATCGTTGCCGATGAAGTACCCGAGAATGACCCGATCGGGGGCGAGGATGGGAAGCAATTGGAGGGCGGCTGCCAACTCCTGGACCGTGTTCATGCCGTTGATGGCGCCGTTGTAGACGACGCCGCCGGGAACGGAGGTCCGTAGCCGCAGCTCCACCCGATGCGGGAGGGTGTCCTCCTCTCCCAGACCGTGACCGAAAACCATGGAGTCGCCCAGAAACAGGATCCGGTGTTCTGCTGCGGCGCGCGGTGCTGGTTCCCGCCCCCGGAAGCCGAGGGAGTTCGTGCGCACGGTGTACGTCAGCTCTCCCGAATGCACCGTACGTTCCACATTGGGCGATAGGCGCATGCCGAGAGGCGCGTCAACGGCACCGATTGCGGCGGAGTTCAACAAGCGGGCGAGGGCCATTTCCCGCACTGTCTCCGGCGTGTCGACCTCGTCCAGGAGCAGGCGCGATCCAATCTCCACGGTGACGGCTATGAACAGCAGGAAGAAGACGGGGTAGGCGCAAAAGGAGATCCACCGGCGCATGGTTCCACTTGAACGAGCCATCGTGGTCAGTCCCCCCTTCACCAGGCTACGGGTGTTGTCGACAGCATATTGATTCANNTAGGTCATTCGCGGACAGATACTCCCCATCGTAGCCACGAAACCAGCATGGAAACGTGCCGAGGAAGCTGTAGCGAGAGATCTGCTGGATCTTTCATCCGCAGCACAAGAGATCGCACGGGCCTCTGTGGGGGCCGTACGCACTGACCTGCCCCCACATATGTATC
>DPVW01000496.1:0-336 GCA_003529325.1 Candidatus Latescibacterota bacterium | reverse complement strand
GCATATTGATTCACCGACAAGAGATGGCGATTTCTGCAAGCTGTGTGAGCAGATCATCGGAGTGGACCGGGCTCAACTAACCTGACCGCAAGGTTGTCAAACGCAACCTGCCCCAAGCCTGATAGAAATGACCTGCCCCCACATATGTATCCACATCCGGAGTTAGGATGTGGCTGCGAATTTCGGTTTGATGACCATCGGTGCAGGTGGCCGATAACCCAATGCGCTGTGAGGTCGGCGGTGATTGTAGTGCCGCCTCCAGGCGTCGGTCAACACTTTTGCCTCCGGCACACTGGAAAAGACCTCACCGTTAAGTAGTTCATCTCTGAGCTTACC
>DPVW01000153.1 GCA_003529325.1 Candidatus Latescibacterota bacterium | reverse complement strand
TCTTTGATGGATAGCAGGGCCGCTAGGTGGATGGACGTGGGTATCACATCGTTGGAGGACTGTCCCATGTTCACGTGGTCGTTGGGGTGGACGGGGGCAGCGGACACCCGCCGAAACCCGCCAGGAAGGCAGAGGCGAAGTAGTCGACACACTCGCCTGAGAGAGCAAGCCCCTTCCCCGCCGGAAGATGAGCTTAGCAGCAGTTCTACAGCAGTTTTTGACACGAAGCGCCGGGGTGAGTGCAGTTTCTTCCGCGGCGCTTCCTTCGTTCTGGCCAAACTCCCCGTTATGCCGCGCCGGTTCCCACACGCTGCAGGGCTCTATGGGCGATGTCGCGCCGCCAATACGCATCGTCGAAATGAATTCGGTCAACCGCCCCGTAAGCGGCCTGAACGGCAGCAGGAATGTCAGTATCGATCGCCGTCACGGCCAGGACACGTCCGCCGGCGGTGACCAGCCGCTCTGCCTGCCGGGCGGTGCCGGCGTGGAAGATCACGATGTCCTCTGTCGATGTGGCGCCCTCGATGGCACGCCCCGTCTCATACTTCCCAGGGTATCCGCCTGAGGCCATGACGACGCACACGGCGGCGTGTTCATCGTCAAGCACCACCGGTCCCGCTTGGGACAGGTCGCCCCGTGCAGAACCCAGCAGCAATTCGAGTAGGTCGGAGCGCAGCAGGGGCAATACGACCTGAATCTCGGGGTCACCGAAGCGGCAATTGAATTCGACAACCTTTGGCCCTGCCGCGGTCAGCATCAAGCCGACATAGAGCACACCTCGATAGGGAGAGCCGCGCCGCGCCATCTCCGTGAGTACTGGTTCGACGACCTGCTCATTCGCTTGTTCGATCAATGCAGGTGTCAACACTGACGCCGGCGCATAGGCACCCATGCCGCCCGTGTTGGGGCCCGTATCCCCTTCACCGATGGCCTTGTGGTCCTGCGCCGTAACCAGGTTGACATAGCGCTCACCGTCGCAGATAGCGAAGAGGGAGGCTTCTTCGCCCTCCATGAACTCTTCGATCACGAGTTGTGCGCCCGATTCGCCGAAAATGCGATCATCCATGATCTGTTGAATGGCGCCGACGGCTTCCGCCTCTGTGTGGCAGACGGTGACCCCTTTGCCGGCGGCCAAGCCCGAAGCTTTGATGACGATCGGCGCACCATGCTCGTGCACGTAGGCCAGGGCCTCGGAACTGCTGTCAAACGAGCGGTGCGCCGCTGTGGGCACACCGATGCTGGCCATCAGTTCTTTGGAAAAAGTCTTGTCGCACTCGATCCGTGCTGCCCCTTCCGTTGGCCCGAAGATGGTCAGCCCCACTTCCTGGAAACGGTCGACGATCCCTGCGGCAAGTGCCGCCTCGGGCCCGACCACGGTGAGATCGATGCCTGCAGAAGTGGCAAAATCCCGCAGCTTGAGGATTTCCGCCTCCAGCTGGGGTCGTTGTGAGATATCGAGATCGACGCGGATCTGCTCCAGGCAGGTCGCGTGGTCGGCGATGCCGGGGCTGCCAGGGGCAGCGAAGAGTTGTTCGATGTTGGGGGACTGAGCCAGCTTCCAGGCGAGGGCATGCTCGCGAGCACCCTTGCCGACAATGAGGACCTTCATGGGCAACGCACTCATCTCCAGTGGCGTGAGAGGGGAAGTGTTGGGAGGATCAAACGTAGCCGAATTCTTTCAGATCTCTGTCGCGCTTGCGCCAGTCGGGTCGAACGCGCACCCGCAACTCAAGGAAGACGGGGCCACCGACGAGTTCCTCGACCTTGTGTCGGGCGCCGGTGCCTATGCTCTTCAGACGGGAGCCACGCTTGCCGATGACGATGCCCTTCTGGCTGTCCCGTTCGACGTATAGTGTGGCGTGAAGGTAGGTCTTGCGTCCCTTGTGTGAACCCGAATCATCCTCTTCTGGATCGCGAAACTCGTCAATCTCGACCTGGATCGCGTATGGAAGTTCGTCGGTGAGTTGCTCAAAGGCGGTCTCACGAATCAACTCCGCGGCAAAAAAGCGCTCCGGTTGTTCGGCGACCATGTCCTCTGGATAGAGTGGTGGACCTACAGGTAGGAGCGTGTCGACGTGCTCGAGCAGTTGCGGCACATTGGCTCCCGTCAGCGCCGACAGGGGCAACGGACTGTCGATGCCATAGGTAGCCGCCATGCTCGCCATCAGTGGTTCCAGCGCCTTGGGCGGGACCTGATCAATTTTGTTGAGCACGGTCAGCAATGGCTTGCTGTTGCGTGCCAGAAAGTCGCTGATCAGATCGACACGATCATCGGGCCGGGTCGCATCGAGCAGCAAGACCACCGCGTCGCCATCGCTACAGGCCCGGCGGATCTGTCGCTCCATGGTCTCGTGCAGTTTGTAGGTAGGTTCGAGCAATCCGGGTGTGTCAAGCACGACGAGTTGTGACGCAGGCCGGGTGAGGATGCCGAGAATGCGGCCACGGGTGGTCTGTGGTCGTGCCGTGACGATGGACAGCCGCTGACCGAGAAAGGCATTGAACAGGGTGGACTTGCCCGCATTGGGGCGGCCGACGAGGGTGATATAGCCGAAGCGGTGGCCGCCTTGGCCGTCATTGCCGCCCTGCGAGGCGGGCTCAGAAACCGACGGTGGCGGAGAGCAGATAGGTTCCCTCGAGCGCATCATGTTGCAGGTAGGCGACATCCACCGTCATGCGTTGCCCGAGACGCAGTCCGACGCCGTAGGTCTGACGTTCCTCCTCGAAGCCGGAGCGTATGGCGACACGCCCCGCCTGATACTCGAAGCCAGCATTGACGGGTGTGGCGCCACTGTCATCCTCGGCATTCCCTCCGGCGCGAGAACTCACGGCGAAGGAGGCTTGACCACCGGCCAGTTGGCGCACGAAGGCGATACCCAACGACAGGGATGGTTGGATGCGATCGGTCGTGTCCGTATCCCAGAACACGGGTGTCGTCGTGGCATCGCGCAAGTTGGCCGCCACGGTCACGCCTTGAGCCAACCGATAGCGGGCCGCCAGATCAACGCCTACCCCGTAGGCGGTGAAGTCGGCAACGGCTCGGTAGATGACCTTGGCGCTGGCACCGACATCGAGTCGTTCCCCCAAGTGGCGGCCACCGGACAGATACAAGGCATAGTCGGCGGCGCTTTCGGAGGAGGATACGACGGGGCGATTGTCGGGACCCACGGGGGCGGCGGCATCAGGGACCGAAGTAAATTCGATGCCGTCGACACCGAGACGGAGCAGACTCACGGCGAGTCCGTCGAACATGAGCCCACCACCACCCACGATGGCGACAAAATCCTGGTCGACGAGACCGGAGTAGCGCTCGGCGTGCATGAAATGCGCCTCTCTGGGATGCGGGCTGGCCAGAGCGGCAGGATTCCAGTATCCGGCGCTGGCGTCATCGACGAGGGCGACAAAAGCGCCACCCAGCGCCAGGCCGCGAGCACCGGCACCGACAGCGAGGAACTCACCGGCATAGCCGCTGGCGGCACGCACAGGGGTAGCTGTGCCGGAGGCGACGGCGACAAGCAAAATAATTGGCAAGAGACGTTTGGTCATTGGCGGCACGAACATTGTACGAACACCCCCCAGATTCGTCCACTGACTTTCGTCCACTCGCTCTGGACTGAAGGGCACACGCCTCACACGTGCACCTGGTTCCCTGCAGGCGCGAAGAGCGGTTGATTTCAGCTGATCAGCAGCAAGCGTAGATCCATCACATTCGTGCCGGTAGGGCCACAGATGATGAGGTCACCAAGGGCGGCAAAGAACTCGTAGGAATCGTTGCGCTGCAGGTGATCGCGCGCTTGCAGCGCCATCGCCTCAGCACGTGCAACGCTTGTACCATCGGCGATGGCGCCGGCGGCGTCCGTGGGCCCGTCCGTGCCGTCGGTGCCACAGCTGAGGGTGGTGATGCCATTGCAGCCCTCGAGGCAGATGGCGGCTGCCAGGGCGAACTCCTGGTTGCGGCCACCCTTGCCATCGCCGCTCAGGGTAACGGTTGTTTCACCCCCGCTGATGATACAGGCCGGCCGGGCAAGGGGCTGTGCGCTGTCGAGTATCTCGCGGGCGATGGCGGCGTGCATAGAGGCGATGTGGCGGGTTTCACCGGCGATCCGCGAGGACAGGACGAGTGCGTGATACCCCCGCCGCGTGGCTTCCTGTCGGGCGGCGTTGAGGGCGAGCGTATTGTTGCCCACCACCAGGTTGAGGGTTGTGGCGAAAATCGGATCATCAACCTTGGGGTTCTCCGGGCGTTCGCCCTTGCTGCCGGCAAGCAAGTGCCGGACGACGGCTGTTGGGAACTCACTGCGCAGAGCATACCGGTCGATGATCTCGAGGCAGTCAGCAAATGTCGTCGGGTCCGGTGCCGTCGGCCCTGAGGCGATCGTGTCCACCGGATCACCGATGACGTCGGAGATCATGAGAGATACGACCCGGGCTGGTGCCGCGAGCCGGGCCAACCCGCCCCCCTTGATGGTGGATAGGTGTTTGCGAATTGTATTGATCTCGTCGATGGTGGCGCCGCATGCCAGCAGGGAGGATGTCGTGTCTACCTTGTCTTCAAGCGTGATCCCTGGACAAGGGGCCGGCATGAGGGCGGAGCCACCTCCGGAGAGCAGACACAGCAGGATGTCCTGCTCCGTGAGCTGATCTGCAAGCTGAACGATTCGTGCCGCGCCCTCGACCCCGGCTTGGTCCGGTAGTGGATGGGCGCACTCCAATGTCTGGATGCGTTCAAGAGGCAACGCGTGATCGTATTTGGTGTTGATGGCGCCCGCATGGATACGGTCGCCAAGGGCTCGTTCCGCGGCGACGGCCATGGCCGGTGTTGCTTTGCCGGCGCCGACGACGACGATCCGTCCGTCGCTGGACAGGGGCAGTTCGTCTGCGCCGATGACGAGTCGATCGCTGTCGAGACGGAGGTTGTTGCTGACAAGTGCTGCTGGATCGACGGCTGCCACAGCGGCGTCAAAGATGGCCAGGCCGTCCTCGCGCCGCCGCAACGCCTCCGGTTCAGCTTCGACCTGAAGGGGCGGTGAACTCACGCGATGGTCAGAACTGCCGCATCAGACCGACGACACGGCCCGCGATACGGAACTCGACGCCGTCCTCGCCATTGACGACGATCGGTGAATAAGCCGGATTTTCAGGCAACAGCCGCACGCCATCTGCGTCGTGATCAAAGCGCTTCACCGTCGCTTCGTCATCGATGAGGGCGACGACGATTTCGCCGCGATTGGCCGTTTCCTGCTGGCGGGCGACGACGATGTCGCCGTCGAGAATGCCGGCGTCGATCATGCTGTCTCCCTGAACCCGAAGGGCGAAGACATTACCCGAGGACGGAATCAGCGAGCGGTCCACGTGTACGGTGGCTTCCACGTGCTCTTCGGCCAGAATCGGGGCGCCGGCGGCGACACGACCCAGAATGGGGACTTCGAGGGTGTCGAGAGAGATTGGCTCCGGTCTTGAATCGACCAACTCGATGCCCCGAGAGAGTCTGGGATGGCGCCGGATGTGGCCCTTTTTTTCCAGGGCCGCCAAGGTGGTGCGAACGCCATTGGTCGAATTGATGTCGAACTCGTCCATGATCTCGCGGATCGTGGGTGGCGCGCCACGACTGCGGATGATGGTGGCGATAAAGTCGAAAATTTCCTGCTGGCGATCGGTCAGTTCTTTGGGCATGGCCTGGTCTTCTCCACTGTTTTTAGGGTGCGCGTCCCGGTCCAGGCTGCAGGGCTCGCGAGACGGCGATACCTGCACTCATATTTACTGCACATCCGTTCATTTGTCAAGACACAGCAGCAGCGTCAGGTTCTCGCAAGCGCCTGTTTCTTCGGCAGCTTATGGGCACGTCTTGCCAACCAGCGCCCCGTTGGACAAGAGTGGGGCTGTTTGTTGACAAAGTCCACCCTTCTCTCTACCGTTACACATAATTGACGTAAGTCGGTCAGTATCATAGGGTTGCCATAAAAAATGACGAACAAAACTGGCACGATCCCCCGTCTCACGGGTGTCACTGTCTGCACCGTTTTCATGCTGGGGTTCATGCTGTTGTCGGCCCCCCGTCCCATTCTCGCGCAAGCTCCGCCAGCTTTGACCGGGCAACAGAGCCTGGATGCTGACTCCGGTGGCTTGTTCACCCTCAGACGCGCTCTCGGTGTCGCCTTTCTGGTCGGCAGTGCTGCCCTGGTACAGCAGGGCAACGACTTCAAGGACGAGGCGGACGAATTCTATGATTCCTACGAATCGGCCACCGTCGCTGCCGAGATCGAAAAATTCTACCAGCGCACGACAAATCGCGACGTCAAGAGTCAGGTAAGCTGGGCTCTGGCCGCCGCTTTTGGCATTACGGGGTTGCGCCTGGCGCTGACTGGTGATGGCACGGGTGCCGTGACAAGGTCAAACGCCCATGCATCGACAGAGAGCCATCGTGATACCCGCCCGTCTCTGTCGCTGACGCCTGCTGTCACGCGCCGAGTCGTCGGACTGCGCCTGCAACACGACTTTTTCTGAGCGAGCCAGAACCATTAAGATGAATAAGACGAATCCGGGCGCCGCTTTCGCCGCCGCCCTTCTGCTGGCCCTCGTCGCAGTTGGTTGCGATCGAGATCGTAGCAATCCACTCGACCCTCAATCAGACTTTGTGCAGAATCGCCCGGAGGCACCTGCGCAGTTGGTTGCCCATGCAGGCGTAGGCCTTATTCGCCTGGGCTGGCAAGGGGGCACCGATCGTGACCTCGCCGGATACGCTTTGTTCCGTGCCGAGCGGTCGAATGGAACCTACTCGTTCGTCACCGGTGATGGCGACTCCACAGCGGGAATCACGACCGGCAAGACGAGCTTTGTCGATTCGATCAGCACTGTCAATCGGACATTCTTCTACCGCGTTGCCGCCGTCGATACAGCCGGACTGCAGAGCGAGTTGACCGCCTTTGTCGGTGCCACCGCTCTCGAAGACAATATCGCACCCGACGCGCCGCAGAGTTTATCGGCGGTACCCGTTGAGGACGTACTCGGTCAGATCGTGCTGCGCTGGTCGGCACCACAAACCGACAGCGATGGCCGCGACCTGTCCGGCCTGGCTGGTTACATCATTCTGCGCGCCGAGTCTGGCATCGGTGGCGTCGTGCCCGTCGACACCCTCGCCGCCGGCACGCGACTGTATCAGGATTCTGGGTTGAAGACGCTGACCGCCTACAGCTACAGCATGGTCGCCTTCGACGCCGCGGGGAACACCAGTGGCCCAGCCGCGGCAGTGCAGGTCACAACGCCCGGATTGCCAACGCCGGAGGGCTTACGTGCGGCTGACGATATCGGCCGCGTCGTCGTCACCTGGGGGGCCGTCGATGACGACGCCCTCATCGGCTACGACATCTTCCGGTCCGCCCAGTCCGACGGTGGGTATCAGCGATTGGCGGGTACCGAGGGTGGCAGCTTCACCACCGGACGCACGGCGTACATCGACAGCAGTCTGGCAGGTGGAGACCTGTTTTTCTACCGTGTCCGTGCCGTGGGGCGGGACGGGGCATTCAGCGAACTTTCGACCTTCGTCAGCGCCGAGGTTCAGGCCGACGAAGTCTCCCCCAGTGCACCACGGAATGTCTCGGCTGTG
>DPVW01000453.1 GCA_003529325.1 Candidatus Latescibacterota bacterium | reverse complement strand
CCGCTGCAGACGAGCGGCCAGAACACAGCCCCGCGAAAGGACAACGGCGGTCACGCCAAGGACAGGCGCGCGAGGGTCAGTGTTTCGTAGCAAGAGTCGGCGCCGCGCTCATACAGGCAGAGAATTTCGCCATCCGCAGCGACGGCGAGGTCGCTGTAGGCGGAGGGACCCTCGTAGAGACTGCGCAGGGCTGTCCACGAACGGCCGCCGTCCTCGGTATATCGGAGGGTCAGGTTGCTGCGCGAATCGGCACTGGCGGGGTTGGTGAACAGCGCCAGGTCCGAGGGACCCCCATCCCCGCCGGGCAGACTGACGAGACTTCCCTGGCAGATCGGTTCGGGCAGACCATCCTCCCAGATCCGCGGCTGAAAACTGCTCCCACCATCGATGCTACGGGCACTGGCTCGCCGCTTTTCACCACGATAATTGCGACAGTTGATGTACAGAGACATATCTGCCGTCTCGATGACGGCACACTCGTTGGTGCCTTCATCGACAATGCCACCAATACGCCAGGTAGCGCCTGCATCATCGCTGATGATGACGTGGGAGTGATAGGGATCCTTCTGCCGATCAAAGTGCACCCCCACCATGTGATCACAGGGCACGACGAGTCGACCACTCGCCAGTTGAATTCCATGGGTGGGACCCGTGGCATACCAGGTCCACGATGGATCTTTGGTCGTCGCCGTGATCTCCCTGGGCTCCGACCAGCTGACCCCCGCGTCTTCTGAATGGGTCAGCCACACGGTACGGGGCGCCTTGCCCTCGGTGATATGCCCCTCGTGCCCGGCGGCGAGATTCTTACAGAAGGGCAACCAGATCGTTGCCGACGCCCGCTCCACGACAGGGCAGGGATTGCCACAGGTCATACCAGCTTCGGTTGCCACCACCTGAGGCGCGCTCCAGGTATGCCCGTCGTCGTCGCTGCGCCGCAGCAGTAGATCGATCTGGCCACTGTCAGAGGAACTGTCTCTGCGGCCTTCACAGAAGGCCAGAATCGTGCCCTCCATGGCAACGGCCAGGGCGGGAATACGATAGGTGTGGTACCCGCCTTCACCAGCGACGAAAAGTTCCTCTTGCACCAGCCTGTCGATCTGCACGATCACTCCTCTTCGGCGGGAAGCATGACGAATCGTGCATAGTTCGTTTGATCGAACCAGGCTGCCGCGTGCAGGACATCAGCGGGCGTGAAGTTTTCGGCGACGGAATTGTCAAGGATGAGCAGAGGATCGACGCCATGTTTGTCCACCCACTCCAACAGACTCAGCCACCAGCCATTCTCCTTGAGACTTACCTCCCGTTCCCGTCGACGAATCTCTCGCACCTTGTTGGTGTAGGTCGAATCGAGTCCGACCGATTGCAGACTGTCGATCTGGGTAAAGACGGCGGCTGTGAGTTCCTCGACCCGCTCGGGGTCACAACCATAACTGACACTCAGACGATAGCTGCCGACGGGATACTGTGATGGATTGCCGCGCACACCAACGCTGTAGGTCGCTCCCAGATCCTCCCGCAACACCTCCCGCAGTTTGATCTGGAAGGCCTGCGCCATGAGACCGATATTCAGCCGATCCTCGCGATTGTCGAAGTCGAAAGGACCGGTGAACACGAGTTGTGTGCTCGCTTTCGGCTCCATGCCGCGGCGTACGACCTTGGTCACGACCCCCGTGGGCGGCCGCATGCCGATATCACGCCAGGTATCGCCACGCTGTAATGCCGGCAGACTTGCCAGATAACGCTCCGCCAGTGGCCTGATACCTTCGAGGGTCAGATTGCCGACAAAGAAGAAGGTGAAATCAGAAGCGTCGGCGAAGCGCTGTTGGAAGATCTCCATGGAAGCCTGCAGATCGAGCTCGGCCAGCATCTCATCCGACCAGGGTCTGGCGCGGAAGTGGTGCTGTGCCATCGTCACCTGAACCGTATCTCCATAGGCGGTCTCCGGACGGGAATTGCGATTCTCGATCATCGCACCCAGACGTTTGCGCAGAGAAACGAAGGTGGCTGTGTCGGTACGGGTCGCGGTGAAATAGCCGTGGATCATCTGAAACATCGTCTCCGCGTCCTGCGGCGAAGCCGAACCCGACAGACCCTCGTGCAATTCGCTCACATACGGGCTGACACCGACGACCCGACCACTCAGCCACTTCATCAGGCCCACCTGATCGAAGTTCCCCAGACCGCCCTGGGTAACCACCGTCGATGCCGTGGCAGCAGCGACATAATGTTCATCCTCCACCAGCGAATGGCCACCGGGGCTGTACGCCGAAAATTGGATCTGATCGTTCTTGAAATCCGTCGCTTTGAGGAAGACCCGGACCCCATTCGACAACTCCCAGATGGTGACGCCGAGTTCGGCGATCGCGTCGCTGCTCACGATCTGTCCGGGCGTGGGTTCGTTGGCCAGAAGTGGCAGATCCTCCCCCTGATCGACATATGGCGCAACGTCGGCAGCGGCGGCGGTCTCGAAGGTGGCCAGCAAATCCGCCTCCGTTGGTACACCTACACCCTCCTTCTCCGGTGCGTTGATGGTGATGACACGATTCGCCTCTCCCGCGGAGGATTGAGCCAGTTCATTGACCTCAGCCAGTGTGATCGTCGGCAGCAATTCCTGGTAGAGTTCATACTCCCGGGCAATACCCGGAATCGTCTCATCCTCCAGCAGATGACGGACGTACTCTGAAGCGAAGCCAACCGACTGCAGTTTGTCACGCTCGCGCCAGGCCTGCTCCATGCCGCGCAACATCTGCTTCTTCAGCCGCGCCAGCTCGGTCGCAGTGAAGCCGTGGCTTGCGACCCGTTTCTCCTCGGTGAGCAGCGCATTCAGACCCCGCTCAAAGCCATTGTTTTCAACGGCAGCACCGATCAGCAGAAACTTCTTCGTGCGTACCGACTGTCCGAGACCGGAGTATCCGCCTAAAAAGGGTGGGTCCGCCTGGATCGTCAGTTCGTGAAATCTGCGATTGAGCATGCCGTGGTAGAGGCGCTCCAGCAGGTTATGCCGGTAGGCCCGCGCCGTGGCTTGCTCAGAGACATCCTTCTTGTGGTGGACGAGGACCGTATTTCGCGTCGCCTCGGGGTCGGTGGTGATGGCAAACAGCGTCTGCTCGTGGTCCGGCACCGGGGATTCGGGACGGATCGTCGGTGTTGATGGCGTCGGCACTCGACCGAGGTATTCGACGATAAGACTCTCCACGTAGGCCGGCTCGAAATCGCCGACAGCGACGAATCCCATCAGGTCCGGTCGATACCATTTCCGATAAAAGCCGCGGACCGTTTCGTGATCGAAGGTATCGAGGACGGCTTTCTGACCGATGGGCAGGCGCAACGCATACTTCGAGTCGGCAAACAGCATGGGTAGTTGCTCACGATACATGCGGTTGCCCGCGCCCTGGCTGCGTCGCCATTCCTCGATGACGACGCCCCTCTCCTTGTCGATCTCCTCCCCATCGAATGTCACGCCATGGGCCCAGTCTTCGAAGATCTGAAATGCAGTCTCCATGATCTGCGTGGAATCGGTGGGAACCGTGAGCTTGTAGACGGTCTCGTCGAAACTGGTGTGCGCGTTGAGGTCTGCACCGATGCGCAAACCCACTCGTTCCAGATAGTCCCAGAGTTCCTGCTTGGCGAAGTGTTGTGTTCCATTGAAGGCCATATGCTCGACGAAGTGGGCCAGGCCCTGCTCCTGGTCAGATTCCAGGATCGATCCCACGTCGAGGGCGAGGCGCAACTCCGCCCGCTTTTCCGGTTTGGCGTTGGCGCGTATGACATAACGCATGCCATTGTCGAGAACACCGATGACGACATCAGGGTCTACCGCCAGCGGCAGGTCGAGCTCGCTCACAGCTTCCGGTGTCGGTTGAGGCACCGTCGGCGCGCATCCCGACAGGGCCAGGATGAGCAGTAGTGGCAGATACGGAAAGGTCATCGTCTGGCGTGGCAACATGGGTGGTCCTTCGGTCCGTCGTGGAGAGATCCTGAGCAAGGGGCACGGCCCCCCAGTGTCAGAACTGTTAAGCTGGCCAACTTTCTGGCGCAGAGCAATCCTATGGCCTTCTATTGTGCCATGAACGACAAGGGGGAATTCAGCGTCTGGGTATTGGGGTGCTCACACGTCGGCACGGACCTGCGACGGGATGGCCGTCGGAGTCTGGCCGAGGCCATCGAGCAGGCGGAGCGGGGCGGGGACCAGGGCGGCCCGCCCTTCGACTGGGACATCGCTCTCCACCTTGGTGACCTCTCCGGCAGCCAGACTGCTCCCGACGACGAAGAGGGGGAGGAGGTCATCCGGCAGTTCGGCGTCTCAACAAAACACCCGCGGGAGCACTTCTACAACCTGATCGGCAATCACGACGCCTCTGGGCCAGACGAGGAGTGTCAGTGGTGGTTCCGCAAATGGGTGGATCCTGAAGGCCTGCACCCGGAACACTCCGGCGTCGATCGGAGTCGTCGCCCCTATCCGATCGACGGTACCTGGGAGCGTTACCAGTTCCGTGTCGGCAACCTGCTGTTTCTGCTCATGAGTGACCGCAACGACGGGGGGCCACCGGTGGGCCGCGCCGAGCGGGGCGGGTATCCC
>DPVW01000361.1:5478-9913 GCA_003529325.1 Candidatus Latescibacterota bacterium | reverse complement strand
GGACGGTGACTGGATCGAGGAGTTGCTCGCGGGCCCGCTTGAGTTCGGCGAGGGCGACATCGGCGCGCCGGTGGGCGCGATCCCCTTCCAGGCGACGCAGGCGGCGGCGGGCGTCACTCAGGGACTGGCGCGAGCGCTGCAGGTACAGGTCGAGATTGTGGAGTTGCGCCAGGCGCATGCGCTCGGCGTCGGTGAGCTCCTCCGGGTCGCGACCCTCCAGCAGACCCCACTCCTCACCGGCCAGATCGGAGATCGTTCCGGTTTCGGCCAACAGCGTGCGTTCGAATATCGCCAGCTCGTCGAAGTCGGCCTGGAAGGCGATCGGCTCTGCCGCCGCTCCTGCCGCCTCGACCTGCGACAATAGTTGCCGGATGCGATCGCGCAGGCCGCGTTGGTCGTCGATCACCCGGTCGAGGCGTGCCTCCAAATCGTTGGCGCCCTGGTTGAGCTGATCCGCCAGCAGCTGGATGCGGCGCAGGACCAGCTCCAGATTCACGCGCGCGTCGTCATCCTCGGGGCGCAGGCGGACGGCATCACGAAACCAGGCGGCGCTCTGGCGGAGGCGATCGATCGCCTCCTGCGGCTGCTCCTCGACCAGGGCCTCGGCGTTGCGGGCGTGGGCGAGACCGAGATTGAAACCGGCGCGGAAGCGCAGTTCCGTATCGGCACCGGCCTCGTCGCGGGCCCCAAGGAAAGCGGCTGCCGCCTCTTCCCAGGCGCCTGCCCGGTGCGATTCGAGCCCGTGATTGTAGCGCTGGCGTGGACCCAGCTGCGCAGTGTCCTTCGCTGCCTGATCCACTGCTGCTGCAGAGTCCGCTACGGATGGGCTGCCAACCTGGGCATGCAGGGCCGACGTCGCCACGCCCAGGGCGCTCAGAGCGACGAGAAGCTGCCGGTGCCATTTCATGCCTGCACCCTCCTGCGACCGGTCCTGGAACCGACGCGGGTGGCGGCGAACAGGGTCACCAGCGACGCGGCGATGAACCAGTGGTAGCGCTCGACGATGATGGCGCGCGAGACGCTCTCGGTGTTGCGCACCATCGGCTTTACGTGGGCATCGATAATAGACTCAAGATCGAGGGCGGCCGTACCGGCCGGTACATAGACCCCGTCCGTTTTGAGAGCGACGGTCCGCAGCAGCTCGCCGTCGAGACGCGAACGCACAACGTTGCCGTCACCATCGACGAGAGCACGACGTGCGCCAGTCTCCGGGTCGGTCAGGGTGATCTCGCTGCCGTCCTCGGAGCCGAAGCCGATGGCGACGATCCGGATCCCCGCCTCCGCAGCTTTCGTTGCCGCATCCAGGGCATAGGGGTCGTGGTCCTCACCATCGGTGATCAGCAACATCAGACGCGCCCCCGATCCAGGGCCGAAGGCTGCCACACCCTTGCGTATGGCCTCGCCGATCCGGGTGCCGCCACGGCCCACGGAGTTGGTGTCGACGGCGCGCAGGATCATGCGGAAGAAGCCGTAGTCGGGCGTCAGCGGACACAGGACCGCCGCCCGTCCGGCGAAGGCGACGAGACCGACGCGATGCCCTTGAAGCTGATCGACGAGTTCGATGATCTCCGCCTGGGCACGGGAAAGTCGATTGGGTGCCGCGTCCTCGGCGAGCATGCTTTTTGACACATCCAGCACAACCATGATGTCGGAGGCTACTCGGTTGCTCGACACCATCTGGGCGCCGTGCGATTGCGGCCGCATGAGGGCGACCACGCCGAGTACGAGCGTGATGAGGATCAGCCCGAGCTTGAGCCCGCGACGGGAGAGGCCCGCTTGGTCGCTGAGCCGGGAGAGCATCTGTGCCGACAGAAAGCGGCCAAGAGCACTCTGGCCTCGCAGCTCCAGCCAGGCGAGGAGGGCGACCACCGCCAATGCCACCCACACCAGGTGGATCAACTGTGGGTAGAGAAAGTTTATTTCGTAGATCACGGCAGCCTCGGAAACAGGGCACCCCGGGTCAGCCAGCCGGTGGCCGCAAGACAGAGGCCCAGAGCCAGACAAGCGGCGTAGTACTCATCGTATTGACGCCACTGCTCCCCGGTGATGCGGGTGCGCTCGAGGTGGTCGATCTCCTGGTAGACTTCGCGCAGCGCCTCTGCGTCGGTGGCGCGGAAGTAGCTACCGCCCGTGCGATCGGCGATCTGACGCAGCGTGGCCTGGTCGATCTCCACCTGCATCGATCGCAGGACGGAGCGCCCGCTGAAGGAGTCCTGCACCCGCACCGGCGCCAGACCGGTGGTGCCGGCGCCGATGGTGTAGACCTTGATGCCCTGCGACCGGGCCAGCTCGGCCGCGCCAAGGGGCGCTTCGACGCCCGCATTGTTGACCCCGTCGGTGAGCAGCACGGCGATGCGGGAGCGTGCCTTCGATTCGCGCAGACGCTGGACCGCGAGTCCGAGCCCATCGCCCATCGCCGTTCCGTCCTCGCTTCTTTCGGTGACGATCTCAAGCGTGCGGGCGACACCGATGAGGTTGGTGTGGTCGAGGGTCAAGGGGCAGGCCGTGTCAGCATAACGAGCGAAGGTGACCACCCCGATCGCGTCGTCGGGTCGGCCGGCGAGGCCGTCGCCGCCGATGACGAACTCCTCGAAGACGGCTTTGACGGCGTCGAGTCGGGTGCGTTCCTCGTCCTGCGTCGACAGGTCAAGGGCCTGCATCGAGCCCGATATGTCGACGACCATCATGATGGCGATGCCTTCGCGATGCACCTGACTGTTGCGCTGCCCCATCCGTGGGCCTGCTAGCGCCAGTCCGAGGGCGACGGTGCCGAGTCCGATGAGCGCATCTGGCAGCCAGGACAAGCGCGAGCGCCAACTGCCCGCGGTCTGCGGCAGGGCCAGAAAGGAGGAGAACAGGATCACTCCCGGCGCCCGACGGGCCATCAGGTAGATGGGAACCGCCATCAATGCCGTCAGCAGGAGCCACGGCTCGCGGAACTCGAGATCCATCATCACGCTGCCTGGCGGCCGTCTTCCTCGCCTGACTCCGCCTCCTCCTGAAGCAGTCTCGTCTCGAGCAGGAAACGGCGGGCGGCGTCGAAAGCCTCGCGCGACTCGGACTCGTCAGGTACGTAGGCGGCGAACTTGACCCGGTCGCACTGTTCCAGAAATCTGCTGAGAAGCTGGCGATGGCCGCTGCTGAGTTGCGCCGAAGCCCCTGCGGCGCGCAGGAATTCCTCGGTAGTGAGCTCGGGGGCGCGCACGCCATGGCGGTCCTCGAGATACCGCCGCACGATGGACGACAGCTCGACGTACCAGTCATCGGCCTCGTCTGCGCCTGGAAACCCGCCAACTTCGAGACTGTCGAGGCGGCCCACGGCGATGTCGTAGGCGCTCAATCGACGGCGCACGCTGAGGCGGTCACGCCACCAGCGCCAGGCCAGTGCCAGCCCGAGGGCGCCAGCCACCAGTGCCAGCCATGGCCAGTAGCGAGCGACGCCGGTCTGCAGTTCCTGCAGTGGCCCGCGAGGCGGACGCAGTTCGTCGCTCAATGCTTCCTCTTCTGCGAGGACTGATTGAATCTCGATGCTGACTTCCTCGGTGAGCAGCTCACGGACCTCGGCTTCGCCCGAGTCGGGGAGCTTGTCCGGACGCTCATCGACAAACTCGACCCGGAGCGGCGGCACCCGCTGGCGACCGCTCATCGGCGGCTGCAAGGTGTAGCGCTGAGACTGGACCGTCTTGCCCTCTTCGGTGATCGTGGCGTGGGGCGCGAATTCGACGATCGAGAACCGGCCCAGGGCCTCGCCGAAGGCAGGCATCTCGACGGTAACCCCCGAATCGGCCTCGACGACAAGGGTCAGCGTCAGTGCATCGCCGAGCTTCGGAGCGGGCGGCCCGAGGGTGACGACCGCCTTGACGGGGCCGATCTCGGTCGTCCGGCTGACGGCGCCTTCATCCTGTTGTGCCATGGCAGTTGTCGTTTGTGCATCACCGATCAGCGTTGGCGCCTCGTCGCATCCGGCGAGCACGAGCACGGCGACACCGAGCACAACAGCGGCGCTAAGTTTGAGAGCGACTTTCATGAGCGGCGCGACCGCCGCTCGCGCATGCGCAGGAACGCCATGAGGGGATCGATGACGGGCTCCGTCGCGTCGACACGGACCAGATCGACGCCCGAGGCGCGAAGCTGGGACTGCAGCGCCGCGAGGCGATCAGCGGCGGTCGCCGCTACGGCGTCACGATACTCGGCCGATTGGGTGTCGACGATCCGGCGGGCCCCGGTCTCGGCGTCCTCGAGGGTGAGCAGTCCGGCGGACTCGAACTCTTGCTCCCGCTTGTCGGTGATCTGGACGCAGACCACGTCGTGGCGGCGGTTGACGGTCCTGAGGACGTTGAGATACCCCTCGTCGAGGAAGTCGGAGATCAGAAAGATGATCGCCCGCCGTGGCAGCACGCGGCGACAGAATTCGAGGGCGTGGGCGATGTTGGTG
>DPVW01000361.1:3494-5064 GCA_003529325.1 Candidatus Latescibacterota bacterium | reverse complement strand
AGGGTGCGGCGCTGACGCTGGCGCAGCAGGTCGCCTTCGCCCTCCTCCTCGCGTCCGCGTGCCAGCGCCTCGCGCACGACGCGGAGCGCATGCTTCTGCCCCTTTCGCGGTGGGATGTACTCGTCGGCCTCTCCGTGGAACAGCAACAGGCCGATCTTGTCGTCGTTGTGGATCGCCGTGAAGGCGAGTAAGGCGGACAACTCCACGGCGGCCTCACGCTTGGAGCGCTGGTTGGAGCCGAAATTCTGCGATGCACTGACGTCGACCAACAGCAGGACGGTGAGCTCCCGTTCCTCGACATACCGCTTGACGTAGGGTTCGCCCATGCGGGCCGTTACGTTCCAGTCGATCGTGCGGACATCGTCGCCGGGGACGTACGGACGTACCTCGTCGAACTCGACGCCGCGGCCTTTGAACACCGACAGGTAGGCGCCGGCGAGGACGTCGACGACCTGACGTCCGGTGTGGAGTTGAACACGCCGAACCTGTTGAACGATCTCCGAGGGGAGCATTTCGGTCTCTCCGAGCGCTACCCGTTTAGGGGACCTGAACGTTGTCGAGGATGATGTTGATGACGTCGTCGGAGCTCTTGCCTTCTGCCTCGGCCTCGTAGGTCACCAGGATGCGGTGACGGAGCACATCGTTGGCGATGCTCTTGACGTCGTGCGGGCTGATATAGCTGCGACCCTCGAGCAGAGCGTTCGCCTTGGCCACCTTGATAAGGTTGATCGAGGCGCGCACCGAGGCGCCGTTCTCGATCAGATTCTCGAGCTCCGTCATGCCGGCGGCGATGGGGTCGCGGGTCGCAGAGACGAGTTCCACGACGTAACGCTTGACCTTGTCGTCGACGAAGATCTGGCGCACGACTTCGCGCGCCGCCAGGATCTCGGCGGGCGACATCACTTTGCTCGCTTTGGGCACGGCGACGGCGCCGGCCATACGGTCCAGCACCTTGATCTCATCCTCCTTGGACGGATACGTGATAATCACTTTGAGCATGAAGCGGTCGAGTTGCGCCTCGGGCAACGGGTACGTGCCCTCCTGCTCGATGGGATTCTGTGTCGCCAGGACCAGGAATGGCTCTTCGAGGTCCATGGTCTCGTCACCCAGGGTCACCTGGCGTTCCTGCATCGCCTGCAGCAGCGCCGCCTGCACCTTGGCGGGTGCGCGGTTGATCTCGTCGGCGAGCACGAGATTGCCGAACACAGGCCCCCGCTTGACCGAATAGGTGCCGTCCTTCGGATTGAAGATCTGCGTTCCAGTGATGTCACCGGGCAGCATGTCGGGCGTGAACTGAATGCGGGAGAATTTTACATCCAGCGTGTCGGCAAGGGTGCTGATGGCCAGGGTCTTGGCAAGTCCCGGCACACCCTCGATGAGCACGTGCCCCTCCGCCAACAGGCCGAGCAGGAGGCGATGCAGCAGGGCGTCCTGGCCGACGATGACTTTGCCGACCTCGGCTTTGGGCGCGTTGAATCTCTCCTGCAGGATGTTGACTTCGTCCCCTATCTGTGCTGCTGTCATGGATCACACCTATCAAAGGATGTTGGACATACAACCGAGCCTAAGA
>DPVW01000361.1:0-3148 GCA_003529325.1 Candidatus Latescibacterota bacterium | reverse complement strand
GCGTTTATCTGACATCCCACACGCCAAAATGGCAAGCACAAGCCGCCTTGACACCACGTTTTTGACCCCGAAGGCCGTTGAGGTCTGAGACGTCGAAGCGAACAGCACAGATCCGTCCGCCCGCCGACGGCCCGTTCTCGACAGATCGTTAGGAGAGATTCAGCCTGGCCGGGCCACTTCTGCGATTCCCCGCGGGGGGCCCGATCTCGCGTCCGGCCCCAGCACGACGATCGGCCCGACCCAGCGGCGCCCAGAACGCTTCCCTGCCCAGACGGAGATGAGCCGGTGCATCTTCGTTATCAGGTTGGTGATGATGGGATGATCGTGCACCTGCTGCTAGGTGAATCCGTCCCTGCTGGCGGCAAGGCAGATGCCAGGGTAGTGCAGCTTTCGTCGGTCGATCCGAGTAGACTCATCTTCCAGCACAGGTTTTCGCCGTCACAGGGCTGGTGTGGCCATCTGATGTACTTCAAGGTGTCAATCCATTCGGGGACAGGATCGCCTCATCCCTGAGGGCGACTGCGACGACGACCGCGTGCGTCGTCAGGTAGGTCTGATGCCGGCCTGGCCGACGAACTGAAAGGCGAACAGCTTCATGCTGCGCATGACGAAGTGCAGTCGGATGGCTCGTCCGCTGAGGTCGCCCAGGTCGGCACGGCCCTGCCACGTCACCTGTTTGTCCACACCGTTGCCCCGCAGGTCGTCGGCTTCGCTCAGCGTATAGCCAGTCACGGGCTGATCCTGCGCATCGAGCACCTCGACCTGGAGCCAGCCGCCGGCGCTGCCGTCACAATTCAGGCGCAACGAGTCGCCGGTGAAGGTCAACAAGGGTGTGGTGAGTTCACCACCCGCCGAACCGGCGTCGGCGGAGAGGAAGCCATCGCGGCGGAGGCTGGCGCAAAAGATGCCGGTGCGGCGAGCGAAATCGGCTTCTGAGCTGCCCGCCGGCAGGGCGCCGTGCGTTCGCGGTGTGCCGGCGTAGTAGAGCCAGAGCTCGTCGCCCATGGGCAACAGCCACGGATTGGCGAAGATCATGCCGCTGGTGGAGCTGCCGTCAGGCCCCAGGCGCAGGAAGGGCTCGCGGTCACCGGCGCGATCCCAGCTGATGCCGTCGCGGCTGGTGAGCAGTTGCACGTCCATGGTGGCCGGGTACTGACCTTCGCCCCAGTGGTAGTACGCCGAGGGCAGCATCAGATACACATCCTCCGCGCCCTCGTATTTCATCGCACAGCTGGTGTAGTAGTCGATGTTGGCGGTGTTGTTGTCCGCCTGCTCAGGCACCGGCATCGACAGATCCGCCGGGTCCGCTTCGAAGACGATCTCGACGTCGGACCAGGTTCGAAAGTCGGCGGAGGTCACACGGCCGACGCTGCGGTATCTCTTGCGGCCCTCGGCTTCGGCGGCTTCGTCGAGATGCTGGGTGGCGCGCACGCGGGTGTAGCCGACATAGCAGTGCAGGCGCTCATCCCAGAACACCATGTTCTGCGTGTCACAGGAGCCCTCGGGATTTGGCTGATTCGGGTAGTAGTTCCAGTGCAGTCCATCCGTTGAATGCATCCCCCACAGGCCGGCCCGGGCGCCCGCTTCCTGCTCCGCCTTGGTCGGCAGGAACTTGGTCCACAGCTTGTAGCGTTCCGCTTCGGGTGCGGCATCGTCGCGAAACACGGTGGCGCCCTGCAGACTCTGCCGTTCGTGCAGGGGGGCGACCAGGTTGTTGTCCGTCGATCCCTGGAACGGGATCAGGCCAAGGCTCGGTTTGTGCCAGTGCCGGCCATCCTCCGACTCGGCGTAGCCCAGCCGGCGAGCCCCCTCCGAGGGCAGGCCGCCTTTCACGCCGGCGTCGTACCACATGCGGAAGCGGCCGTCCGCTTCGAGCAGAACCGTGTTATAGGCGCCGATGCCATTCGACTCCCACGGTCTGTCGGGAACGAGCACGGGCTCGGCGTGCTGCTGTGGCGGGTTCATGCGCAGCCGGACACCCCGACTGCGATCGATGAAGCGGTGGTCGATGAACAGTTGTCTGCCGCCGCCGATGTCGATCGGTGTCGTCATTTCTCGATCCTGCCCGCCGTGGCATCGACGAGAGGCGTGAAGAACAGGGCATTGGCGAACAGCTTGTTGGTCCCATACCAATACCCCCGGAAGTTCAGCCTGTCGGCCAGCAGCACCACGTGGCCGGCGCCGACGCTGACGACGACGATGCCCGCCGATTCAGCCAGCAACTCGACATTCCTGGTGGAGATGTAGCCGCTCAACAGTGGCTCAGATGCGTAACGCAGCGGCGTTGCGTACGGATTGTCTGCGGGCTTGAGGAATACTTGCCCCTGGCGGAAAACGCTGAGGTGGTCATGGGCATAACCAAAACCCAAGGGATGCGTACGGTCGAGACGGGCGGCGAAGATCGCGCCACCGATCACCTCGGCACCCCGGTCCTGGTCCAGTGTCTCGTAGGCCCGAGGCGCGAAGGTGGAGTCCTTCTCCGCCTCGATCAGTTCCACGCGGACCATGGAGTCCTGAATCGCCCACTGCGCCGCCCGACCGCTGGCCACCAGTGTGCCCCCACCCCGGACCCACGCTGCCAATGGCTTCGATGCTTGCTCATAGGTGCCGCCCGACAATATGATCGTCGTGTAGCGCTGTAGATCGGCGTTGCCCAGGTGGTCCTGCTGCACCAGGCTTACCGCCATGTGGTAGCGCTGGTCGAGCAGGTGCCAGGTCTCACCGGCCTCGGTGGGTGACACACCGTCACCGACGATGATGGCCACCTCCGGTTTGGTCAGCGGGGCAAAGCGCGGTGAACCGAGGTTGATGCCCCCGGGGGTCAGTCCCGTGCTCAGGGCGTAGACCTGCAGACCGTCCTCCTCGGCGGCGGCCGTCATCAGGGCGCGGATGCTGTCCGCCTCATCCGCCTGGGCGCGCACCGGCACCAGAATGGTGCCGAAATCGAAGGACTGCACACCACTCTCGGTGGTCGCCTCGAACGGTCGGGTGGCCACGTAGGTGTTGATCCCCTGCGCCAGAATTCGGTACAGCGCGCGCGGGGCGTAGTAGCCGCTCCAGCCAAAGGCGTAGGCATACGGGTCGGCCGCGGCCCCCAGCTTACCAGTTGGGAACGTCGCCGCCGCCAATGTGTCCCCCGCCAGTTCCC
>DPVW01000174.1 GCA_003529325.1 Candidatus Latescibacterota bacterium | reverse complement strand
AAGACCAAAAGCAGCGCCGAGGATCAGGAGCAGCAGCTGGAAGACTTCGAAGTACGGCGCAAAGACCTGCTGCCCGAAGCCAACAAACGCCGAATGATCGAGATTGCGGCCCTGGGGCGCAGTTCATACGGTGTGTGGGACATGTCGGGCAAAGTCTACGAGTGGAATGAAGATTACTTCGACGAGGATTATTACAAGTACAGTCCGAGCGCCAATCCACGTGGGCCCGAAGGTGGCCAGGAGCGCGTGATTCGCGGCGGTTTTTTTTCCGAGACGCGGCCGAATGTGCGCACCACGCCCCGGTCCAGCGCCCCGGAGACACATACCCGCGAGAACGTCGGCTTTCGCCTGGCACTCTCGTCAAGCGAGTGAGAAGAAATCATGTTCGAGGACGTCTGGAAACACTTCGATGAAAATGAACTCACTCACTCGGCAGCCCATCATCTCATGGCGGTACATGAACTGCGCCAGCGCCACGGTTATGCCCGTGTCTCCGACATTGCCCAACATCTCAAGATCACCAAAGGGAGTGTGTCGTCGGCGGCCAAGCACCTCAAGGAACGGGGGTACATCCAGGAGGATCATAACCGTTTCCTGGAGTTGACCGATCGCGGTCTGCAAGTCGTGTGGGAGACGGAGGCGACGCGGTTGACCGTCAAGAAGTTTCTCTCCGATGCGCTGGGCATGGACGACGACGATGCCAACATCGACGCCTGCAAGGTGGAGCACCTCGTCAGTTCAGAAGCCCGCGGCCGTCTTGTCGGCTTTCTGCGATTCCTGTTTTCTGAAGACCAGGTGGCGACCGACTTCCTCGCCGCTTTCCACAAGGCGCTGGCCGGAGCCGAGGTAGAGTGCAAGAAGGACGTGTCCAACTGCCTGCTATGCGACGAGGTCTGTTTCCTGCAGCCACAACTTTCGGAGTTGCACGGCCACTGACTCGCACAGGCGCCCACTTGGAGAGCTACTGACCGCATCTCGGTGGCACGCGTTGTAGATCGGGCACCGAGCCATCCGTGCTCACTGCGTTGCGCTCCCTCTGAGGGTCCACTAACCCACATCGATCGCGCGCCTTGTACCGTCCACCTGCGGTGGGTGCCCCGGGCGTCTCGGCACCCGAATTTGTCAACTTATCTCTGCGACAGGACACTAGACCATGACGTCAGTCCTCGACTTTCTGCGCCGGCAGTTGTTACCCGTCGGCCTGCTGAGTGTGGCCGTCGTGGGTCTCGTGTGGCCTTCGCCCGGTCGTGCCATGGGCCAGCTACCGACGCAATACATCGCCGTCAGCGCCATCTTCGTCTGCGCCGGTCTGCTGCTGCGCACCGACGAAATTCGCGCCGCTTTCCGCGCTTGGCGGGCAACCACCTGGGGTGTCCTGTCCATCCTCTTCGTTACCCCCGTCGTCGGTGGCATACTCGCCTTTCATGTACCGATGGAGCCAACTTTTCAGTTGGGTCTGGCCCTGTTCGTCTGCATGCCGACGACGCTGTCCTCCGGGATTGCTCTGACGACGCAGGCCAAGGGCAACGCCGCTCTTGCCCTGTTGCTCACGGTGGTCACCAACCTTGCCGGTATCTTCACCATTCCCTTCGTGCTCGTTGCCGTGCTCGGCACATTGGGCCAGGTCGAATTGTCGGCATGGGACCTGCTGGGAAAACTCTGCTTATCGATCCTGTTGCCCCTGCTCGTAGGTCGCTGGCTGCGCTGTCATCTGCTGAGCTGGATCGACAAAAATCGGACGCGCATCATCTTGCTCAGCAACCTGGCGCTGATAAGTATTCCGTGGATGAAGTTTTCCGAATCGTCCGATCGCCTCGCCACGGTCGCCGTCAGCAACCTGCTCATACTCGTGGTGGCGGGACTCGTCGTACACGCCACATTCCTGCTGCTCAACACTGTTGTAACCAAATTGCTGCGGCTCGAGCTGGCACAGCGCAAGGCCGTGGTTCTGATGGCCAGTCAGAAGACGCTGCCCGTGGCCCTCACGGTCCTGGCGTTGATTCCGGACAGCGCTTTGTCAGCGGATGTGAAGGGCCTCATCGCGATCCCCTGCATCACCTCGCATCTGGGGCAGATCTTCGTCGATGCCGTCATCGCGACACGTTGGTCGGCGACGCCCACCGGTTAATAAAGAGGCGCGCCGCCGAGCCGACGCCTGAACGGAGAAGACGAAACGTTGAGCCGCTATAAGAAACCCCACCTGTTACTGATTACCACCGATCAACAGCGCGGTGATTGTCTGGGCTGCGACGGACACCCCGCTGTCGAGACGCCTTACATCGATGAACTCGCCAGCAATGGCACACGCTTCCGTAGCGCCTACACGTCGGTGCCCTCCTGTACCCCGGCGCGGGCAGGCATCATTACCGGTATGGATCAATGGAACCATGGGCGCTTGACGATGGCGGGGAATGACGCGTTGGAATACCCGGCAACCTTGCCAGGAGAACTGGCGGCTGCCGGATACCACACGCAACTGGTCGGCAAGGCGCACCATGCGCCGCAACGCCGTCTCCAGGGATTCCACCAGATGACGTTGGATGAGTCCGGACGTCGCGATGATGGATTCACCTCCGACTACCACGCACACTTCGATCGCGCCAAGGAGGGGGAGTATGGGTATCGAGATCACTCCATCGACTGGAACAGCTGGATGGCGCGGCCCTCGCACCTGCCCGAACATCTGCACCCGACCTATTGGACGGCGAGTGAAGGCATAGGCGCATTGGCAACCCGTGACCCGACCTCTCCCTTCTTCCTCTGGTTGTCATTTGCCCGGCCCCATTCACCGTACGATCCGCCGCAGTCCTATTGGGATATGTATGTCGACCATCCCGACATTCCACCGGCACATGTCGGCGACTGGGCGTCGCGTTACGATCACAAAGTGGCCGATGTCAACGCCCCCCGGTCGCACCGTTCAGACCGCGAGACACAACGGGCCCGCGCCGGATATTACGGCAACATCACCTTTATCGATCACCAGATCGGCCGCCTGCTCTACGAGTTCCGCAAGCGCGATCCCGAAGGTTATGCCAATACCCTGATCCTGTTTGCCTCCGACCACGGCGACATGATGGGTGACCACCACCACTGGCGGAAAACGTACGCCTATGAAGGTTCGGCGCGGATTCCCTTCGTTGTGCATTGGCCCAGCGCCTGGGGCTCAGAGGTGCCGCGGGGTGCGGTGCGCGATGAACCGATAGAACTGCGCGACATCATGCCGACGCTGCTCGACGCGGCAGGGGTCGAGATCCCGGACTCGGTGGACGGTAGCAGCCTGTTGTCGCTGGTGCGCGACGGGGCTGACGGTTGGCGTGACTTTGTGCAGGGAGAACACACCACCTGCTACGACGCGGAGCATGGCATGCAGTACGTCACCGACGGCTGCCAGAAGTATATCTGGTTTCACCACAGTGGCGCAGAGCAGTTTTTCGATCTGACGGCAGATCCGGGTGAGTGTGTTGATCTGTCTGCCGATGCGGCGTGGCAGTCGCGCATCGACGTGTGGCGGCAACGCCTGGCTACCGTCAACGAGACTCGAGGCGACCCCCGTGGTCAGGGGGGTGAACTCGTGCCCCAAACGGATGGGGCACTGCGGCTGTCACCCAATTACGCACGCTGGCGCGACCGGGCGCAGGCTTCGATCCAAGACTGGCGTGGGCCGGGCTGATGCCGCCGTCGCGCGTCGTCTACCAGGGCGACATCATCTACCAGGCAGAAGACGAATACGGACCGCTGGATGTCGTCGATGAACACGACGGCCGGCTGCGCTCCCTGCACTTCGGCACCCAGGCGCGGCAGAGTACGATGTTTGTCGCCCGACCTGAGGAACTCGCCCTCGAGTATACCCGCTGCATGATGACGGCGTTGTTGTTCATGAATGCCGATCCCGCGCGGACGCTGATGCTCGGACTCGGCGGCGGGTCGCTGGTCAAGTTCATGCTGCGGTGGTGTACTGACAGCGAGGTCGACGTCGCCGAACTGCGACCCGCCGTCGTCGACGTGGCGCAGCGGTTCTTTTCGTTACCCGTCGACCACGATCGACTGCGGCTGCATATCGGCGACGGCAATGCCTTCATCCAGCAGCCGCCAGCTGCGCCGTGGGATCTGATCTTGATGGACCTGCACACCAGCGACGGCATGTCTCCCGCCGTCTTCGCGCCAGACTTTTTACCCGCCTGCCGTCGCCACATCGCCACCGGTGGGGTCCTGGCCGCCAACTTGTGGTATGGCATCGACCGCCTCGTTGAGCGTCGAGTACGCCAGTTGTTGGAGTCTTGCTTCGAGCAGATCCTTTACTTGCCGGTGGCTGGCAAGCTCAACTGCATTGCTCTTGGCCTGCCCTGTCTGGGGTTGCCCGCCTGGGGCGAGTTGGAGCGTCGCGCCGCTGCATGGCAGGCGCGTGCCAATCTGCCGTTGCCCGAGTTGTTGCCTGAGCTGGCACGCCGCAACCCGCTTCGCTGACCGAAGGGTAGGCCGTCGTGGTCGGAGAGTTTCCTCAGGCTGGCAGGTCCGGTGCCGCTGGATCGAGACAGGGACCCATCGGTCGCTCGCCCCGCGGCCGCAGTGGTAGCTGATCATAGGACTCGTAGCGGATATTCAGATAGGGTGTTTCGACGACGCGCTGGTCCTCGTAGCGTGAAATCATCGCTGCATCGATGACACCCGTTGTCAGCAATGTGCGCTCGCATGGATAGGGGGGCACGCCGCTTTTGAAAAAAGTCTCGATGTTGCGCGTCAGATAGCCGAAGTGAGAGAAGGGCCCGTCGTTCTGCAAGTAGAATTCGCAAGCTTCGATCGTGCCGTCCCGTCGCCGAGCGGCGTAGGCAAATTCCTGTACATAACCCTCAAGATGTAGCACCGACGCCTTGAGGCCGTCGGTGTAACGCAGCAGAAAGAGGGATGGCTTTTCGCAATCCTCGGGATTGTCGCCATTCTTGTGTTCCGACGGGGCCAGGGCTGCCAGAGCCAGTTCCTGTGACCACTCTCCCCGATCGCGGGCACGCCAGACATCATCACCCTCCAGGCATTGTACCGAGGCAACGCCCGTCTCACCACCGTGACGACGCTCGACCATACACTGTAGCGTCTCCAGCGCGTGGTATCCGTAGGCCTCCACCGAACCGTAGCTGAGGGCGAGTACCTCGTCGAGTTGCACACCACCCTTGTCGTACTCCAACCAGGGATGCCGCCACGACAGTGGCAAGGAGGAGCCCGCCATCAGGGGGATGCCCAGTTCCTGTTTGCGCGACCACATCCAGGCCGCATCCTGCCAGGCATAGGCCAGGTGCTTGTCACTGAACACGGGAACGACACGATCGCTCTCGGAGAATACGCCGGCGATCTGCTCGAAGAAGTAGCGGCGCGGGTACATGTGCCGGCCTTGTTTATTCCACGGATAATCGCCGTGTTCACCGATAAGGAGCACAGCGTCCACGTCAAGGCTGTTGGAGCCGGCGTGCAAGGCGCGCCGGATACTTGGATAAATCGGGATGTCGTGCTCTTCAGCTCGACCGACGCCGACATCGTTCTCCAGTATGTGATCGATGTACATCGACACGATTTCGATGTCGTCGAACCGGTAGAACCCCTCGTCGGTGGAGGCTCCCTCCAGGAACTTGGTGACGATGACGTCGGCGTGAGACTTGGGATGATAGATGGTGCAGATGGCAGCGACACGCAACGGCTTGCTCAACGGACACCTCATCTCGGGTTGCAAGAAGGTAGACGGAAATGTGAAACTACTGGCGCCCCTGTGTGGAGGGCGAGCACGCTGGTTCTGTACTACAATCGCGGCGTGCCAACCGCGCCCCGACGTGGCGTCAAATCTGGTTGCCGTAGACCTCGTCGACGAGGGCCATCGTCTTCGCGGCGTCGTCAAAGGCGGTTTCAGGTGCACGCCCTTTGCGCAGGCAGTCGAGGAAATGCAGGTGGGTGTCAAAGGCACCGAAGGCTCGATGGCTTTCCTGGCTGCCCGCCAGCTCGAAGGGATCGAGCCTCTCCGCGGGCTCGTTCTGATTGTCGGCATAGAGTTGACCCCCTTCCTCTGGATCACCAAAGAAACTGATACCGGGAGCGTGGATCTCGACGCTGAAGATGCGTCGTCCCGCCATGAAATTGTTGAGCAGCAAGCCCGTGGCACCGGATGAAAAGCGCACCAGCGCCAGGTGCAGGTTCCAATGGCCGGCGTCGAGCCGTCTGTTGTCGGCGGCGACGGATTCGACTTCCCCCCCACACAGATAGCGTAGCGTATCGACAGCGTGGATGCCGTCGCACGTCAGCATGTCCATTCCCCCTTTGTAGTATGGGGCTCCACCGACCCAATTCTTGTAGAACGAGGCATGCGCGGTGTGTACGGCGCCGCGGGCCTCGCAGCGCGCCTTGCCCTGGCGGATCAGGGGTGAGAATCGTCGCTGGAAGGTGACACCGGTGTGGACTTTCTGTCGCCGGGCGATGGCCGCCAATTGTCGGACCTGCTCCGTCGTCACCGCCGGTGGTTTTTCGATGAACAGATGACAGCCGCGTTCCATCACTTCAGCCGCCACATCATAGAGGTGGTGCGGTGGCATGAATGCGTAGACGGCATCTGGCTTTTCCACTTCGATCATGCGACGGAAGTCGGTGTAGCGCCCGGCGATGCCAAAGCGATCGCAGACCCCAGCAAGGCGCTCTTCATCAACATCGCAAGCGGCGACCAGATCGCATGCCGGCAACTCGACAAAACAGGGATAGTGGGCGCCAGCGGCCCGTCCGCCAGCGCCGATGACGGCAATCCGGATGGTCTTGCGTCGCCGGGAGCTTGCAGTCTTTCTCTTCGTCTTGCCCACGTGGTCCCTCTCAGGTCTGTCGCTCGGTGAACCACCCTGCTTCGCGCAGGGCGACGATCGTGTTGCTACGGTCTGTCAATGGCAGTGAAATCGGCCGATTGTCGGCCAGCTGGGATTGGTATACGGCGGTGACCATCTCCAACGAGCGGCGCCCGACGGCGCCATCGGAACGCAGACGCCCGTGGCCATCCAGGGCGGCGACGAGTTCGTCAAGCGCCGTGACATACGTGCTGCTCGGCGCCGGCCGTTCGAGCGACTGCGGCTGCAGGCCACTCCACTGAAAGCCGGAGTCCGGTTCGTAATTGCCCTTCTGCGCCGCCCACAGGTGCACGGTTTCTGGCAACATACGCAGAACGCCCGTCGTGCCACGCAACTCGAAGGCCAGATCCGTGTAGACTGTGAGTTCCGCACCGCAGATCGTACCACTCACACCATTGTCGAACTTCATGAAGGCAGCGGCAAAGTCCTCCATCGCCCACGGACGGCGACGTTGCTCGGCCATACCACACAACCAGGACAAGGGTCCACCGTACAGATCCATCAGATCAAAGTAGTGCGTGTAATCGTGCAGCAGTGGACCTTCGTTCTGAGAGCGCCACGCAGGATCAGGTTTGCAGCCGTCCATATGACAGGTGATGTGGTTCAATTCGCCGATGGCACCCTCTGACAGCAAGCGACCGGCGAGCTGCCACTCGGGATGCCAGCGACGATTGTGGTTCACCTGCAGCAGGACCTGATGGCGCTCGCAAGCGTCGATCATGCGGTCACACTCTTCCACCGACAGCGCCATCGGCTTTTCGCAGATGATGGCACGCACCGAGGGCGCCGACGCGCACTCTACGACCATGTCACAATGCAGTTCGGGGTGGGTGGCGACGATGACGATGTCCGGTTTGACCCTGTCGAGCATCTGCCGGTAATCGTGGAACAACGCATCCACACCAAAACGTTGACCGAAGGCATCGAGTTTCTCACGACCACGATTGACGCCAGCCACCAACTGCAGATCGTCGCTTGCGAGGATCGCTTCAGCATGGTTGTCGGCCAGGTCGGAAAAGGTGAATTGATACCCGACCCGTCCCGTGCCGATGAGGGCGACGCGCCGGTTCACCACAACCCCTCATTCGTCCACACCGTCGGTTCGAGCTCCGCGATGTCGTCGTCGGCGGGGAAGTAGGGCCGCCGCATACGCTGCAGGGGATGCTGGGCAATGGTTGCCGGTGTCGGTCCCGGGGTATCGACGATGAACACGGCGGCAGCCTCATGGTCATACACATTGTGGAAATTCATCGGATTCTTGGCGACGACAAACTTGCACTGCCGTGGATCGATGTCGACCGCCAGCCATTGTTCATCGGCCCAGTCGTAGGTGGCGTGACTGGCGACCAGCACACGTACTGCATCGATGGCCAGTACCGCCGTGGGACCCATCTCCCCGACGACGCCATCCCAGATGCCACCTCGGTAGCGGAACCGACCATCATGGAGAGACACGACGCGGGCGTCGATGGCCAGTGGTTTCCCCCATTTGCGATCCAGTCCATGACCGAGGTGCACGTGCAGTTGTGCGCCCACGCCCGCCTTGTGACAAGCTTCAGCGACAACGGGGTCGACCACGGGAACCAGAGCGTCGGGCGCTGGCTCCCGTTCGAGCAAAGCCCGCAGGGTGGCGACACTGTCACCGGAAGCACCGCCGCCGGCACAATCGGCGGCCTCCACCAGGACCACCGGACCACCGTCGATGGCAAGACCAGCGCCGATCGCTTCGGCAGGGGCTACGGCGTGCGCCTCCAGTTCATGTCTTGCAGCCCAGAAATCGTTGGCCGTTGCCACCGCCAAAGCCCGTGATCGGCTGGCGTCCCCGTCGGTGATGTACAGACCCCCACCCCCGAGATCGGGTTGGTCGAGAAATGGGTGCACAAGAAAGACGCTCGCCGACAGGATGTCACCGTGCGCTTCGTGCGCCTTGGCGGCGCGCATGATGCGGGCGAAAGCGCCGTCGCCATCCGTTGATCCGCGCAGACCACCGACGATGACGGGGACCTTGGCCAGCGCCATCGCCGGGCGACATTTGCCGGCGATGGTGTCGAGCAGGAGTCGCGCGCCTCGTGCTCCCGTGCTCTGTGCGTCACGGTGGGGATAGGTCTCCCAGGCGACGAGGCCGTGGGCATTTTCGACCATGGCGCGAGTGACGTGAGCATGCAAATCGAGAGTGGCCACCAGCGCTATGTCACGTCCCACCAGTTGCCGCACAGCACTGATCAGATCCCCCTCCGGATCATCGACACCTTCGGCGACAGCCGCCCCGTGCAGGGGCAACAACACACCCTCTACAGGCAGCGCCGCCTGCAACCGGTCGAGCAGTTCTGTTCGCAGTCGGTGGTAGCAATCGGCGGTAATACTGCCACCAGGACAGGTGCTGGCTGACAGCAGCGGCGCGATATCGGCGCCAGCCTCGGTCAGTACAGCAAGCGCCCCACCGACGACGCCGGTTTTGGCGGCCAGCATGTCATCCCCCCACAACAGTTCGTAGCGTTCAAACCAGTCCAAATCGATAGGTGAACCACCGAACTGATTGCACTCGGT
>DPVW01000241.1 GCA_003529325.1 Candidatus Latescibacterota bacterium | reverse complement strand
AGATGCGGGTTTTGGCGACGCACATGCGGGAAAGGAAGAGCTTTACCACCTGGCCACCGATCCACACGAATTGGTAAATGTTGCCGGCCTGCCCGAGCATGCCGCGACCCGGGGTCGCCTTGCCGAGGCGGCCGACGCCTGGTGGCAGAACACGGGTGGTCGCGATTTCGCGTGGTACGAATCGGACACCTTCCGCAATAACCAGCACAACACACAGTGAATCCATCCCCATCCCGGCGGGCCATCGACCGCAAGGTCGTGTTGTCCATCTGGGTGCCGACGGCCTGCATGTCGGTGGGTGGCGGACTCATCCTTCCGGTGCTGCCACTCTTCGCCCTCTCCTTCGATGCTTCGTATGGACTGGTGGGACTGGTGCTGGCCGCTCGTGGTCTGGGCAATCTCGCCTTTGATGTGCCATCAGGGATCATCGTACGGCACCTGGGTGTACGTCGATCGATGATTGTCGGTGGCCTGGTAATGGTCGTCTGTGCCGTCGCCATGACGCAGGTCAGGTCCCTGTCAGAGGCCCTCGTCTTGCAGCTGCTACTCGGCGTGGCGATGGCTTTGTGGAATATCGCCCGCCACACCTACGTGACCGACACCGTCGAAATCGGACGGCGAGGTCGGACCAATGCGGTCATGGGGGGGATTGGCCGGATCTCCGGATTTGGCGGGCCCATCGTCGGCGGTGTGTTGGCGGAATGGGTGTCACTCACGGCGCCCTTTGCGTTGCAGGGAGTGCTGATCGCTTTTGGCGTGATCGCCGCCTTCCTCTGGGTCGACCGAGACCTACCCCGACACGAACGGGCCGCCCAGCACGTGAGTATCTGGCAGGTACTGGCCGGGCACTGGCGCATGTTGCTCAGTGCCGGCTCTGGACAGATCTGTGCGCAGACCATCCGGGCCGCGCGAAATGCGGTAGTGCCACTCTACGCAGCCGAAGTCATCGGGCTCGACGCTAGTTCGGTAGGACTCATCATCAGTCTGTCCTATTTCACGGACATGCTCATGTTCTATCCGGCGGGGCAGTTGATGGACCGACGCGGTCGCAAGTGGGCATACGTGCCCTCCTTCATCATTCAATCGTCGGCGATGGCCCTTGTGCCTATGACGGAGAGTTTCTGGGCGTTGGCGTTGGTGACGATGGTGGTTGGTCTCGGTAATGGTCTGGGTTCGGGGACGATGTTGACTCTGGGGGCAGATCTGGCACCTGAGCGTGGGCGGGGTGAATTTTTGGGGATGTGGCGATTTATCGGGGATGCTGGTAGTGCTTCTGGGCCGATGATTGTTGGGCAGGTGGCGGAGGTTGCTGGGTTGTCTTTGGCGCCGGTTGTCATCGCTGGGATTGGGTTGGTGGGGGCTGGGTTGCTTGGGGGGTTGGTGCCGGAGACTTTGCGGGTGAAGCGGTGATTCACTGAATTAGCGGAAGATCAAGGGCGGTGGTTCTGGTGCGGGTTGGCACCGACGCCTGCGGCGGGCCATCCTGGCGTGCAGCCCCTTCGGGGCCCGAACTGCTCGGCGGGCCTGTGCAAACCAGATCGTCATGGCCCACGTAGCCGGTAGAGTACTTCAGATCCCCAGGGGCCACCGAGCCACCGAGTCTGGTAGACACCGTCGAGAGCCAGCAGGGGAGAGCCTCTGCCACCATCCTCAAAGGCAGCACCCGCATGGCGCTCAGGGCGGTAGGCCACGTTGGGGCCAGGACCCCAGACTTCGACCTCAGAGATTCTGGGCAACTCGCGCTTGAAGAAGCGGATGGGTCCCTGTTCGTCGGCGGGCAGTGAGTTGAAGACCTGCCAGTTGCGCAGTCCATCCGCATTGAAGTCGGACTCGCCAGGCTCCCAGAAGGTCGTTAGGTCACCGTCGCTGACATTCTCGGCGGCGGCCTGATTCGACAGGGCGTCGATCCGTCCCGTGACGGTGACGGTCTGACCGCGGAAACGAATGGCATCGACGTATTCGAACTGCCGACGGTCGAGTACGTAGTTCAGTGCATCTCCTCGTCGACAACGATTCGATCCCCCGTACTGGCAAACCGAAAGGCAGAAGGAGCCTGAAGATGCCTGTCAGGAACCAGAGATCTCAGTTGGGGCCGAACTCCTGTCTCGCAAATGCCGTGAGCCTCCACTGCGAGAGTCTGGATCACGCGATCTCGGATTCTCAAGAAAGCGCATCGGTCCAGGATGGTTGATAGTGTGCCTAGATTACGAGAGGTACAATGCAAACCAAACTGGATTTCTCAACGAATCTGGTTCAGTGATAGGGGTGGTGTCTTCACCATAGATCAAGAGACGCGTCAAGAGTCAGATTTATGCCCGAGCGCTGATCCTGTATGTGCAGCTTGCCGTCTTTCCATTCGATGTCGTCTACACCCAACATTCCCTCCGGCGTCTTGGTCCAGAACATGGCGTAATTGCCTTCGATGGTCGATCGAGCGGGGAGCCAGCGGTAAAGGAGCTGGCCAAATATCTGGTTTTCGGTGACGACGTCGCGGCGGGGCAGGTCGAAGGCCTGGCTACCGAATTCCAAACCACGGGCCATCACGCCCGTCGCTGGGTAATGTTCCCAGATCTGCAACCAGGGATACTGTTCGGTTGGGAAGATGTAGCCGAGCAACAGGCGCTTGTCTGGATGCAGCGCTGTCACGAAGGCGTATTGTCGGTTCGGATCGAGTAGATGGGCGGTATGGTCCATCGAATTGGGCGGCGCCGGTGCGGCACGAAGGTCAATCTGACCTCCCTCCAAGGTCGGCGCCATGGGCCAGGTGAATTCCTCGTTCGATGGCAAGCGATACAAGGGGTTCTCGTTCTCATGCGGACGCGTCAGGGCGCGATTCGGGGAGATGTCCACGACCGTGACCCCCGCTTGCAGAAAGGGTGAACCGATGGTGGCGTGCTCCGCCCAGCAGACGGGGCGATCGAATGCGAGCTGGCTCTCGAGCGTGCTGTGCACGTAGACGACGTTTTCGCCATCTACCAGGCTGATCGTGCGTGTCAGCAGTTCGTGCACGCGCGGTAACTGCACGGCCTGAGTCAGTGTCGCGACCTTGCCCTCTTTGTCCGAGGAACGGGTAACCCAGGGGAGTGTGTGCGCTTCGCCGTGTCCGGTCAGGCCCGCCGCCCGTTCCTCCTCTGAGACCGGACCGAAGCCGTCGACACAGACGAAGTGTCCGACGGAGCCTCCGGGACGCGCCGGGCGCCCCCTTTCCTCTCTGGCGCGAAAGGAGTCCCACAAGGGATTGTTCTGCTCTTCATCATTCTGCAGAACGAGCTTGGGCAACGCCCCACCAAAGGGCAGAATGCTCAATTCGAGCACATCGTTGGAAAGTACCAGCGTGGGCTGGCCGTGAAATTCGCCTTCACGAAGGTATTCGTCGGCCGAAGCCGGTCCTGTGGCAAACATCAGCATGAGAATGAGCCCCGAGGCAATCATCGGGGCGCCTTTTGGCTAGAGGGTTGGAGCCGGATTTGAAACCATAGAGCGAACTCCAGAGAGTGCGGTCAAGAATGCCGACATCGATGCGACAAGACACTAGCTCCCTTGACCGGCAGCCAGGTTCGGACGTTTCCTTGCGAAAGCTTATGCGACAGGCACAGCCCAACAGAGGGGTGTCATGAATTACAAGGTCCATGAAGTTTCAGCTGAAGAGATGTAATTCTTTGATCTGCGCGGTTATCTGGTGATTCCCAATGTGCTCGATCAGGCGGAGATCGACGCATGTAATGCTGCCCTCGACGCCAAGATGGACGAGGCCAGGACCTTCGATGCCGGGAGGCTTTCGCGCGATTCGAAAGCATTGGGTGGAGATTCGAGTCGAATCGAGCTGACAGGCATGCTGGGTTGGGCGCCGGCGTTGCGTAAGCCTTTCAGGAAACTGCTGGTCCATCCGTTTGTCGTTTCCCGACTCAATGAGTTTTCCGGGAAAGGATTCCGGCTCGACCATGGACCCTTGCTGATCCGTGCGAAAAAAGGGGCGGAGGGCCATCGTTTTCATGGGGCGGGTGAACCCTTCGACCAGGCGACATGATGGCCCATCCGCAGATCGTCTCTCGCCTGATCGAGATGTGTGGCCGAGGTTTTCGTCTCGACCACGGGCCCGAGATCATCTCGCACGTGCAGGGCATGGAAGGGGGATCGATGCATGGCGCGGGCCATCCGCACAAGCCGTGGGTCGCCTACCACAACAATGGTGGCAGACATTGGGTTGGCGGTGTAACGGTTTCGTGGCAACTCGCCGACCAGCCAGAAGGTGCCGGTGGGTTTTCTTGCGTTCCCGCCAGCCACAAGTCCCGATTTCCCATGCCGAAGGGGGTGGCGTGGAGAGAGGATGATCTGGGTGCCGTGCATCAGCCCATCTGCGAAGCCGGAGATGTCGTTCTGTTCATGGATGGTGCCCAGACACACGGGACGATGCCGTGGCAGGCCGAGCATCAGCGACGGGCAGTGCTCATCAAATACACGGGGCGAACGTGTGCACGTCAGGGTCCCGCCAAGCAGTATGGTGCGCCCGAGGACCATTGGAACGAGGAAGTCGTCGCCGATATGACACCGGAAGAGAGCGCCGTCATGTGGGGGCCCTACTCGAACCATCGTGGGGAAGTCCCATTCCTGACCGTCGCTGAGGACGGAACCGTTGGGATCGAGGAGGGCAGAGCTTGATGAGAAAGCCCACGGATATCGTCCATGTTCAGGCGATGGACTCGCCGACCTCCGGGATTCAGGAGGCGATCGAGTCGCTGCAGCAGAAGGGCGGGCGTGTGCGGATTCCAGCTGGCAGATGGCGCCTGTCGAGATCGATATGGATTCCCTCGGGAGTGAGTCTGGTCGGGGATGGTCCGTCGACGGAGCTCTGCATTGCACCACTCAAGGTGGCGCGACTGGCGAAGGATGTTCGCAAAGGAGGCAAGGTGCTGACGCTGAAGGGTGGCAGGGTGCCTTTCAAGGTTGGTCAGGAGATCGGCGTTTCAGGTGAGACGCGGGGCGGATGGTGGGGGACACACGGTATCGTCGAGGGGATCGATGGCAATCGTGTCCGCATGAGTGCGAAGTTCAATCGCGGTCTGTCTGTTGCCGATGACGCCAAAGCGGTCAGTCTCTTCCCTGCCATCACCAGCGATGGCGCGGCCGATCTGGAACTGGCCGACTTCACGATTCGGGGGCCAACAGGCTCCAAAGGCAAGTGGTGGGACTTCACCTACAGCGCCATCCACATGGTACTGTGCCAGCGGGTACGCATTACGAATGTCACGGTCTTTGCCTGGCCGAGTGACGGGATCGGGGTACAGCGTGGGTTTGACGTGCAGGTGAGCCAGTGTCAGGCCCATGGGTGTCGGGGCCATGGTTTTCATCCGGGGACGGGGTTGGCCAGGAGCGTGTGGTCGCACAACATCGGCAAGGGCAATGGTGGGGACGGTTTCTTCTTCTGTGCCCGCGTGCACCATTCGACGTGCAGCGACAGCGTCTTTTCGGAGAATGGACTCGCCGGCATCGGTGGGGTCGCAAGGGGCGGCGACCATCACAACATCATCAGCGACAACGTCTGTTCGTATAACCGAAGGTGGGGGATCGAGGCCACTCGAGGGGATGAGCAGGTGATCACGGGCAATCTGATTCTGAGCAATTCTCAGGAGCAGGCGGGGCAATACCCGGGGATTCGACTGCACGATATGCAGCGGAATCTGTTGACCGGCAATCGACTGGCCGACGACCAGCAGAAGCCGACGCAGACACAGGGGATCGTCGAGAGTGGTGCAACAGACTACAATCTTATCAGCAACAATCTCTGCACCGGCATGCAGGAGGGCGTTGTTGTTGTGGGGGCCCATTCCAGGGCGGAGGGGAATCTGTTGTAGCGGGCCAGGACACCAATTGGGCGCACCGATCGGAGCCAGTTAGTTTGAGCACTGTGAAACAGTCGAAAAATCGTACGCTGTCGTCTGACCAGGTCGATCTGTTCAACGAACAGGGGTTCCTGGTGGATGAAGTCCTGTTTGAAACGGGTGAGGTCGAGGCGCTGGGCGAGGCCTATTCGTTGTGTCTGGACAAGATGCAGGCCGAGGGCGAACTGGAGAGCATTCGTGATGGAGAGCTGGCGGATGGCAGGGCGACCCAGGTGTATCAGATCCGCGCGGCGCATCTGCACCATCAGCTGTTCGCTGGTCTGGTGCGGGATGCGCGAATCCTCGACCGCGTGGAGTCTCTGATCGGTCCCGATCTCAAGGTGATTCTCTGTCAGGGGTTGTACAAACCACCGCACACAGGGGGGCTCGTGCACTGGCATCAGGATGACTACTACTTCCGCATCAGCGGTGATCGACCCGTCGTCTCCTGCTGGCTGGCTTTTGATGACGTGACGGTGGACAATGGCTGTATGTGGGTGTTGCCACGGCATCATGATCGCTTGCGGGAGCATGAGGGTTTGGAATCGGCGGGGTACGCCATGACGGGTGCCGATGAATCGCTGGCGACGGCACTGGAACTTTCCGCCGGTCAGGTGATGTTCCATCACGGTGCCACACCGCATCGCACGCTTGCCAATACGACGGGCCGCGGCCGCAGGGCCCTCGCCATTCATTACATGGACGCCAGGGCGCAGCCCCTGGGTGGGAATCGTCAGACCGAGCCGGCAGAAAATATGCCGGTCGTTCGCGGGACAGGGAACTGAAATGATACGGCTGGGAATGATGGCGCGAGAGACGGCGACGATGACGATCGCCGCGGCGATCGCGGAGGCGAAGGGGCTTCAGTTGGATGCGGTGGATTTGCATCTTTCGGGCATGAATCGAGAGCAGGACTATCTGCGCCACGTACGGGGTGAATGTCTGCGCTCGGGCTTGACGATCGGGTATGCCGGTGGGGGCAGTCTGGTGGGACCGGCAGAGGAGCGAGGCCGGCGACTGGCACAGGGACAGGCGGATGTGGACGCGACGGCATTTCTGGGCGCGCAGGTATTGAGGCTGTTCGCCCGCCACAAGTGGCCGGACACCGTTGCCGAACAAGAGGCGCTGTGGGCGCCGATGATCGAGAGCTTTCAGGAGCTGGCAGCGTATGCCGCCGCCAGGGGTGTGCAACTGGCAGTACAGAATCACAACAATGGCAGCTTTGCCATGAATACGGGTCAGGTCCTGCGAATCCTGCGCGAGGTCGATCGCGACAACTTCACTTTCCTGCTCGACACCGGTCAGTGGGAGGGGGCGATTGGCTCCCATCCACGGGGGGAATGGGATTCGTCCGTCGATCTATATGAGGATTACTTGAAACCCACCGCAGCGCACGCGACCTACGTACGAGCCAAGATCTACAAGATCGACTCGGGGCGGGAGGAGTGGCTCGACTACGGACGGATCGTGCGGATTCTGCGCGATGTCGATTTCAACGGCACCATCGGTCTGGTCTTCGAACTGGGTGACCGCAACGAGTGCACGAACGAAGCGTGTCGGGCACTGGCTGTGCAACACCTGCGTGAGATGATCGCCGCCGCCTATTCATGAGGAGCTCGCCATAATGATCATCGATGCACATCTGCACGTCTGGACCGACGACTATGCGAAATATCCCTTCGCCGATGGTCGACAGGCGGCCGAAGCTGGGACTGCTGAACTGCTGGTGGAGACCATGGAGACCCATGGCGTGGACAAGGCCGTCATCGTCCAGCCGATCCACTACCTATACGACAATCTATACGTAGCAGACTCACTGAAGCGGTATCCTGGCAAATTCGCCGCCATTGGCCTGGTGGACCGCCATGCCCCGGATGCGGCCGAGCAACTCGAGCGGCTGGTTACCGAGCAGGGCTTTGCCGGGTTGCGTATGCACCTGGGTCGACCGGATGACCCTGCCGAATGGGCGGCGTCAGATCAGGATCCGATCTGGCGCAAGGCGGAAGAGTTGGGGGCATCTTTCTTGAGCTTTGGCCCAGCAGCGCTGCTGCCGGCTATCGAACCGATTGTTGCCCGTTTCCCCGGGGTCAAGGTCGCCCTCGATCATATCGGTGGCGCACCGACGGACGAAGAGGCACCGGCGCCACTGCTGGGCAATGTGTTGAACATGGCGCAGTATCCGAATGTTTATGTGAAGTTCTCACCCCAGGCCCACAAGTCGACAAAACCTTTTCCGTTCCCGGATACATTTCCCACTTTCCAGAAGCTATACGATGCCTTTGGTCCCGAGCGCCTGATGTGGGGCACAAACTTCCCGGGTGTGCTGCAGGGCGTCGGTTATGGTCCCGCCCTCGAACTGTTCCGTGACCACATGGACTTTCTCAATGCTGCCGACAAAGAGTGGCTCTTCGCCAAGACGGCCCTGAGTATCTACAGATTTGGTGCGCAATGATGGCTGCTCGCCGTCCGCGCGTCGCCGCCTTGGTGACGGAGTATCGCAAGTACTCGCACGGGCAGAATATCGTCGATCGACTGATGGGTGGTTACGGTTGGGGCAGTCGCTGGCACCAGCCGGAGTTGGACGTGGTGTCACTGTATGTGGATCAGTTCCCGGAGTCCGATCTCAGCCGCGAGCGGGAGACACGCCACGACGATCTGCGCATATACCCGACCATCGCCGAGGCGCTGACGCTGGGTGGCAATGAACTGGATGTCGACGGTGTCGTGTTGATCGCCGAGCATGGTGTGTATCCGAAGAACGAGCAGGGCCAGACGCTGTATCCTCGATATGAATTCTTCCAGCAGACGGTGGATGTTTTCCGTGCCAGTGGGCGCAGTGTGCCCGTGTTTTGCGACAAACATCTGTCCTGGAACTGGGAGTGGGCACAGGAGATGGTCGCCATCAGCCGCGAACTCGACTTCCCATTCATGGCCGGTTCATCGGTGCCGATCAGTCGCCGCGTGCCCTCTGTCGATCTGCCCTGGGGGGCTGAGACCGAAGAGATCGTCGGTGTCGGCGTCGGCGGGATCGACAGCTACGATATCCATACGCTCGAGGGCATGCAGTCTCTGGCGGAACGTCGGGAGGGAGGGGAAACGGGTGTCGTCGCCGTCCACGCAATGCGGGGTGATGCCGTCTGGCAGGCCCTCGATGACGGCGCCTGGGATGCGGCGCTGTTTGAGGCGTGCCTGTGCCGCAGTTTCAGTCTGAAACCGCTGGATGAGAGCCATCGACACACCTATCCGACGCGGGAAGAGCTGCCACAGTTGGTTGGATCGCCGCCGGTTGCCTATCGCATCGAATACGCGGATGGATTGAAGGGGACCATGTTCCTCATGGAAGGTCTCGTGCGGGACATCACCGTCGCCGCCCGTCTCGCTGATCGAGAGGATCCGCTGTCGTTGCTGTTTTACCTTGGCGCAGGCCACCAGATGCAACCCAACTTCTTTAACCCCATGTGCCATCACATCGAGAATCTCATCGTCCATGGCAAGCCCCCATTCCCGATCGAGCGCACGTTGCTGACCACCGGTCTCAGCATCGCCGGTGTCACCTCCCTGTGGCAGGGCGAGAAGTTCGAAACACCGCACCTCGACATCAACTACCAGGTGGATGAGAGTTCCACCTTCCGGAGGGCGTGATGGCGACCCCACAACGACAGAAGCTGGCGATCATCACCACGTTCTGGGATTGGCGCAGTCATGCGAACCATATGGGGGAGCGCTTCCTGTGTGGATACCCGCGCGATGGTCGCTGGCACCGGCCCGCCTTCGATGTGGCTGGCGTATTCGTCGATCAGTCACCGGGACAGGATGTGAGTCGGCAGCGGGCGGAGGAATGCGGCTTCACCATCTACTCGACGATCGCCGAGGCCCTGCGCCTTGGCACGGACGCGCTTGCCGTGGATGGTGTACTGCTCATCGGCGAGCATGGCGATTATCCCGCCAACGACAAGGGGCAGAAACTTTACCCACGCTACGAGTTCTTTTCGCAGATCGTCGATGTCTTCCGGCAGGATGGTCGTTCCGTGCCGGTGTTCAACGACAAACACCTGTCCTACAGTTTCGACAAGGCAGAGCAGATGGTGGCGGCCGCACGGGAACTCGATTTTCCACTGCTCGCCGGTTCGTCTTTGCCGGTGACGTTTCGGTTGCCGCCTCTGGAACTGTCCCTGGGATGCCACATCGAGGAGGCGCTGATGATCGGTGTGGGTGGCTCCGATGCGATGGATTTTCATGCCCTGGAAGCAATGCAGTGCATGGTGGAGCGACGCCAGGGGGGCGAGACGGGTGTGGCGGCGGTGCAACTCATCGAAGGGGATGCCGTCTGGCAGGCGGGCCAGCAGGGGCGCTGGTCGAGGCGTCTGCTCGAAGGCGCGTTGGCGCGTTCCGATTCGCGCAGTGGCATCGCCTTGAGCGATGGTCGACCGCAGAACCTGGCCCACAGCGGCGAACTTGAGGAACTGGTGGAAAAGCCGGCGGCGTATTTCATCGACTACGAAGATGGCCTGCAGGCGACCTTGCTGATGCTCAATGGCGCCGTCCAGGACTCGACCTTTGCCGCCAGACTGGGGGGTGCCGAAGGGGAGGTGGTGTCGTTGCAGTTTCTGTTGCCCGGGGCGCCGAATGTCACCTACTCCGCCTGTCTGATGCAGAAAGCGGAGGAGATGTTCGTCACGGGACGGGCCCCCTACCCGGTGGAGCGAACCTTGTTGACGAGTGGCATGCTGGAGCGCTGTCTGGAGTCGAAAGTGGACGGCCACCGACGCGTGGCAACACCCGAATTACGGGTCAGTTACCAGGCGCCGGCGGCGTCGCACTTCGGTGGCGCGCCCACAGACTGAGCAACTGTATACCAGATCAGTCGAGGATTTCGCGCACCTTTTCGGACGGACGGGCGATGACGGCCCGATCACCGCGAACAATGACGGGGCGGTTCATGACCTCCGGATGCTCGAGCAGAACTTCGATGAGGGCATCGGGCGTGTCGATCTCTCCGATGTTTCGCTCCAAATTGCCGAAGGCACCGGAGTGCAAGAGTTCTTTGGGTTCGCACGCCAGCAGCTTCAGGAAGCGTCGCAGCACGTGTTCAGTCGGTGGATTCTTGATGTATTCGATGACGTCGAACTCGACGTTGTCGGCACGCAGGATTTCCAGCGCACCCCTGGACTTGCCTCAATTGGGGTTGTGGTAGACGGTGATCTCCGCCATGGCATTCGCTCCTTCAGGAATGTGGGGTCAGGGTTCGGTGGAATGATCGATCGCAGGCGCGCCCTTGAACAAAGGTACTGTTCCAGTTGTATCTGGCGCCCACATCCATACGATCCCAGAGGTTGTGTGTCTCCATCGTCAACGACTCTGGCAGAACTTCAAATAACTTGAATTCAAAGGGTGTTTCAACCAGGGGGCTGACGGTGATGTAATTCACGCCATTCAGTTCCTTGTTCATGTTGACGTGGCTGTGCGCCCCAAGGACACAGGGGACATCATACTTCTCGGCCAATTCCACGACACAGTCGGTGAAGGATGCCAGTGGTTGGTGGAAGGGTTTGTCCAGCCCGGATTGTGCCTGCGGGAGGTCGTGTACGGGGCTGTGAGTGAGGATCAGGTGGGTCGTGTCCGGCGCGGCATCAAGTCGTTGTTCGAGTGCCTGAATCTGGCTGTCGAGGAAGTGTGGGTCCTGGGTCCGATCCCAGAGAAATGGCGTTGGACCATACTGATTCGGGATGACGTGAATCATGCAATCCGTCGTTTTGATTGTGAAGTCCGTGGAAGCCTCTGGAAAGAACTGGGGCGCCAGGGCCATCCAGGTGTCGACGCTGTCGTGGGCGGTAAGATCGTGATTGCCGAGACAGAGATGGATCGGCAGGGGCAGGTCGAACCATGCGGCTGCCTGGCGGATATTGTCTGCGCTCATCTCGTGGATCATGTCGCCACCGTGCAGCAGGAAGTCGATGGGACCATGCGCCTCGATCCAGTCCTGCAATGCAGCGAGAAGTGCTGGCAGTTCGTGGTCGTATTTGGGCTGCATCGTGTAGCCGGTGTCGCCGGAGCCCCAGTGCGTATCCGAGATATACAGGAATCGCGTCATGGGCTGGTGAGTTGCTCACGGATGGCGGCACAGACGGCGTCGGCGCAGGTCTGTTTGCCCTCGTCGCTCAGGTGCAACTGATCGTCGCTGAGATATCGACCCACGTCGTCGGCGACGACCTTGTGCAGTTCGTTGACGGGTATACCGAGTTCGGACATCACCAGACGGGCGGCGTCGTTGTAGGCATCGATCTCGTCGTTGCGCCAGGACCATTGATCGTCGCGGAAGGGGCGCTCGGGGTGTACCGGCGTACTGCTGGCAAAACATATACGGGCGCCGGTGGTCAACAGATGGCGGGCGATAAAACGCAGATTGCCGCTATAGACGTCGAGTGGCATCTGCACGGGGGCGCGATTCGGATTGTGGCCGATGTCGTGCAGGCCGTTGTTCCAGTGCACGACCTCCGGGTCGGGGAATTCGGCGAGCCACGGACCCAAGCTGGCCAGGGTGTACAGTGTGAACTGGCTGTTGCCGGGTGCGCCGAATACTTCGTGTCCCTCGGTGCTCAATGTGGCGTCGACCAGCGGTTCGTAGCTCATCCGGATCGAGTCACCGATCAACATGATTCTTGCCATTATCTCGTGCCTGTCTGGGAGTGTTGATCTGGTCTCATGGGTATTCGTCGGCACCTATGTCGGGGTTTGTCTCGCAAGTGCTGTTGACCATCGATGTCGTGCCTTGCCTGTGCGTGTGGGACTCGCATCGATCGCCGCGGTTGCGTCTACGGTAAGATGGAGGTCCGCCGCAGGGGCATCAACGAAAAATCCGATTGGCGGGTCTTCGAGATTGGCCAGCAGACTGCCCTGGCATCGCCGCGTCTGGTGATGCGACGCACCAGGTTGTTCTGGATCTCGACC
>DPVW01000138.1 GCA_003529325.1 Candidatus Latescibacterota bacterium | reverse complement strand
GCCGAATATCGTCCTCATCGTCGCCGACGACCTGGGCAGCACCGATCTGGGTTGTTATGGTGCCGACGACTTGCGCACACCGCACCTCGACGCCCTGGCGGCGCGGGGCGTGCGTTTCACCGACCACTACGTCACAGCCCCTGCCTGTACCCCATCGCGCGCCAGTCTGCTGACGGGGCGCGAGCATGCCCGCGTCCTGCAACGAAATGTCGGTCTCGAGGCAGAGGAGACAACGCTGGCCGAATTGCTTGGCGGCAACGGCTACCGCACGGCAATCTTCGGCAAGTGGCACCTCGGCATACCAGCCGATCACAGCCCGCAGTCCCAGGGCTTCGATGAGTTCATGGGCTTCAAGGTGGGCGCCCTCGACAATTATTCCCACACCTACCACTGGGGTGCCGGTGTCGGTCACAGACTTTGGAAGGATGATGCAGCATACCACGAAGAGGGCACCTATTTCCCGGATCTCGTAACCCGGGAAGCGACAGCCTTCATCGACCGCAACCACCGCCGTCCCTTCTTTCTCTACCTGCCATATAACCAGCCTCATTATCCAATCCAGCCGACCACGGCCAGCCTGCAGGCAGTGGCGCATATCGAAGAGCCAGGGCGCCGGCATTACGCCGCCTGTGTGCAGGTCCTCGACGAAGCCGTGGGCCGCGTGGTCGCCGCAATCGAGGCCCAGGGCTTGTCCGAAGACACGATCATTCTGTTCTTGAGCGATCATGGTCATTCCATCGAAGAGGAGTCTCTTGGCTGTGGGCGAATCTGGCCCTGTGGCCCCGGCGGCCGCGCTACGCCATACAGCGGCCACAAGGGCACCCTCGCCGAAGGGGGGATTCGGGTCCCCTGCATCGCCTCGTGGCCTGGCCATTATCCGCAGGGCGTTGTGCGCCAGCAACTGGTGTCGAGTCTGGATTGGCTGCCAACGTTGGCCGACGCCGCCGGTCTGTCGACGACGGGCCTCGTCCTGGATGGACAGCCACTGGGCCCCGTCATCACCTCGTCGACGGCTACCGTCCACGCGGCGCTGTGCTGGACCTATGGCATGTTGTGGGCGGTTCGTGAGGGCCGCTGGAAACTTATGGGCAGTGGTGCTGACGACATCTCCCTCTATGACCTCGAACTCGACCCGGGGGAGAGGGTGAACCAACTCGCCGAGCGACAGGATCTGTTCCGCCACCTCGCCGGGGTGCGCAATCGCTGGGCGGAGTCCCTGCGTCACGATCCCACCGTCATCCGCGAATTAGGCCTATAGCAATGATCCGCCATCAGCCGAGGAGCCCCTTCATGGGTCGTTTCACATATCTGCTGCTGCTTGCCGCCCTCCCGGCGACTGCCGCTGACGGCGTGCCCTTCCAGCACGATGACTTCACCGTGCAGGAGGCAGTGGGTGACAGGAGCTTCGAGTTGGTGCATGCACGGGGCAATGGGTTGCCCTGCATTGAAGACGACCTGTCCCTACTGCTATTGACCACACCCATGACTACACGACACGGGCGGAGGAGCAACACGGATCAAGAGATCGCCGGCTGGAGGATGAATCTGGCGAGTCGGTTCGAGCCGGATGCAGCCGTCGCCGCAGAGATCGCGGCACTGCCCGTGATCTATCGCGATCCGGACACGGCGCTGGCTGACCTGTTCGAGATCCCTGATGGGTATCAGTTTCACGGGCAACTCGTGCATTACCCGGCACTGGTGTTGATCGACCCTGAAGGCCAGGAGGCCTTTCGATATGTGGGCGACAACAACTCTGACCATTATGCCTTCGACGATTTCGTCGCCAAAGTCGCTGAACTCAAAGCCATTCCTCAAAGGGAGCGAACCCGCATGGCCGACGTCTTCCCATGGCCCGACGACCGCATCGAGCGTTACACCGCGCACCGCGCCTCGGGTCCGATCACCGTGGACGGCCGTCTGGACGAGGATTCGTGGTCCCAGGCGCCGCGGTCGCCCCGTTTCTCCGACCTGGTCAATGGAGTTGCCGGGGTCCATGACACACGCGCCGCCGTGCTCTGGGATGACGACTACCTCTACGTCGGATATTGGGTGGAAGAGCCCTTCCTGGAGGCGACGCTGACGGAGCAGGACGACTACATCTATCAGGACAACGACGTCGAACTTTTTGTCGCCGGTGCCGGCGCCTACTACGAGTTCGAAATCAACACCTTCGGTACGATCTATGAGGTCTTCTTCATCTGGGACGACGCCTACGAAAAGATGGGTTACAGCAAACAGGCGGAATTCGCCAAGGACCATCCCCAGGTGAAACCCTTTCCGGGCGTCGGCTTCCAACCCCACCCGCGGGGCCCACGCACCGGCTACTGGAACTGGGACCTGCCGGGCTTGAAGACAGCGGTCGTCGCCGATGGCACGATCAACGACAACAGCGATCGGGATCGTGGCTGGACGGTGGAACTCGCCCTGCCTTGGCGTGGCATGAAATCGCTGGCTCAGGGCGATGGGCGCGCCTTGCCACCAAAGGATGGCGACGTGTGGCG
>DPVW01000320.1:2538-5319 GCA_003529325.1 Candidatus Latescibacterota bacterium | reverse complement strand
TCGCGCTATCGGCATCCTCGAAGCTCTCCAGCATACTTTGCCGGGATACCCACACTTTCACTGCCGTGCGGACTTACAGAAGATGGGTTACCCCACACCATTCAGTTCTGGGGTAGACGTCTGGACGAACCGTTGCTCTGTCGGATCGGCCACGCATTCGAAGAAGCAACAAGTTGGTACAGGAAGAACCCGGAAGTATGAAGCCGTGAGGGGGTCGGAATTTCCGCGGCTTGGGCTCCGCCAACGCCTTCGGCAAACGTAAATTCTATGAGGAGGTTTTATGAATCCACATTTGAATGATAGAGTTGCACTAGTCACCGGGGGCGGCTCTGGGATTGGCCGAGCTTCCGCACTAGCTTTTTCTAAGCACGGCGCTATTCTCCGCCAGCCACCGATCGAAATAGTTCCTGCTCTCTCTGAACGAACGGAGCCCCGGCCACAGCAGAGCGATGGCCAGCACGTGCGCCGCTCCCGTCGTACACACGAGAGAGAAATGTACCTTCAACGGATCGACGAACACATAGTCGGTCAGCAGCGCAATCACCTGCGGGCCCAGGCCGAGTCCGATAAGATTGATTATCAGAAGGTATATCGCTGAAGCTTGTCCCCGCATCTGATTCGGCATGATTTCCTGAATCGCAGCCGGCGCGACACCCCAGGACATTGCGGAAATCAGAACGGCTGGGACATTCAGCGCGAACACCAGCCAGCCGGTAGGCATCAGCGGGGCGGCCAATCCGAAAGGGAGCCAGGCCACACAGGAGATCAGACCGACACGCATCTTGGAATCGCGCAACCCGCGGGTCGCCAGAAGGTCTCCCAGGTAACCGCCCAGGAAAAGACCGATCGGACCGAAAATCATCGCAGTCAGCCCGAAATAGGTACCCACCTGCTGCGGAGTCCACTCGTGCAGCCGCATCATCAGCGCAGGAAACCACGCTGCCGCGCCGTAGCCCGAGAAGGCCAGGCACGAGAACCCCAGACCGTGGGTGAGGACGGTTCGTCGGTTGGCCGATACATACTGGACGAACTCGGGGACTGGGACGCGCCTGCGCGCCAGGTTGCCCGCCGAATCCCGCACCATCGCCAGGTTGCGGCGGATCGGTTCTCGGAGCGTGAGAAGCAGGAGCGACAGTGGAACGGTAGGGAGCGCGATCAGGAAGAAGATGATCTGCCAGCCGTAGCGTTCGCCCACAACCGGAAGCAGATGCATCTCTTCGAGCGGATACACCGCGGCGAACTGGCCGCCGATAAAATTGGCGAGTCCACCCCCGACGAAAATACCAATCCCGTAAACACTCAGCGCTCGCGCCAACCGGTGTGGTGGGAAGAGGTCGGCGATCATCGAGTATGCGGAGGGGGAAAGGGATGCCTCCCCTACTCCGACGCCGATGCGGGCGCTGATCATCTGAGTGTAGTTTCGGCCGAGACCGAATGTGACCGATGCGATAGACCAGAAAATCTGTCCCGCCGTGATCAGCCAGCGACGGCTCACCCGATCGGCCAGCCAACCCAGAGGCAAGCCGGCGAAGGTGTAGAAGATCGCGAAGGACGGGCCCATCAGGAACCCGACCTGCGTGTCACTCAGCCCCATCGTCCTCTTCATGGGATCGACGATGAGCCCGAGAATCTGTCGGTCGAGAAAGGAGTTGAGGTAGACCCCCAACAGGACGATCACGCAATACCATGCGTAGAAGTTGGATGGATAGGGTGGCTCTTCACTCTCCTCCGCTTCCGAGGTCCCGGGTTCATCTACCAATTGGTATACGCTCCCGGACCTCGACGAGCACGGTCTTGACGTGATTCGCGAGCTCATGGGCTGTCCGCCAGCGATCTGACGTCCCAAAGCATTGGTTCTGTAAATCGTGGGCAATTCGGGGAACTGCAACTCCCCTTATCTCGCAGTGTCTCATTCCTGCCTGTCGTAGTGTCATTCCTTTGCCTTCATTCGAGATTCCGTATGGCCCTTTCCCACCCCCACAACCACGATCGCCGCCCGCGTCAGAGCGATGCACTCCGGCTGGATCGTCTCATGATAGGGGTGCTTCCCACGGCGCCCTTCCAGCTGCACCCACGCCTGCTTCTGCACCTTCTCAAGGCCCTGACGCATAGCCGCGAGGGCCTGATCCGTCGTGGAGCCGTGATCGGAGAATTCCTTGATGGATCGCCCTTGACTGCGAAGATGTTCGAGGTAGGCCTTCTCGTGCTCATTGCCCTTCTCGCGAAGCAATTCGAGAGTGGGATCATCGTAGAAGGGACGCTTGATCTCCCCTTCTTGACCCGTACCGAGAATTGCGTCAGATGATGGCAGCCCAGATGAGCGGACAGATCCGTGGCGGTAAGGCTCAGGTTTTCGATGGCTTTGTATGATCCTTTCACGGAATTGACTCACTCCATGGGTGACTCTTCGACGATCGTCGATGGGAAACCAATCGCCACTTTGGCAAGGTACCCCAGCGACACCGATCTGTGTCGCATACGTAGTCACAATCGGGTGGGCATCACAAGTCGACCATATGTGCTGTGCACATGATTCTGCGGGTGGCGCGAGACGCATTTCTCCGTCGGAGAAGCCTTCCAGGCCGCCCCAACCCGACACCTGGGTTACCAGAAGGTTACCAGAGACCCCGAACTTACCTATCTTCCGCCCTCACTATGGAACAGCCCACAACAGAAAACCCCAACCGCTCCCTGACGCAGGACCAGATCGACACCTTCCGGCGCGACGGCTTCGTCGTCATCGGCAAGCTGCTCGACGACAGTCTGTTAGGGGAATTGCGC
>DPVW01000320.1:0-2204 GCA_003529325.1 Candidatus Latescibacterota bacterium | reverse complement strand
CCGAATATGACCGCCTCTTCGACGAGGCTCGCGCCGACGATCGTTACCGCAACCTCGCCGCCGATGGCGGTGCCGCCCAGCGCCACGACGAGGGTGCAGAGGAAGAGATGCTGCAGATCATGCAGTGCTGCGAGCGCAGCCTCGCCTTCCGGCGTCTCCTGTATAATGAGAGCATCCTCGACATCGCCGAAGACCTCATCGGCCCCCGAATTCAACTGTTCCACGACCAGGCCCTGTTCAAACCCGCCCATCACGGCGGTCCCATCCACTGGCATCAGGACAATGGCTACTGGAAGTGTCTGCCGGCGAATCTGGTCAGTTGCTGGCTCACCCTCGATGATGTGGATGTCACCAATGGCGCCATGCACCTGAGTCTGGGCTCGCACCTGGCCGCCCACGGTCACGAGCGTGGCGATGTCCTGCTCGACGCCTCGGAGGCGTTGACTGATGTCGAACCAGTTGTCGTCGACCTGGCCGCTGGTGGTGCCATGTTCCACCATTGCCAAGCATTGCACAGCACGCCACCCAATCGCACCGATCGCCAGCGCCGCGCTTTCGCCATCCACTTCATGACGCCGGGCACGCGAAATGTTCACGGCGACATGCCCGTGTCCTTCTCGCGACCCCTTCTGCGTTCGCGCTAATCGACCGGCGCTGCTCAAGCACATTCCAGAGACTGGAGTCCCCACAGACATGCTCCAGCATCTCCAAGGGTCAGCGTTTGCTCGGTTACCGACCGCGCTACACGACGGAGCAGATCTTCACCGAATGCATCGAACATCTTCTGGCCACCAAAGAACTCAAGATCTGAAAGTCACCCTCAGGAGCACGAAGCGATGAAAATCACCGACGTTGAAGCGATCCAGATCAATCCGAAGTTGTGTGCCCGCAACGCCGACCAGAAGCCCCGCTTCTCCGGTATCGACACGCAGACCGTCTTCAAGGTCACCTGCGACAATGGCATCGTCGGCTGGGGTGACACACGCGGCCACATCAGCATGGATCAGGCGCAGATCGATCGTATGGTCGGCCGCAACCCCGTCGATTTCTTGATGGCCAGCATCAACACCGGTCTATCCGGTGCCATCTATGATGCTGTGGGAAAACACCTGGAAGTCCCCGCATACAAGCTCATCGGCGAGAAGGTGCGCGATCGCGTTCCCGTGGCGGCGTGGACCCGACCGGCGTCACCGGAAGACCTCGCTGCCGAGGTGCAGCGAGCAGCTGCCGAGGGCTACATGTTCTTCAAGATGCATTCCTGCACCTACTACTGTGTCGTTGAGCAGACCCAGGCTGTGCAGGACGTTGCCCCCGCGGGCTTCAAATTTCACTGGGATTTCAACCACAACCGAACATCCAGTTCGGTCATGCGCCTGGTCGCCGAGATCGAACAGTATCCCGTCGTCGGCCTCCTCGAGGACCCGCTGAACTGGCGCGATCTCGAAGGTTGGCGTCGCTTGCGGGAGAAGACCAGCCTGCCCTTGCTCATGCACGTGCCGCAGCTGGGCGGTGGCCCGGAGATCATGAATGGCTGTGCTGATCTCTACATGATTGCCGAAAGTGGCATTGCCAACGCCATCCGCCGCGGTTGGGCGGCGGCCGAAGCCAATGCGTCCTGCGTCATTCAGCTCACAGGCGGCACCCTGTCCAAAGCGCTGGCCATGCACCTGGGCGCCGCCCTGCCCAACATCTCGCACTCCACCAATCTCGATGACCAGTACGATGAAGACGTCACCGGGGGCCGTCTCGAAGTCGCCGAAGGCAGCACACCCGTGCCCGAAGGCCCCGGTCTGGGCGTCGATGTGGACGAGAAGGAATTGGAACGCATTCGTCAGAATCCCAAGACCGTCATACCTCGTGTCATCAGTGAACTGCATATGCCACAAGGCTCACGATTTGCCCTGCAGGGCTGGCCCAGCGTCGATCGTCTGACCGGCTTCCCCGAAGGCAATATTCGCGGCATCAATCTGAAATTGTGGGAAGAGGACGGCACGGCGGAGTGGACGAAACGCTGGGAGGAACTGGCGGACGGTCCGCGGCTGGAGGCGTACTAGTTAGAGTTGCGGCCAGCGGGGATTGAGTACCTGTACTACTTCTCCAGCAATGACCTGTCCGTGCTAGAGGTCAAAATCACGGGCTTGCCGGACGGCACGCCACCGGCGCCACTACTGGTTGTTCTATGACTGAGCCAGCAAGCACATCGA
>DPVW01000263.1:18104-19054 GCA_003529325.1 Candidatus Latescibacterota bacterium | reverse complement strand
CGACGCGAAGCCCTGGAAAGGATTGGCATGGTCGATCAGGATTTCGGTTGGACGGTGGAGATGCAAGTCAAGGTGGCTCGTCATGGCCTGCGGGGTGTCGAGGTCCCCGTCAGCTATCGGCGACGTCACACCGGCGCCTCAAAGGTCACGGGGACGCTTGCCGGGACATTCCGGGCGGGCTGGAAGATCCTGTATACGATCTTCCAGCACGCTCGTTGAGAGGGTAGGTGGCTGTTCCTTGCCGTCCTCTGCGTAGCCCTGCTGCTGCGGCTGTGGGGGCTTGGTCAGGGTTATCCGGAATTCTACGGCCACGTAGACGAGATCGGCGTCGCCGCCAGTATTTGGAACTTCTTTCGGGAAGGGACCTTCGAGCCCACTGAATTCACCTATCCCGCCCTGTATTCGTATCTCGTCGCTGCGGGCATCTGGTGTTCGGCCGTTCTCGGCTTTGTCGACCTGCCCACCGGTGGCGACCTGCTCGAACGTATCGCTTTCACCTCCTACATCAATCCTGGATGGTCGGCCCTTTATAGGCCGCGTGCTCAGCATTGCCTCCACTGCTGCGTCCCGAATCGTCGATTCCGATGCTGTAACTCCCTCGATCGCGCGTTCCGTGAAGTCTAGAGTGTACTCCAGTCGGTTCATTATGGCGCCGACGGTGCCGCGTTCACCAGCGACCCGGTTGATGGCCTCGTCGATGGCGTCACTGCCAAGCTGGAAGCTGCCTCCGATACCTTCATTGATGATCAGGGTGGTCCCATTCAGATCCCCGATCGTCCCATCACCAGAGATCTTCAGTTTTTCACAAATCGGCCAATATCAAAGAAAAAGTGCGACAAACTGCTAAAGTTGTGGTCAGATGGTTCCGATAGACGGAACAGGAGGCGCGGGCTCGAGTCGCTTCACCTGGTTCTGGAGGGGATCGGGAGGGGTGAATAGGCGGGTTCCCG
>DPVW01000263.1:12767-17757 GCA_003529325.1 Candidatus Latescibacterota bacterium | reverse complement strand
CCCGGCGGTCGGCGGGAGGGTTCTCTGGAGGGGGACCCTATCTGAGGAGCAAGGAGGCAATAACGTGCCAATCAGAGTGAACCGCAGCATTTCGGCGATCAACGCGCAGCGCTCGATCTCGCGCAACGTAACGAGAGCCAATCGTCAGTTGGAGCGTCTGTCATCCGGTCTACGGAATCGAGCCATGGACGATGCCTCTGGTCTCGTCGTCTCCGAAGGATTGCGGAGTGAGGCGGCGAAACTCAACCAGAACGTGCGCAATGCGCAACAGGGCTCGGTCCTGCTGCAGGTGGCCGAAGGGTCATTGCAGGTGGTTAACAACATGTTCGTGCGCATGCGCTGAACTGGCGCTCCAGTCAGCGACGAGCACGATCAACGACAGGAACCGTGAGAGCATCTCGGCCGAGTTCAGTCAATTCGTGTCCGAAGTCGATCGAATCCTCGGCGGGAATCGCTCTCGACGGGGCCGTCGTAGCGTCCGGCTCCAGCATGGTCGCCAATTTCGACCGTATCGGTGTGCAGGTCACGCTGGCTGGTGCCAATGTTTCAGGTGCTACCGGCGATTATACCGACGGTGATCTCGACGGCACGAATATCGTCATCGAAGGGGGCAAGGGAGGTGTGTTCCAGGTGGGGCCCACCGACTCCTTCTTCAACCGGCTAGAGGTGGGCATCCCGGATCTTCGAGCCAGCGGAGCCGCCCTCAATCTGGGCCAGTTGTCGGTTTCAAGTATCGATGACGCGCGCTCCGCCATCGCTGGTATCGACCGGGCAATCACCACTGTTTCGGCGGCGCGCGGTGATCTTGGCGCGGTGCAGAACCGGTTGGGTTTCTCCATTGGCTTTACCGAGGTGGAAATCGAGAATATCACCGCTTCCGACGCGACGATCCGCGATGCGGATATGGCTCTAGAAGTTACCGAGTTTACCCGTGCACAGTTGCTCCTGCAGACGAGCAACGCCATGCTGGTGCAGGCAAATGTGACATCCATCGGGGCGTTGTCCCTGCTCTAAGGAATCCGGCCGATTTTCTTTCAAACACGGCCAACCCTCCGGCGGGGAAGGGGCTGCCTCATGGATGAGGCGGCCCCTTCTCATTTCTTGACCATCCTGTAGGTCGCCTGTAGCTTCGGCTGCCTGCCAGATGCATATCGAAGAGTTCAACTTCGATCTTCCCGACGACCTCGTCGCCCAGTATCCTGCCGAACGCCGTGACGCGTCCCGGTTGATGGCACTCGATCGTCAGAATGGCGGTGTTGAGCATCTGCTCTTTGCCGATATCGTCGAGCGCTTGCGTCCGGAGGACGTCCTCGTCCTCAACGAGACACGTGTCGTGCGCGCCCGCCTTCGCGGGCACAAGGAGCGCACCGGTGGTCGGGTTGAATTGCTGCTGTTGCGGCGTGATCCAAAGGATGGCACCTGGCTCGCCCTGGCTCGCCCGTTACGCGGCCTGCAGTCGGGGGATTGGATCCAATTAGATCGCGGATCCTGGAGACTGAAAGTGGTAGGCCGGGTTGGTGACCGAATTCGCCTGCGGATGCCTGCTGACGCCCACGGCGGCGCTGTCACTGACTGCGCAGATCCCACCGGACACGCGTCGGTGCTGTCCATGGAGCAGGAGGCAGGGGATATCCCCCTGCCGCCGTACATCCGGCGCGCCCCCGAATCGATAGATTCTGACCGGTATCAGACTGTATTCGCCACCACTGATGGCTCAATCGCGGCGCCGACGGCGGGTCTACACTTCACTGAGCAATTGCTGACGGCCGTGCGGGATCGGGGGGTTGGCGTGGAACGGCTGCTGTTGCATGTTGGCCCTGGGACCTTCGAGCCCGTGCGGACCGAGGATCCGCGTCAACATCAACTGGAAGCAGAATTCTATCGGGTCAGTGCGACAACAGCGAACTGTATCGCTGAGCGTCGGCGGGCAGGTGGACGCTGTATCGCCGTCGGCACGACGACGGTGCGAACGCTTGAGACCTGCGCCATGGAGGGAGAGGTTCGCGCCGGGGAAGGCTGGACGGATCTGCTGATCTGCCCACCTCACGAATTCAACGTCGTCGATGCCATGGTGACGAACTTCCATCTGCCGCGTTCGAGTCTGTTGTTGCTCGTCAGTGCACTCGCCGGGCAGCAACCGCTGCTGGCGGCTTACCAACTTGCCGTCGCCGAGAGGTACCGCTTTTACAGCTATGGTGACGCCATGTTTATCCACTAAAGCCAAATGCCGAAAACCACCGTTATTATCCCCGCCGCCGGCCGCGGCCATCGCTTTGGCGACAATACAACCCCTAAACAGTATCAGTTGTGGCAGGGGCGTCCCGTACTGTGGCATACGCTTCGTCGCTTCGATGACAGCCCTGAGGTGCAGGCCGTCGTGGTCGCCATACACCCCGAGGACAGGGAGATTTTTGCCACCCTCGCCGCCGGATTCCGCAAGCTTCAGCCCCCGGTTATGGGTGGTGCAGAGCGGTCCGATTCTGTGCGCGCCGCCCTCGCCAGCCTGCCGCCGGCGACAGCAGACGAACTCGTCCTCGTGCACGATGCCGTGCGTCCCTGGGTCTCGATGGAACTGGTGCATGAAGTCATTGCCGCTGCGGTACTCCATAGGGCGGTGATCCCGGCACTACCGGTGACGGAAACGGTGAAGGTCGTGGCGCACGGCGTCGTGGTGGACTCACCAACGCGCAGTCGCCTATTTAACGCGCAGACACCACAGGGCTTTCATCGCGACATCATCGAACAGGCGGTTGCCGCCGCGTCGTCGGGGGCGCCGGCGACGGATGAAGCATCCCTCGTTGAGCGGATCGGTATCGACGTCCATATCATCCCGGGGGAGATTGACAACGTGAAAATTACTACCGCCGGCGATCTGCAGTCACAGAACATGAGCGACCTACGCGTCGGCATGGGGTATGATGTCCACGCATTTGCCGCGGGTCGTCCACTGATTCTTGGAGGGGTCCCAATCGCCCACGATCGCGGACTGGCGGGACACTCGGATGCTGACGTACTCGTCCATGCCGTGATCGACGCCCTGCTGGGAGCTGCCCGGCTCGGGGATATCGGTCGACTCTTTCCCGACGACGATCCCGCATACGAAGGCATCGACAGTCTACTCCTTCTTGAGCGAGTCGGTCACCGATTACGGGATGGCAATATGGGGGTGGTCAACGTCGATGCCGTCATCATGGCACAAGTGCCGAAGCTGGCGCCTCACGTTGACGCAATGTGTGCCGCCATGGCGGCGGCGCTGAGTGTGCCGGCCGAAAGGGTTTCGGTAAAGGCGACGACGACCGAACGACTGGGCTTCGTGGGACGCGAGGAGGGTATGGCGGCACAGGCGACGGCACTGTTGAGGATCCCTGTGGCGACCCTGACGTGAGCACCTGGATCGAACAGGCTGTTGCTCACATCGGCGATTGGCCGCCACTTCTGGCGTATGGGGCCCTCGTGCTGAGCGCTTTTCTGGAGAATGTCCTGCCGCCGGTTCCCGGTGACCTCGTCGTGGTCTTGTCTGCCTATCTGGCGGGACGGGGTGTGCTCGACTGGTTGCTGGTCTATCTGTGCACCTGTCTGGGAGGCACGGGGGGATTCCTCCTCATGTACTATCTTGGCCGCACACGGGGTCGCTCTTTTCTGCGGGGTCGCGCCGGTGGGATGATCATGTCCTCCTCCGCAAGCCTCGAACGGGTGGAGAGTTGGTTGTCGCGATACGGCGTGTGGCTGGTGCTCGGCAACCGCTTTCTTAGTGGAATTCGCTCCGTTATCGCCCTGGCTGCGGGTATGGGGGGGATGAACTGGCGCCCGGTGGCCATTTTGGGTGGGGTCAGCATGCTGCTGTGGAACGGGGTATTGCTCTGCGCCGGATGGAAGGTGGGGCAGAACTGGGAAGATGTTACCTACTGGCTGAGTCGATACAATCGAGTCATCGGCGGCCTGCTCGCAGTTTTGGCCCTGTCCGTCGCCTGGCGCTGGTGGCGTCGACGTTCCACGGAGGGGTCCTCTGTTGACAGTCCCTCTGAGGGCACGTAGTTTCGGTGTTTCGTACCGCCATGTGCGGTGAATCATATTTTTGGCCCTAAAGTTCAGCACAGGTAGAGACTTACGGTGACGACCAAGAGTTACACGCCGCGAGCCGGCGAGATCGAGCGGCGCTGGTACGTCGTGGATGCAGATGGCAAAACCCTCGGCCGCCTCGCATCGCAGATCGCCCACGTCTTGCGGGGCAAGCACAAGCCGACCTACTCGCCACATATGGATCTCGGCGATCACATCGTCGTGATCAATGCCGAAAAGATCCGGGTGACCGGACGTAAGGCCGAGCAGAAGGTCTACTATCGGCACACCGGTTATCCTGGTGGGCTGCGTACGACGACCTATGAAGATATGCTCAACAAGCACCCCGAGCGTATCCTCCGTACTGCGATCAAAGGCATGATGCCAAACAATATCCTCGGTCGCCAAATGTTCAAGAAGCTGCGCGTCTACGCTGGCCCCGATCATGGTCATGCCGCCCAGCAGCCCGAGGCGCTGAGCCTGTAGGTTCAGTTTTTTTAAGCACCTTTAACAATGAGAGATCATGGCTGAAGAGCAGCGATTCGAGGCCACCGGCCGCCGCAAGACTTCCGTCGCACGCGTGCGCATTCGCCCGGGTTCCGGACAGATCATCATCAATGGGCGCTCAGTCGAGGAATATCTCCGCCGCGACGCCCTCGAAATGATCATGGTACAGCCCCTGCAGCTGACGGAAACACGGGACAAGTTCGACATTCATATCAGCAGCAGTGGTGGTGGTTTGCGTGGGCAAGCAGGCGCCATGTCGCTGGGCATCGCCCGCGCCCTGCTCTCCTCCGACCCGACATTGCGCGCCACGCTCAAGCGCGCTGGATTCCTCACCCGCGACTCACGGGAGAAGGAACGCAAGAAGTACGGACTCGCTGGCGCGCGCAAGCGTTTCCAGTTTTCGAAACGATAGCAAATTGCGCTA
>DPVW01000263.1:5076-12454 GCA_003529325.1 Candidatus Latescibacterota bacterium | reverse complement strand
AATTGCGCTATCGTTTCGCTATCGTCCAGACAGTATTACCAGTTTGAGTTCGGCCCCAGAAGGGGCCGAACTCGTAAATGGGCCGCTGTTTGGCGGTTCATAACGCACGCCTTCCTGATGCCCGCGGGGGTGCTGACCGTCAAGCTGGTCATAGCTTCGGTTGGTTCCGTGTCGCACGTGACGGGGGCGGAGGCAATAACCCCATTTTATGGAGTCGCATCGTATGACCGTACCAATACAGGATCTGCTCAAAGCCGGCACACACTTCGGCCATCAGACGCGCCGTTGGAATCCGAAGATGGAGCCATTCATCTTCACGGAGCGCAATGGAATTCATCTCATCGACCTCAATAAATCGGTGCGCCGCATCGAAGCAGCCTCCGAGATCGTGCGCAAGACGGCACAGTCGGGCAAGGCAGTGCTTTTCGTCGGGACGAAGCCGCAGGCAAAGGACGTGATCCGCGAGGAAGCGGAGCGTTGCAACATGTTCTTTGTCACCGAGCGTTGGCTGGGCGGTATGCTGACAAACTGGCAGACAATCAAGCAGAACATCCGTCACCTCGATCATCTTGACCGCATCTCCCAGGACGGCACGTACGAAAAGCTGAAGAAGAAGGAAGTCCTGCTGTTGGAGAAGGAGCGGAAGCGTATGGTGAAGACCTTGGAAGGCATTCGCAAAATGAATGGCCTGCCAGGTTTGATCTACATCGTCGATATCATGAGGGAGCACGGCGCCATCTCCGAAGCGCAGAAGCTCGGTATTCCCTCGGTGGCCATCGTCGACACCAATTGTGATCCCGATCAGGTCGAGTTCCCGATCCCAGGCAATGATGATGCCATTCGCTCTATTCAGGTGATCACCCATGAAATGGCGGACGCAGTGATCGAAGGTCGCGCCGCCAATGAGAAGGGCAAGGGGGCGCGCACAGAAGAGGACGAAGAGACCACGGACGTTACGTCGTCAGGCACCGAGGCTAAAGCGACGGCCTGAGGGGACACGCCAGGGGCGAGTCTAAAGGGTCCAGAACGAAGAACCAAGAGAAAGACTAGGAATGGCAGATATTACCGCCGTTGCTGTGCGCGAGTTGCGCGAGCGTACCGGCATCGGCATGATGCAATGTAAGAAGGCTCTCGTCGAAACCGACGGGGATATGGAGAAGGCGGTTGAGCACCTGAGAAAAAAGGGCATGGCCGCCGTCGAGAAACGAGCCGGGCGTGATGCCAACGAAGGTGTTGTCATGTCGTACATCCACCCTGGTAGCCGTCTGGGTGTTCTTGTCGAGGTCAACTGTGAGACCGATTTTGTAGCCCGGACAGAGGATTTCCAGGCATTCGCACGCGGTGTCGCCATGCATATTGCTGCGGAGGGCCCGGTTGCGGTGAGTCGTGAGGAGATCGATCCGGCGACGATCGACAAAGAAAAAGAGATCTACCTCGAACAGGCCAAAAACGAGGGCAAGCCGGAGCACATCGCCGAGAAGATTGTCAGTGGCCGCCTGGACAAATATTACCAGGAGGTCTGCCTGCTGGAGCAGGCATTCGTCAAGGATCCGGACAAGACGATTCAGGATCTCGTCACGGAATTGACGGCCAAGATCGGTGAGAAGATCACGGTGCGGCGCTTTTCCTGTTTCCGTCTCGGTGAATCCTGATTGGACCAGGTCTCCGGGCAGGGATTGGTAATTGACACATGATCGACGAGATTCTCAGCGAGACCGAGCAGCACATGACGGCGGCCCTGGCGTCGATGCAGCGCGCCTTGGGTGGGGTTCGTACAGGGCGTGCGACTACGTCGATGCTCGACGGTATCCGCGTCAGCTATTATGGCACGCCAACGCCACTCAACCAGTTGTCGACGGTGAGTGTGCCGGAGGCACGGCTTGTGGTCATCAAACCGTATGAGGCCAATCTCATCGGTGATATCGAGAAGGCCATCCGTGCCGACCCCACTCTCGGACTCAATCCGAGCAACGACGGTGAAATCATCCGACTGCCGATTCCGGAATTGACAGAAGAGCGTCGTATTGAGCTGACCAAAGTCGCGCGCAGTCGTGCCGAAGATGGACGCGTTGCTGTGCGTCACGGTAGGCGTGAGGGTCTTGACCTGATCGACGAGGCACAAAAAGAGGGTGAGGTCTCAGAGGATGACTCACGCACTGGGCATGACCGCATTCAGGCCTTGACCAACGATTTTGTCAAACGGATCGATGAGATGATCATAAGCAAAGAAGCGGAGATCATGGAGGTTTAGTGGTAAATCGAGCCATGCTGCGCTGGTACGTATGGTAGGCGACTTGGGTTGTCCCAGGTCGCCTAACTGCGTTCTGGAAGGAGTATGAGGCAAGGATCAACGGCGGCGACGGCGGTTGCGGGGCTTCGGCCCGTCCTCACGTTGCTGAATGCTGTCGAGAAACCGATCTTCGAGATTTTCGCGCGACTCGATGAGACCGCCCTCATTACCTGCTCGACTGTTGTGAGTCGGGCTGAGGGGTGAGTTGTCCAGTGGTAGCACTGTCAGCCGGGATCAGTTCTTCCCGGCGGCGTTGCAGCACTGCGAGTTTGTGCTGCTGCAGGTGCGCCAACTCCTGTAGATTCTGTAGTTGTGCCTCGCGCTTGAGCAGATCCATGTGCAGGCCGTCGAGAGCGACATCAGCAACGTTCTGCTGCGCCGCCAACTCCTCGGGGTCCAGTTCGTCGAGTCGACGGCTGCGAGTGTCGATTTCCTCGCCGAGGAGGCGTCGTCGGCCAGCAAGCAACCGCAACTGCAGACGGTTGTTGCGGCGGTGCCGGATGCGAAGTGCGGCCAAGATCGCAACGACGCCGGCCAAAGCGAAGGCGGCAGGCAGAATCCAGAGTATCAGAGGCTGTCCTTCTTGCAGGATCGTGTTGTGCGAGTGTAATTTAGGGTTTCTACCGCTGAACCTGCAAACGTGCAGATATAGATGACAGAAACTACCGACAAGAATCTTGTGCCCAAGTTGCAGGCAGAAATCACACGCCTGACGGAAGAGAATAACAAGCTGCGCGCCAGCAATCGCCGTTGGATGCGAATCGCTGGTACAGATTCCCACTCAGGCCTGCCAAACAAGGTGTTTTTCACCACTCCCATGTTACCCCAGGTCATCAGCAGCTCCAATGCAGAGGGTCAGCCCATAGCATGTGTGATGATTGCCCCCGATCGGTTGGGCGAACACAATGCGAAGTACGGGCGCAAAGGAGGGGACGAGATGATGGCGCCAATTTCATCCTCGGCATGCCCAATGGGGATACTTCTCGTGGCAAGCGGCGCAGTCTAAATCTTCGGGCCCGCGCCATGAACCGTCAGTTCGAATGTCTTGGTGATCAGATCTCTCTGACGATGAGTTTCGGTCTCGTCTCCCGTAAGCCGACGTCGGAGGACAAGAAGGTTGAGGTCAAAGATCGTCGAGGAGTTACTATCCTGTCTGAAGGCTGCCTTGGCCCAGCGCGCCCATAAGCCCGAATTTCACAGGTTATCTCACCGACAGGATATTGGAGCTACATGATCCTGTCGTTCTTTCGCTCCATCCGTCCGCAGCAGTGGGTGAAGAATGCGGTCGTGCTTGCGGCGGTCATGTTCTCCGAACATCTGCTGGACTCCAGCTATGTGCTCACCGCCCTGGCTGCCGCTGGTGCCTTTGTCCTGCTGAGCTCGGCGATCTATCTCGTCAACGATCTGGCTGATGCCGAAGCCGACCGGCGTCACCCGGACAAGGCGAGTCGCCCCATTGCCAGTGGCGATCTGTCAGCACCTGTGGCCTGGGTCGCCGCCGTCGCTCTGTTGGGGGGAGGGCTCGGGGCGGCTGCCCTCCTGCATCGCAACTTTCTTTTCGTTGGTTTGACCTACACGGCGTTGAATCTGGCCTACTCCTTTGGTCTGAAACGAACTGTACTGGTCGATATTCTGATCGTCGCCGCCGGATTCCTGTTGCGTGCCGTGGGCGGAGCGGTCGTCATAGACGTGGCAATTTCGACCTGGTTCATCCTCTGCACCTTTACGCTGACCTTGTTTCTTGCTGCAGCCAAACGGCGAGGGGAGTTGGTGCGCTTCGAGGGTGACGCGGCACTGCATCGTACCTCCCTCGGCTCTTACGACGTGGCCTATCTCGATCAGGTTATGTCGATTCTGGCATCGGCGACCGTCGTCTGTTATGCGCTCTATGCGATGGGAGTCGGGGAGGGGGGCGTTACCGCCAGCCACCAGATGCAATGGACGATACCTTTCGTCCTGTATGGCGTACTTCGCTATCTATTCCTGGTACATCGAGGAGAAGGGGACGATCCCACAGCGCTGCTTTGGCGCGATCGGCCACTGCAGGTGAATCTGCTGCTCTGGGGAGGGCTTAGCCTGGGGTTGGTCTACGGATCGAACTGACGGCGTAGACGAAACAGAAACGGCGCCCCCATCGTCCGGTGGCGCCGCTGTACTGGTGGAGCAGATCGGGATCGAACCGACGACCTCAGCGTTGCAAACGCCGCGCTCTCCCAACTGAGCTACTGCCCCAACAACCGTGCCGCGCTCAGCCTGCCGCCGTCTCGTCCTCGTCGTCGGCGCCACCTTCTTCGAAGCGCAGAAGGATCGTGGATGCGATAAACAGCGAGAAGAACGTGAAGCCGAAAAGGTCAGCGCGCACGTGATCCCATGCTTGTCCGACTCGGTCGATCGTATAACCGCCCAAGCAGATCAGATACAGCACGATGCTACCGAGCTGAAGTCGTTCGAGAAAGTCCTTGCTCTTGGCCCACGCCATGCTGCTGGCACTCTCCTGACGCGACAGTTCATAACTACCTTTAATCTTTGCAAGATAGAGATGGCCGTACAGAAGGTCAATCACGCTACAGGAGAGTGCCATGCCCGACGCCGTCATTATCAGCGCCGTACGAACCGCCATCGGCACCTACGGCGGCGCACTGCGGGATATCAGTCCGATCACCCTCGGTCGAGAGGCCGTTTCCGCAGCCATGGCACAGGCCAAAATCGCGCCAGAGGCCGTGGACGAGGTTATCCTTGGCATGATCTACCAGGGGGGCCAGGGGCCGAATCCGGCGCGTCAGGCAGCAGTCCATGCCGGCATCCCGCACGCGGTGCCGGCGATGACGGTGAACAAGCTCTGTGGTTCCGGTCTCAAGGCGGTGGCTCTGGCTGCCTCCGCCGTGCGATCGGGTGAAGCCATCGCCATCGTTGCGGGCGGTATGGAGAGCATGAGTGGGGCCCTTTACGGTCTGGCTGGATCGCGTTGGGGAGAACGAATGGGTCACGGGCAAGTGACCGATCTGATGATCATGGATGGTCTGTGGGACTGCTTCTACGACTGCCATATGGGGATCACGGCGGAGAATCTTGCCGATGAATATGGGGTGACTCGCCAGGCGCAGGACGAGTACGCTTTGCAGAGTCAGCAGCGATATGCTGAAGCCCAAGCGCAGGGGCATTTCGTCGACGAGATCATTCCCATCGAGATCCCGCGCAAGACGGACCCCCTCCTGTTTGATATCGACGAGCATCCGCGCCCGGATGCTGCTCTGGAGAGCCTGGCCAAACTGCGCCCGGCATTCGACGAGGAGGGGACCGTAACTGCAGGCAACACCTCGGGGCTGAATGATGGTGCCGCGGCGGTGACCGTCGTAGCAGAGTCGGAGGCGGAAGCGCTCGGCATCGAACCGTTGGCGCGCGTCGTCGACGCCGTGTCGGTAGGCGTAGATCCGAGGGTGATGGGCATCGGCCCGGCGCCGGCGATCGAGAAGCTGCTCAACCGCAACGGGCTGACGCTGGCCGACATCGACCTGTTGGAGGTCAACGAAGCCTTTGCCGCACAGGTATTGGCCGTTGGTCAACGACTCGACTGGGACGGGGAGCGGGTCAACGTACATGGCGGGGCCATTGCCCTCGGGCATCCTGTCGGCGCCAGTGGCGCACGGATCCTCGTCACGCTGCTGCATGAGATGCGGCGTCGAGATGCCCGACGGGGCATTGCCGCATTGTGCATCGGTGGCGGTATGGGCATCGCTGCCCTGTTCGAGCGCTGACGGAGACGGCATGGACACCGTCTCCGTCGGTCAGCCTCAGGCGGCCAATTCCAGCTCTTCGCCTTCCTCGAGTTCGGCTTCGGCATCGATATCAGCGTCAGCGACGCCCTCGCCATTAACCACGTCCGAGAGGCGCTCCAGTACTTGCAGGTTGCGCGCTTGGACCTCGACGAGATAATGCGGGTTCTCGTCGTCGTCACGCCAACTTGCCGAGCGCAGACGGCCACTCAGAAATACCGGCGTGCCTTTCTTCAGCCGATCAGCAAGCCGCTCTGCGAGCTGGTTCCAGATGACGATGTTGAAGAACGAGGTTTCCTCCTGCCAGTCGTCATTGCGGTCTCGAAACGAACGATTCACGGCAATACGGCTCGTCAGGCGGGCGGTGCCGTGGTCGGTGATACGAAACTCGGGGTCCTGCACGAGCCGCCCAGCAAGGGCGACCTGGTTGATCGCCGGCATCCTGAGTTCAGACATGTAGCCCTCCAATCGATTGGTGGATGGTGGAATGGATTCAGACGCCCGGAGAAGGCTCTGCCCCCGGGTCGTCGACATAGTGCACTGCAGCACTCGTGCCAGACGACCATGGAAAGTAGGCAAAGCGTTTTTACACAACGGGTTAGGAATCATTTTGAAACCTTGTCCACAGTCGGGGATCCCCCGAATTGTGGGAGGCACAGGTAACGCCTGTGGGAGCGATCGCACACAGCGGGCAGGTGATACCCGCCAAGCGCCCTCGTCGGCGTGGACACAGCGCACCCCATGGGCAGTTTTTCACCCTGTCCACCGTCGCCCGTTTTCTCTGGCAGGTCGTCGATCTGTTGGCGCCGTCAACACGCCGTCGAGTCATCGATCTGGCCGCAGGGGACGGTGTTTTGCTCGACGAGGGGTGTCGGGGAGGTTGGACAACCCCCACCGATGCCTTCGGCCTAGAGATCGACCCTGAGGTGGTACGGGCCCGATCCGGGGGCGGTGGTGGACACATCGAGGCCGGCGATGGTCTGCTGGACTCCGGCGCACAGTTGCTGGACTGGCGCGCCGACGTCGTAGTCGGCAATCCACCCTTTGGACGTAGTCGAGATCTGCTCTCTGACGAACAGCGGCGACGCCTGGAGACCGAAACGGGGGCGCCTGGCCTGATCTGGGGGCCGAAGGCTCGTGGCGATGACGGCACTTTCACCGCGCCGGCAGGTAGTTGTCGCGTGGAGGCGCTGTTTCTGGAGCGTGCCCTGGGGTTGCTCCGCGACGGGGGGCTCATCGCCTACATCCTGTCCGACGGTGTGCTCAGCAACCGGCGCGAGCAAGTCGCTCGTGACTGGTTGCAGCGACGGGGGCG
>DPVW01000263.1:0-4761 GCA_003529325.1 Candidatus Latescibacterota bacterium | reverse complement strand
CGGGGGCAGCTACTGGCGGCGATCGCCTTGCCCGCCAGTGCGTTCCGCCGTCCCGGCCTCAACGCGGTAGCCCATCTCGTCATTCTACGGCGCACATCAGCAATCGCCACCAGTGGCGGATCGCCTGCGGCTCTGCTGATGGAGCGACGGCACGCTGGTCGGGGCAAGCTGGCGCAGGTGCTGGATGACATGCTGTACGACTTGCGGAGAGCCCGTAGCGGGGCAGAGGTCGATGGTGCCGTCCAAGTTCCAGTCGGCGCGATGGCATCCTGCCGCTGGGATCCGGGGTACTGGGTCGGCCAACAGGCTCTCACCAGGATCTGGGGCGACAGGAGGGAGACGTGGGTCGAGCTTGGCGAATTCATCGAACTTCTCACCTACGGTCCAATCGTCACGGGCGGGCAACCGGTGAAGGCGGTGGACGGCATCCCGTCGATTCGACAGGGAGACTTCACCGAAACCGGCTTGCAGGCCTCCCGGTTCCTGCGAGTACCCGCAGGCTCTGCACATGATCCGCCCCGGAGTCGGGTCCGTGCTGGAGACCTGCTCTTGCCCCGTTCGGGGGGTGGCGCCCTGGGACGCAATCGTATCGCCGTCTACGAAGAGGACGAGCCAGCGAACATCGGCTGCTTCGTCGATCTCATCCGTCTCCGCCCAGGCCTCAATCCTTACTACGTCTGGGTCTTTCTCCGTTCTCGCCTGGGTTGGGGACAGATACGAAGCCTCATCAACGGTGTAGGTACACCCAACATCAGCTTCGTCGAGATCCGCTCACTCCGCGTGCCCCTGCTCGACTTGAAAGAACAGGCGACCTACGAGCATGAATATGTGGCGTGTGTGCGCCCATTTCACAGACGGTCCGATGAGGATTCAGATGCCTCGTCCACAGCACATGATCGCTTCCAGAAGATCGTCGGCAGACTCGATGAGCGTCTCATCGGGACGACGTCGCCGCCGCATGATTGATTGTCCAGCTACGGGCGCATCGTTAGATTCGATCAGCAACCCGGCACCACCATCCTACACCTTCAAGCCTCTGGTCTGATGGACGAATCCGTGTCGACTGCCTCTTTCACCAACCGCCTCGCGCAGGAGACGAGTCCGTATCTGCAGCAGCATGCGCACAACCCGGTGGACTGGTATCCTTGGGGAGAGGAAGCGCTGGGGCGGGCGCGCCAGGAGGATCGCCCGATTCTGCTCTCCGTCGGGTACTCGGCGTGCCACTGGTGTCACGTAATGGAACGCGAGTCCTTCGAGAATCCACAGATCGCCGCCTCGATGAATGAGCGCTTCGTCAATATCAAGGTGGACCGCGAGGAGCGACCGGATATCGACGAGATCTATATGACCGCTGTGCAGGCCATGACGGGACAGGGCGGTTGGCCGATGACGGTGTTTCTCACTCCCGATCTGCGGCCGTACTACGGTGGCACATACTACCCACCCGACGATCGGCATGGCCGCCCCGGATTCCCACGGGTCCTGCAGGCCGTCAGCGATCATTACACAGGGCAGCGGGATCGAGTCGAAGAGCAGGCGGAGAAGCTTCGCTCCTTTATCGAACAGAATGCGGACCCCCTCAAAGGAGGCGACGGTCTTGACGGGGGTCGTGGGCACGACATTCTGCAAGCCGCCGCGCAGGCTCTGACGAGTCAGCACGATGAGCACAACGGCGGCTTTGGTCTCGAGGGGCCGAAATTCCCCAATAGTGCCGGTCTGTCCTTGCTGCTCAGACATTGCCACACGACGGGTGACGAGGCGGCGCTGCAGGTTGCACTACACACCCTCACGCGCATGGCGGAAGGGGGGATCTACGATCAACTCGGGGGTGGCTTCCATCGCTACTCGGTAGACGAGCGTTGGTTGGTGCCGCATTTCGAGAAAATGCTATATGACAACGCCTTGCTCGTCCCCGTCTATGTCGATGCCTGGCAAGCGACGGATTCGCCGCTGTTTGCCCGTGTCGTGCGCGAAACCCTCGACTACGTCGTCCGTGAGATGACCCATCCGCAGGGTGGTTACTGCGCCACGCAGGATGCTGATACCGAGGGGGAAGAGGGTAAGTTTTTCGTTTGGACGCCTGAACAGGTCGAGGATGTTGTCGATGACGAGAAGACGGCCCGCATGTTCTGTGCGTACTACGATATCACGCCCCAAGGCAATTTTGAGGGCAATTCGATCCTGCATATCGAAGCCGATGTTGATGAGCAGGCGCGGCTTCTCGGCGTCAGCGTCGAGAGTCTGGAGGCAGCGTTGGCCGATTGCAGGCGTCGCCTCTTTGAAGCGCGCGCCTGGCGGGTTGCCCCCGGTCGCGATGACAAGGTCGTGGTCGCATGGAATGGGTTGATGATCAGCGCCATGGCACGCGGCTACGAGGCCTTCGGAGAACAGGCCTGGCTCACTTCGGCGCGCAAGGCGGCACAATTTCTCCTCGACGAGGCGATCGTTACTAGAGAACTGCGCCACAGTTGGAAGGACGGCAAGGCGCCGATCTACGCCTTCCAGGACGACTATGCCGCCTTGATCGGGGGCCTTGTCGATCTCTATGAGGCCTCTCTCGAGCCGTGCTGGTTGAGGGCAGCCGTGGAACTGGCGGATCAAATGATCGAGCGGTTCTGGGACGACACCGGGGAAGGGGGATTCTTCTACGCCGATGCCGGTCGGACCGACCTGCTGGTGCGGACCAAAAACCCCTTCGATGGCGCCACGCCTGCGGGCAACTCGATGGCGGCCCTCGCACTGTTGCGGTTGGCCGCTCTCACCGACGAAGTCCGTTTCAGCGACCACGCCGAAGCCACACTGCGGGCCTACACAAATCTGCTGGAGAGCGCGCCTACCGCCTGTTGTCTGATGATCTGTGCCCTGTCGCAGTCTCGCGCCGGTGCCCTCGAAGTTTCGATCATGGGTAGTGAGGACGGTCGACGACCATTTCTGCGCGCCGTACACGACAGCTACTTGCCGAATCGAGTGATTTCAGGAGGGGCTGGGGACGACGAGGCAACAGACCTGTTGCCTTTGTTGCGCGAACGGCGTGCAGCCGGCGACGGTGGGGCACGTGCCTACGTCTGCCGTGATTCCACGTGTTCGGCTCCTGTGGCCCAGGTATCGGAATTTGCGCAATTGCTGGTGCAGCATGGACCGTAAAGCAACGGATACATCCCAACAGATCGATCCGGTATTTCGCCGGCTCGTAGATGGTGGACTGCTGTACGATGCCGACCAGGCGTGCAGCCACCATCTCAATGAAACCGCTGCCGTCATCTGCGAGAGTTGGCGAAACGGAATAGACGAACGCGTCCGTGGGGCGGAATCGAGATAATGACGACGGCAATTCAACAGGCTTTTGGTCTGCTTCGTCTCGGTACAGCAGATCCAGGTCCGAGGGTGGATATCACCGCCGCCGTACCCTCGGAGGGGTTGGAAGGGCTAGGTGTCGCCAATGCCCAACCCGGCGGCTCCGTGCCGGCGGCCTGGAAGCAGATGCACGCAGCGACGGCGGCGACGACGACGATTGCGCTGCAGGAACTGGCGGCGGCGTTGCGTGAACTTCACGCGCAGGGACTCGAAGTCCTGATGTTGCCGGGTGCGGCGTTGTTGCGGTTGTATCCGGATGGTGGCTGCCGTCCCATGGACGATGTCGATCTGTTATGCCCGCCGGATCATCTCGATGCGATAGCTCAGGCGCTTGTGGACTTTGGTTGGACGACGGTGCCCAGATATCCCGACCTGCTCAGTGGCCGGCACGTACACGTCGATCTACATGATGACCTGTTTCACTGTGGGCGCATCGAGGCGCGTCGCCAGGCGGGTTGGCTTGATCCGACCCAGGTGTGGTCGCGACGACGACGTATCGTGGTGGAGGGTATCGAGGTGTGGGGTCTGTGTGCGGCGGATGAGGTACTCTATACCGCCGCCCATGCTCTACGGCACAGTTATCGGCGTATCACCTGGCTGATCGATCTGGCGCTGCAACTGCGCGCTGAGGAATTGGACATACGCAGCCTGCGGTCTCGGGCCGAAGCCAGTGGCCTGGCTCGGTCCGTGCTCTTCGGGGTGAGTCTGTTGCATGCCGCCGGCGTAGATTTACCGGAGAGTGTCAGCGCGTGGTATCGCGAGTGTGCTCCGGGAAGGATGTCGGCGCGCCTTCTCCACTGGATTCTCGCGGCGCGGCAGTCGACCTCTGCCGGTGAAGTTCTCTGGTATTGGACCTGCCCATCACGGCGGGATCGCCTGCGGTTGATGACGGAGTTCGTCTTTCCTCGGCCCGATGTCTTGTTGCAGGTGTTTCCCCAGGTGGCACGGCGCCTGGCACCCATCGCCTACGCACTGCGCTGCGGTCAACTCGTGATGTGCCTTGTTCGGGAGCTGGTGACGATGACGTTGATCCCGCTGACTCGAAAAGCGAGACGAGGATAAAGTCGATGAGGAGCAACATCACATTCCGTCAGTCCCTCATGCTGGCGCTGTTATGTATTTCGATCGCTGGCTGTGGATCGACGATGCCCGCCGTCACCGATCTCTCCGAGATCCAGGAGGCACCCACACGTGGACCCATGCCGATGGATCCGCTGCGTCAGGCGTACACCGAGCGGGGTGGGTTCCCTGAATACATCATCGGTGTCGGCGACAAGCTCAAGTTGACGATGCGAGAGATACAGCTCACCAGCGAGAGTGTCGTCGTCCGCCCGGATGGCAATATCTCCTTCGCCATGCTGGAGGATGTTCAGGCTGCGGGGCGCACGCCGACCGAACTTGACGATG
>DPVW01000037.1:38057-39163 GCA_003529325.1 Candidatus Latescibacterota bacterium | reverse complement strand
CGTGTGCTTGAAGGGCTGGAACGAAATGGCCTGGCCCAGAATACACTCGTCGTCTGCACGACCGACCATGGCGTGCCTTTCCCGGGGATGAAATGCCACCTGACCGATCATGGTATGGGAGTGTATCTGATCATTCGTGGCCCTGGCGGTTTTACCGGTGGAACCGTATGTGATGCCCTCGTCTCTCACGTCGATCTGTATCCGACGATCTGTGAGGTCGCCGGGATCACGGCGCCCACACATCTGCAGGGCGTGTCACTTCTGCCGCTGGTGCGTGATCCTGCCGCGGTGGTGCGCGACGAACTCTTTGCTGAGGTCAATTATCACGCCGCCTACGATCCGGGGCGTGCCGTGCGTACCGATCGCTGGAAATTGATAATCCATTACGATGAGGAGATGACGACTCCCGTGTTGGCCAATTGCGATGACAGTGAGGCCAAGAGCGTGTGGCTCGAGCACGACTGGGCGCAACGACCGGTAGCGGCAGAGCGACTATACGACGTGATCTTCGACCCGAATGAGAGTTGCAACCTCGCCGCTGACCCTGGACACGCGATGGTGCTCGAAGAGATGCGGGTGCGTCTGCACCGCTGGATGGAGGCGACGGATGATCCACTGTTGGAGGGCCCCGTGGCGGCGCCAAAGGGTGCCCGTATCAACGACAAACATGGGGGATCTCCTCGCGATGCGCCGGGTGTCGTCGAGTAGGGGTTGTTCGCTGGAGACGGAGTTGGCGCGTCGGCGCTGGCGGCACGCTGCAACGCGCCAGCTTCCAGTCACCGATCGTCGAACTCCAAGAGGGGGGAGTGGAAAGTTTCCGCCAAGCGTCGACAACGAAGGGACGGGCTCGAATAGATCCGATCGAATTCCGGCAGCAGCGGGCGCAGTCCGTTGAGCTCCTCTTCGAAGGAATCTGCCAGAGGCACATCCAACCGCCCATAACACATGCCCGGCGCTACGGCGACACGGGTGTGGCGGACGAGGAATACGTCCATATCGCAACCAATCCAAGGTAGAATGTGATTTCACATGCCTGCTGCAGGGCCCTGAGGGTATCACCTGTGTAGCCGCCGAGGCGTGTCGGAACAGCCGGGTCAACCACAGCG
>DPVW01000037.1:18230-37727 GCA_003529325.1 Candidatus Latescibacterota bacterium | reverse complement strand
CCACAGCGGTGGATCGAGCAGCAGCATGGGGAGGAGGGCGAAAATTGCCGCGATGATGACCTGCCAGAGGCTGATGCCACCGGCGACGGGGCGGGCCTTGCTGGTTTGATCCTGACGCACATATCTCATGCTGGCGATGGCGAGTACCGGTAAGAGGCGGCTCGTAGCGTGTCCGGCGATCAGTGCGGGGGGCACCAGTTTTACCGGAAGACTGAGCAGTGCATTGTACTTCAGCAACAACACCAGGAGGATGCCGATCACGCCATAGGCGCCGAGGCGGCTATCCTTCATGATCCGCAGGATATCCTCCTTCGACCAGTCGCCACCAAACCCGTCACAGGTATCAGCGAAGCCGTCTTCGTGGAAAGCGCCCGTCGTCCAGAGACTGGCGCTCATGGACAGCAACACAGCGACTTCCCTGGGGCAGAAGTATCTGCACCCCCAGAAACACGGCTGCCGCGATGCCGCCGACAATGACACCCACCAACGGCAAATAATGTGTCGCCCGGCTCAGTCCGTCGGAGTCAACGTCCGCCAGGCGCAGGCCTGGCAGACGTGTGTAGAATGTGAGGGCCGTGAAGAACAGCCGGATCTCACCCATAACGCAGACGCATCCTCATTTGAGCAGCATGACCTTCGTCATCGAATGGTTACCGGCAGTGTGCAGTCTTACAAAGTAGGCGCCATTGGCGACGGTCTGTCCCGTGTCGTCGGTGCCGTCCCAGGTAGCCGAGTAGCCCCCGGGACCGAGATGCTGTGAGACCAGGGAGCGCAGCCGACGGCCGAGCAGGTCATAGACATGCATTCCGACCGCCCCTTCGACGCTGACGGCAAAGGGAACGCGTATCGTGGCATTAAATGGATTCGGGTAGCCGTCACCCACTCTCGTATCACGTGGCAGTACGGTCGACTGTTCCTCGCGCACCGCCGTGATCGGTGCTGTATTCATGACCACGATTCCGAACGGTGGCAGGCCGGTGTCGATGGGCCCAGACAGCAGCACTCCCGTGGTGGCATCAAAGATCTTGAGACCGGCACTGGCAGGATCGCTGAAGCTGCCGTGATCGCCGACCAGCAGTCGGTTGCCGTCGATGGCGATGGCGGCGAGGAAACCACCGCTGAGACCTTCAACCGGTGGACCGACGATTCCCGTCGCGAGATTCACCGGAACCAGGCTGTTGGCGAAGTTGTCATCGAGGATCACGGCAAATCCCGCATTCGATGTGCGCAACGCCAGCAACGATAGATCGCCACCCAGTTGCTGTTCGGTGATCGCAATCCCGGTGCTAGCGGCGGTGCGCGTGTCGACGATTTCGATGCCGCCCGCACGATCACCAAAACCGGCTGAGGCGGAGACGTAGATCTGCTCGCCGGCGACGAGAACAGTATTGGGGTTGGTGACGCTGAGGGCGATGTCATCACTGACGCTGTCGCTGGTGATATCGATGACGACGAGAACAGCCTCACCAGGGGTAAAGGCGGCGTTGCGATCGAGACGCTGACAACTGACATAGACGTGGTTGCCGACACGCACCATCTGATCCATCTCCGGCAGACCATCGTCGTCTGCGTAGGCACTCAAATCGACGCTACCCAGTTCTGTCCCGTCCCGCGGATCGACGATCAACAAGTCCGTCGAGGCGTAACGCGTGACATAGGCCTTGTCCTCGGCGAGGATCTCGATATCCCGTGGATTGCTGCCGTTGCCAACCGAAAACTGCGTCAACGGAGTGGTCAGGTCGGCTGGATCGAGTACGATGATGTTGTCCTGTCCGAGACGATTGATGACGTAGAGGCGACCCTCCTGAAAGTGACCGACAGCATCGCTGTGAATGCCGAGAAGATTGACTTGTGCCATCGTGGCATCCGCTGGCAGGAAGGCGGTACTACCCGTGGAAAAGTCGGAGGTGAGAATGAAAAGATCGCTCTGGGCGTGGGCGCCATTGGTGCACAACAAGGCCAAGGCGAGGCAGATTGTGAGGTGTGCTCGACGCATGGTGTTTTGCACTCCGTTTACGTAGGTGAAGGAACGTGGCATCAGTTCCTGGAGAGGGAGAGGTCGATGTCCAGGGAGACAAAGGCGGCGCGACCTGGGAGCGGATAACCCCACAGGTCGGCGACCTGGTTATCGGTCAGGTTGCGCAATTCGATGGCCATGGAGATCGCATCGCCCACGGGGCAACGAACCCCTGTTGTGTGCACGGTGCGCGCCGGTATGGGTCTCAGGTTGGCCCGGTCAAGGAAGTGGCGACTCTCATGGCTGAGCTCGTAGTGCAGTGAGAGAACCGACACGTCCACAGTGACTCGGCTGCGCAGACGACGGGGCGGTGCGTTGGGCAGATCCTTTCCGGTCTCGAAGGAAAATGGGGAGAGATTTTCGGCCCGCTGCCGTGTATAACTACCCTCGAAGTGCAGGCGTGTGGCGAGCACACCACGGGCGCGGGTCTCGATACCGCGCAAGCGGGCGCGGCCGATGTTGTGTGGACGGGAGACCCGCTGTGAGTTCTGCACGAAGCGGATCAGATCATCGACCTCGTTGTTGTAGATCACGACCTCCACCAACCGCAGGCCACTGTGTGTCACCTCGCCGCGGTAGAGGAGTCCAGCATCGAGATTCAGACCGGTCTCGCTCACCAGATCGGTGTTGCCGACGACGGCGCCGCGATCACCGAAGAGTTCGAAGAACCCAGGGGGGCGGCCATACCTGCCGACGTGGGTCTGCAACTTCCAGCCATTGACGATGTCGATGACCAGACCCAGACGGGAACTCCACAGAGTCTGGGTGTGTTCGATCTGGTCAGTGCTCTCGGTGTCAGCGAAGTCATCTCGTAGATGCTCCATCTGCACACCGGCATGGAGCAGGAGTCGCTCAGCGAACCCACTGAGCTCTGCCTCGGCACCAGCACGTGTCCCCATGCGCCGGCTCGAGGGTGAGAATGGCTGTGGGTCGAGTCGGCGTTCTGGCGAAAATCGTTCCTGGTGACCCCCACCAAAGAGCGTCGCCAGCAGGCCTCTGAAGAGGACATTTCCCTCCAGTCGCAGACCGGTGGATGTCGTCGTATTGCGATCGTGTTGTGTGCCGGTGCCCACCTCGCCGTGCAGATCTTTGTACTCCGTCCGCTCAGCGGATCGGTACATCTTCAGACGATATCCAGCACGGCCATCGGCCATGGGGCCAAAGAGATTGACCTCGCTGATGCGACGACGGGTGTCGAAACGTGTATGCAGGGCCTGGAAATTGCCGATGCCGGGCAGGCCACGGTGGCTGACATCCTGCGTGTGCGACAGTTGCACCCGGGAGTCGGCGACATGGCGAGCAGCGCGCACCATGATCCGTCCCGAGTCGAAATCACTGTTGAGCCGTGTCGTCCATTCGTCGTCGACGAGGTTGTACTGTGTGCCGTTGTCATCCAGGAAGCGAAAGTCATTGTCGCTGTGGGAATAGTCGACGAGAAGCAGTCCATCCCAGTCGTTGCGCCTGCCGCCGACGGATGCCGACAACTGCTTGGTGCCGAAGGCGCCGACCTGTGCCCGCAGGTGGGCCAAAGCTGGTCCACCGGCTGGGCGGGAGCGAAGATGAATGACACCACCCAGTCCGTTGCCGCCAAAGCGGCCAGGAACGGCGCCACGATAGACGTCGATGGACTCAACGCCACCGACGGGCAGGGTGCCGAGATCGACACCGCCGCCCACCGCCTGGTTGAGTGGGACCCCGTCGAGGAATACGAGGACCTGCTCCGACGTGGAGCCACGGATCGACAGGCTGCTGAAGGCGCCGAGACCGCCGTAGCGGCGGATATCGACGCCACTGGCCTGCTCGAGGATCTGTGGCAAGTCGGCGCCGGCGGGACTGTCTGCCAGGTCAAGTCTCTCGACAAAGGCCGCCGGTCGTCGACCCGCATCCCGACGGGCGTGGACGACGACCTCGTCCATGACCAATGGCAGTGATACCAGGCCGATGACGACGGTGACGACGCTATCGCCGACAACGATGGAGGTATCGCCGGCGTGATAGGCGAGAGAGCGGGCGACCAGTTTCCATGTCCCCGGGGACAGTTCCTGCAAATGGAACCGCCCACCGGTGTCGCTGACAGCGTGAGCCGGGGTGCCACCAGCAACAGGCGAGGCACGCAATACGACGCCTACAACTGCCTCACGAGAGTCGGAGTCTACGACCCGTCCCTGTAGCTGACCGGCGTCGGCCTGTTGCGCCAGGGTCGCCAGGAGCAGGGAGGACAAAACAGAAAACCCCGCCCTACGAAGAGGACGGGGTATGACTACGCGAGAGCGCAGGCGAACCACCTTTTCGTCGAAGGTTTCCGTTCGACGGCGCAGGCAGGTCTCCTGACTTCCGGTACTCGCTGATGACCCCCTTCCCGACCATGGTGATGATCAGTGGGTCTTCGTCCTCAACGCACCAGGGGCAAAAGATCTGGCTCCTGGTTGACCGGTCACAGTGGCGGGACCGCGGCAGAATTTCACTGCCTTCCCTATTCTCCCGGTATTCACGCACCAAGCGAGCAAATATCGGGCACCTGTGCCGTTATGATTTGGCTACGATACGGTAGCTGTCGAAGTCCGTCAAGCATCGAGCTCATCATTGGCGTGGGCTTGCACTTCACTATCTTTGCCGCCCACGCCACTCCCATCGTACAATCCCAAGGAGGACCTACGTGGTTATCGATGACTTGCAGAATGCGGCGCAGTATCACGCTCTCGGTGCGCGCTTCGAGAAAGGTTTGCGCTGGCTTGTCGACAATGACGTGGCAAGTATGGCGCCGGAACGTTATGACATCGACGGGGATGATGTTTTTGTCATGGTGCAGGAGTATGATGCCAAACCCAAGGCGGATGGTTTTTGGGAGGCACATCGGCAATATGCCGACATCCAACTCGTCGTCACCGGTGCCGAACACATGGGATATACACCGACGGCTCGCCTGAATGCGGGACAGTACGATGAGAGTCGTGACTTTTTGCCCCTCCATGGCGAAGGCATGTTCATCGAGTTGCATGCCGGGCACTTCATGATTCTGTGGCCGCAGGACGCCCACATGCCGGGTATGGAGATCGTTGAACCGACACCGGTGAAGAAGGCTGTCGTCAAGGTCCGGCTTTAAAGCCCGGTTGCAGATGGCGGACCCAGCACCCGAACCGATTCTCTCCCGCTTTGTGCCCAGACTCGGTGACGTGCTTGGCACTCCCGGATCGTGCCACCTCTATCCGACACGTTCTGAGCGTGGTGCCTGGACCGGTCTGCCCGCCGCTGCCCAGTCCGCCGTTGTCACCGCCGGCGAGGCGCACACTGGCTTTGACTGGCCTGCCGTGCAGGCGCGGCATTACCTGATCTACCGCCGACATGGGCGACAGACCGACCTGCTGGATGTGCGTGCTGCGCGTCGTGTCGCTCTCGGGGCGCTGGTGTTGTCGGAATGCGTCGAGGCTGAGGGCCGCTTTGTCGACGATATCGCCAACGGCATCTGGGCGATCTGCGAGGAGAGTTATTGGGGCAACCCGGGGGCCCTCTACATGCAGCAGGCGGGTCGCGGCTTCCCAGACCCGGCTGAGCGTATCGTCGAGTTGGGCACGGGAGAGACGGCGGCGCTGCTGGCATGGACGCAGACGTTGTTGGGGGAGAGCCTCGACGAGGTATCACCCATGCTGCGCCGTCGCATCGAGCACGAGCTACGTACGCGGGTCCTGGACGTCTGTCTGGCGCGCGACGACTTCTGGTGGATGGGATTCTCAGGTGTGCCGGTGAACAACTGGACGCCGTGGGTCTGCAGCAACTGGTTGACGACGATACTGCTCATCGAACAGGAGGCGGGATCACAATGCGAGGCGGTGGCGAAGATCCTGCGCAGTCTAGACATCTTCCTGCACTGTTATGCCGATGATGGGGGCTGTGACGAAGGTCCTGGATACTGGAACCGTGCCGGTGCCAGTCTGCTGGAATGTCTCGAACTGTTGTACGCCGCCACGGATGGTGCCATCAATGTCTACGATCATCCGAAGGTCGCCGAAATCGGTCGATTCCCTGCCAGGACACAGATCTCCGACCGCTGGTTCGTCAACTTTGCGGATGCCCCAGCGACAATCCTGCCCTGTGCGCCGGTGCTGTTCACATATGGAAAACGAATCGGTGATCCCGAGCTGATGCGAATGGGTGGCTGGGCCCATCACGATGCCGGCATGCTCTCCGCCGGACCCAACGCCGGTATCGGGCGCCAGCTGCATGCCCTATTCCTGCTCGACGCCCTGGAGGCTGGTGATGTCCGTCCTCCATATCCGCAAACAAGCTGGTTGCCCGGCATCCAGGTCCTGACGGCACGTCAGCACGGTGGCAGTACGGAGGGGCTGTTCGTCGCCGTCAAAGGAGGGACGAATGCGGAATCACACAATCACAATGACGTGGGCAATCTGATCGTTTTTGCCGATGGCAAGCCGGTCCTCGTCGATGCCGGTGTCGGTACCTACACGGCGCAGACCTTCAGCGACAGGCGCTACGACATCTGGACCATGCAGTCGGCGTATCACAATCTGCCAGAAGTGGGTGGTCAGCAGCAGTTGCCGGCGCGCCGTTATCTGCCCGGCGGGGTCAAATACACCGACCAGAATCAGCGTCAGGCGCGGGATGTCCAGTGTCAGATCGATGAGCATACCGTCCGCTTCCGTGCCGACATCAGCGATACATACGCACCAGAGGCCGAACTGCAGTCCTGGGTGCGGGAGGTGACACTGCAGCGCCCGGATGGCGGCGTGTGCGTGGTTGACCGGGTGCGCTGCGCCGGCGCGCGGGAGATCATATTCAACTTTATCACGCCCAGTAACGTCACCACGGAATCAGGCATGTTGCATTTCGCTTCGCGCTCGTTGCCTGGTGATCGTTTCTCCGGCGCGGCGACCCTGCGTCACGATCCCGCCCTGCGTGTCGAAATCGAGAAGCTGAGCCTCGATGATCCACGTCTGCAGGAGAGCTGGGGAGACCGCCTCTTTCGCCTGCGCCTTCGGCCCCCCGAACCGACGACAGGCGGCGAGTGGGTATTCGAGATCAACGCCCAGGGGCAGGCTCGATCATGACAGTGCTGTTGTTCCTGCTGGCAGTCGGGGCCGTGATCAGCGGCTGTGGGACTGACGGCACGGATGCCGGTGAGCCGCCATCGCGGGAGCTCGAAGTAGGTGTGCTCTACGAGCAGGGAGCACCGCTGTACGACATGGTGCACACCATCGGTGCAGGTCTGGAGCATGACACCACCGGGGCAAGGGTGAGATACACCTTCAACAACACGGCGGCACGACCTGCCATCGAAACCCGCATGCTCGCCGGCAACGCCCTCGACGTCGATCTCGTATTCGATGGCATGGATGCCAACACCTTCGACTGGGTCGATGGTGGTTTCCTCATGGATCTGTCCGACGCAATGGCTGAGCCCAGGCCGGATGGCAGCCGTTGGCAGGATGATTTTCACCCCCTGTTCCGTCGTTCCATGACCTACAAGGGCCGGATCTACGCCGCCCCGGAGCAGGTGGTGCTGCATCTGCTGCATTACAATCAGGGCCTGTTCGATGCGTGGGGACTGCAGCCACCCACGACGTGGGAACAGTTGTTGCAGCTGTGTGAGGTGATCGAGGCCAAAGGTGTGGCGCCCATCGCCGTCAGTGGCCAGGTCAACTTCTACGTCGGCATGTGGTTCGATCATCTCCTCCAGCAGCAGGCTGGTGCCGATGCCGTCCATGACCACCTCTATGCGAATCCGTCCATACCGCTGGCCGAGGACCCTCGCGCCCTGCGTGCGGCGCAACAGATGCACGCCTTGCGGGAGAAGGGCTACCTGATCGACGGCTGGGAGGGGACGGACTTCACGACGACGCAGATCTACTTCTTTCAGGGGCGGGCAGCGATGATCCTCATGGGCAGCTGGCTTATGACCGAGATGAAGGATTCGATTCCGCCGGATTTTCACTTGGGCGTGGCGCCATTCCCGCAGGTCGAAGGCGCCGCGGAAGCAGCAGCCTACTTCGGCCGGGTCTTGAGCTGGAGCGTCTCCGCCCATACGCAGGAGCCGGCTCTTGCCGTGGAGTATGTGCGCCGTTTGACCAGCCGGCGAGCGGCTGAAATCCGCGCTCGCGACCTGGGTGCTATCAGCCCCGTTGCGGGGGCGCCCATGCCGGATGGCGTGCATGGCATCGAGCGCGTGCTGACAGGCGCTGACGACGCGGAATTCATCTACTACAACTACGGTGTTACCTCGGCTCGGTTCGGTCTGGCAGATGCCTGGTACAATCCTCTGGTGGAGATGTGGCTCGGTCGCCATACACCGGAGCAGGCATTACGCGAGATCGATGCCAATCTCGTGGCCGTGCGCGCCCAGCGGGGTGCCGGGAAGTGATCGAGCGTGCCCGTCGGCGGCTTGTGCTGCCCTTCCTGCTGCCGACACTGTGCATCTACAGCCTGTTGATCTTCGCGCCTCTGGCGCTGACCCTGGCCTACTCCTTCACGAATTGGCAGGGCCACACGCTGGCACGCCCTTTCTTCGGTCTTGGCAACTACCGCCTGCTGCTCATGGACCCGCAGGTGCGCACCGCTTTCGCCCACACGGTGGTGTTCGCGGCGGCGGGCGGTTTCGTCGTGTTCGGGCCCGCCCTGTTCTTCAGCTGGGCCCTGAGCTGCAGCATCCGTTTCAAGTCGGTATTCCGTTACCTGCTGATCGCCCCTCTCGTGTTGTCCGTCGTCGTCGTCGGTCTGCTGTGGAAACTGCTCTACAATCCCGTATTCGGGCCGTTCGACGTGGCACTTCGAGCGATCGGTCTCGACGCCTGGGCGCTGCCATGGCTGGGGGACTCACGCACGGCCCTGGCGGCGGTGATCCTGGCCACAGCCTGGCACCAGCTGGGCATGTGGGTACTGCTGCTGAGCGCCGGTCTCGAGCGGATTCCCAATGAACTGGGGGAGGCGGCTCGCATGGACGGCGCCAGCGAGTGGCAGGTATACCGCCATGTGACCCTGCCGCTGCTGTGGGGGGTTCTGCGGCTGCTCTTCGTGCTCTGGATCATTCTGTCATTGCAGGTATTCGCGCAGGTCTGGGTGATGGTCCCCCACGGGGGTGCCGCCGGCGCGGCGGAGGTCATGGCGACGTTGATCTACAAGCGCGCCTTTGCCAGCCACCAATGGGGGTTGGCCTGCGCTCTGGCGACGGCGTTGATGCTGGTGATCCTTGTTACCAGCCTCGTGATGGAGCGACTGACACGGCGGGACACGGTGGAGTATTGACAGGCATGTCCACGCAGCGGCAGCCGACATTCAGCCGCGGCCTGGTCTATCTGGCCCTGGCCTTGGCGGGCCTCAGTACGCTGTCCGCATTCGTCTGGGTCTTCCTGATTTCGCTGAAGACGACGACGGAATTCCTCACGACCAGTCCATTTTCGGTACCTCAGGCCCCATCATTCGACAACTATCGATCGGCGTGGGCGACGGCCCGGATGGGTTATTACTTCGGCAACAGCCTGCTGGCGGCGACAGTCGGAGCTGGTGTCTCGGTGTTGATTTCCGCCTTCGCCGCTTACGTGTTGGCGCGAGTCGTCTTTCCCCTGCGCGAGACCATCGCCCGCTACCTGCTGGTGGGCTATATGGTGCCGCTCATGTTGACCTTCGTGCCACTGTTTTTCATGATGAGCAAGATGGGGCTCGCCAGTGGCCTGCTGCCGCTGGTGCTGCTGTATGTGGCCTCCGGCATTCCCTTCAATACGTTCGTACTGCGTGGTTTTTTCGCCAGTCTCCCCGGGGAAATGGAGGAGTCCGCAGCCATCGACGGTGCTTCGCCACTGCGCACATTCTGGCAGATCATGATGCCCCTTGCCTGGCCGGGACTGGTCTCGGCGTTCCTGCTGAATTTCGTCAGCCTGTGGAACGAATTCTTCCTGGCCTTGCTGTTTCTACAGAAGGAGAGTGCTACCTTGCCACTCGGACTGTTCTACATGGCCCAACGTGCCGAGTACAGTGCCCAGTGGACGGAGCTCTTCGCCGGGATCCTGCTGGCCAGCGTGCCGGCGCTCGTCATATTCGCGCTGCTGCAGGACCACATCACCCGGGGGATCACGCAGGGAGCGGTGAAGGGATGACGAACCCGGCACAGGGCATAACGGTCAGCGCCTGGGTCGAGGCGACGGATGGCCGCGGCGAGGGGCTGCAGGCGCTGGTCTCGCAGTGGCGCCCTCCGGATCGGTGGCCCGGTTTTGCCGCGGTCGATGCCGGCCAGACCGATGGCCTGCCATCGCGGGGATATTTTGGCGCCGTCTGTGATGGCCGCTACGTCTACTTCGTGCCGGAAATGCACGGGGAAGCGGGTTGTCCCACACACGGCATCGTCCTACGCCTTGATACACATGCTGACTTCGATGATCCGGCTGCCTTTGTCGCGTACGATGCGGGACGTACCGATGGTATGGACACGCGCGGGTATTACGGCGGTGTGTTCGACGGACGGTATGTCTACTTCGTCCCCAGGCAGCTGGACATGGTGCAATACCACAGCCGCGTCCTGCGCCTGGATACAGAGGGCGTCTTCGACAACGCCGACAGTTGGGCGGCTTTCGACGTGGGCGAGGCGCATTCGCAGCAGGGCGCCGCCTTCGACGGGCGTTACATCTACTTCTGTCCAGGCTTTTCCGGCAACCCGGAGAAAGAGGACGAACACTGCGGGCGGGTGATCCGCTACGACACACGGGCCGACTTCAAGAATCAATCCAGTTACGTATCCATCGATGTGACGGGATTTCTTGGAACCGCGTCGGCCTGCTTTGATGGCGGTGCCTTCGACGGGCGGTATGTCTACTTCGTGCCACTGTACAGTGGCATGGCGGTGCGCTACGATACGGCAGCGGCCTTCGACGAGCCGCAGTCCTGGCAGGTGTACGACGTGCGCCCCCATGGCTACGAGTTGGCCGTAGGTGCCGTCTTCGATGGCACGTGGTTGTACTACTGTGCCTACGGCCACGCCAAGATCGTGCGCTTCGATACACGTGGCGACTTCACCGATCCCACGCGCTGGGAAGCGTACGACGCAGACCCTACGGAAAACCTTCGCACAACCGGCTTCGACGGTGGTTTCTTCGACGGCCGCTTCGTCTACTTCCAGCCATTCTTTCTGCATGTGGGCCCCGGTCCCAGAGACAATCAGTTCCACGCCCACTACCTGCGCTACGATGTGACCAGCCCCTTTGGCGAACCCACCAGCTGGCAGGCCCAGGATGCGTCGGCAACGGCTAGCTTGCACAGCGTCGGCTACAACGGTGGCGCTTTCGACGGACGTTTCTTCTACGCTGCCCCCTGGCAGCAGGGGAGAAAGCCGGACAACGAGTCTGAGTTCATCACCCACGGCATCGTGCTGCGCTGTGATACCCTTGGTGACAGCGGCACCTTCAGCCTGCGTTGGTGCGACTGCGGGCACAACGGTGGACTGAACGCTGCCGTCATCGGACCCAGCTTTCTCGTCAACACCGACCGTGGCTGCATCAGAGTCAGCAGCCAACGCCTGTTGGTTCCCGGCCGCCATCATCTGGCCGGCACCTACGATGGGGAGATGATCCGTCTGTATGTGGACGGGCACCTGGTTGCCCAACGATCCGGCGTTGGTCGCATGGTCGACTCAGATCTGCCGATCACGGTGGGGCGTATTCAGGATGGCGCCGGCAAATTTCGCGGGCGTGTATTGGCCACGGCCGTGATGACTGAGGCGGCAACGGCAGAAGAGGTCGCCGAGATGGCCCGCATGCCACCTGAGGATACCGGACTTTCGACTTGATCGAAGCTCGTTCCAAGGCAGTCGTCCCGTGGGAGGCTGGTCGTACAGTTACGTGCCGGGGCCCCTCGAAGGCGGCGCCATGTTCGATCTACCGCTGGCCACCAGGCAGAGACTCGATCGCCTCGCGAAAGGGCGTATCGCATCCACATTCCTGACAGATCTGCTAGACGTCGCAGACGACTAATCGGGCAGTTTCTGGAAAACGGTATCGAGGCGGGTTGGGCGCCGGTGATGACGATGGACATGAACGATATCCGACTCGAAGTCGATCCCCGATCATCCTCAGCGCCGAGTCGCAGATACCACCGATACCGTCGCCTACGTGCAAGTGTCGACGACGGAGGGTGACGTCGCTCTGCGGCCTGTTACCCCAATAAGACATTGGTTCCGAATCTGGATGTTTTGGCAGAGATCGGGCGTCGCGGCAGCGTCTGAATCAGCAACCCGTTGGTTATCCCCGTCGCGGGCGCTCGACGCTGCCATCGTCGTTGATCAGCGGCCGGTTGTAGATGTAGGGTGGCTCGAGCACGGCCTGCTGTGCCTCCGTCAACTCGCTGACCCAATCCGGCTGGCTCACGTGATAGGTGCCACCGGCGAAGTGTAATGTCCGGGGGCTGTACCGATAGAGCAGCGAGCGGCGTTCGTGCTCGGCGGTCCACGGTAGCGTGCCGTGCAGGGTGGCCTCGTTGAAGATGACGAGGTCACCCGCTTTGCATGGGACGTTGTAGACCACCTGCTGATCCTGCTCCCAACGACGAATCTGTTCGGTGGCGGGAAAATTCGCCTTGTGGCTACCAGGCACGACACACAGACCGCCATCCCCTTCATTCACATCCGTCAGCTGGAACTGGCAGACGATCATGCCACAGCGCATCTGGCCGTTGCGGTAGATGTAATACTGGGCGTCGTCGAAGTGGCGAGACGTCGACCCGTGAATGACGAGGCCCTCCGTGCCCCGGCCTCCGGTGAGCATGAAAGGGGCGTGGTCCATCTTCCAGCCACGGCCGAAGAGGGTGTTGAGGTAGGGGATCGACTTGGGGTGGGCGAGGAGGTCGCGAAATGGCTGACAATGAGGCTGATCCCAGGTCAACATGCCGGTGAACATGCCACGTCGTTTGGGGCCGTAGGTATTGCCCTCCGGGTGATGGTTCGGGTCGTCGACTCGGCTTTCAGAGTTGGCGTCAAAGGCATCGTTGAAGGCGCGGACCTCATCGGCGGAGAGAAAGCCCTCGACCTTCAGGAACCCCTGCAGGTCGAAGAGAAATTTCTCGCGGTCATTCATGAGACTGAAACTCCTGGTTGTCAGTTGCTTGATGGCAACACAGGAGTAGGTCGGAAATGCGCTCCTGTCCAACTCGGCAGCTGCTCGATGGCGTCGCCATGGGCGACACATTAATTTGTGGACATGTCCCTGGAACTGATCGACCCAAAGACTCACCGGCAGTTATTCCTCGATGATCACGCGGTGGAATCGAAGGAAGGAGTACGCAGGGTGTTGCACAAACCCGAACTGTGTGGTCCCATGATTCGTGGGGGAGTGCAAAGTCGGACGCCGCCGCTATGGAATCCAGAGAAGGGAGTTTGGGAGTGGTGGTACATGGGAGCCGACCGCCATGCCACTTCGGCAGATGGTGAGAGCTGGCAGGTCTCATCGGGGCTGGCTGACGGGCTCGCAACAATGCCGACACTCTATCACATCGTCAGAGACGAGGCGGAGCCGAATCCCGCCCGTCGCTACAAGGGACTGTTTGGCAGTACTGGCCGGCAGTTGGGGGTATCGGCAGACGGCTTCGATTGGGATATGACAGATGTCGTAATCCCCAGTCAGGACGAATCACAGTTCACCCACGATGTTGAGCAGGACCGTTTTCTGGGTTTCGTCAAACAGCCTACGGAGTGGGGGCGGTCCGTATGGATGTCGACCAGTGACGACTTCCGTCAGTTCAGCGAACCGGAACTGATCTTGCACGCCGATGAGGTCGATTGGGAAAACTGCCGACAGCGGGTCAAGAGAATCGTCGAGGATCCCGCGTACATCACACCGCCCATCGTCGATGACGTGGATTACAGGGCGGAAATCTACAACATGGCCGTGTTGCCCTATCAGGGCCTCTACATCGGTTTTCCAACGGTATTCAATCCCATCGGCGCCATCCCACCGCCGGCGACGAATTACACTCGTATCAATCAGATCGAACTCGCCGTGTCACACGATCTCAGGCACTGGGAGCGGGTTGCCAACCGTGAGGTGTTCATCGGCGTCGAGCCGTGGACGGGCGACAATTACGGAACCAGCCAACTGCTGCCGTCCGGAGCCCCGGTGGTACGCGACGACGGCGAGATCTGGTGTTATTACAACGCCCTGCGCATGCCGGGCAGTCGCCAGCAGTATCAGGAGTTTAATCGGAGCAAGGAACTCTTTCGCCTGGGTGTTTCAGCAGAGGCCTGGCAGGATCTGGGCGCACTCTCTCTGGCGAAACTGCCAGCCGATCGGTTTGCCGCGCTGGAGGCCGATGAAGCGGGACAAGTGCTGACCAAACCCTTCGAGTTGAAGGGTGAGGATGTGTATCTCAATGCCGATGCGAAGTGGGGGAAGGTGTATGTGGAGATCGTCGAGGGCGCGTCGCGCAAGGCCGTGGAGGGATTCTGGGTGCCTCTGGAGGAACCTGAGCCTTTTGTCGGTGACGAGGTGCGGTTCAAGGTGACGTGGAAAGCGCAGCACGATCTGGTCTTCCACCAGCCGGTAAGGCTCAGATTCTATCTGCACCAGGCGCGGCTGTATTCATTCTGGATCGAGTAGGGCGGGTTCAGGCCCTGTGCCACGGCGCTGAGCAGTTCGTGCTGTTTGACAGGTTTGGACAGGACCGCCGTGGCACCGGGGAACTGGTCCAGGCGAACGCCCTGACCGGCGAATATGATCACAGGCAGGTCCGGAGTGAGACTCCTCAAGCGCTGCAGGACTTCGCCACCGGACATGGTCGGCATCGACAGGTCGAGTAGCACAAGGGCGAAGGTGGCACCCTGTTCGCGCACGTGGCGCAAAGCCTGTTCCCCGTCACTGGCCTCGACGACGTCATACCCATGTCGTAGAATCGCCCGCACGACACGACGAACACCCGCCTCATCCTCAACGACCAGAATCGTCTCACCCGCTCCCGTTCGCGTCTCTGGTGTCCTCTCAGCCGCCGCCGTGGGGCCTTCGACAGCAGGCAGGTATACGGTGAACTCTGTGCCCTCACCGAGCTGGCTGTCCACCCCGACCTAGCCGCCGTGGTCACGGACGATGCCATAGACCGTCTCAGACCGAGACCGGTGCCTTTGCCGACCCCCTTGGTGGTGAAAAATGGCTCAAAGACCCGTTGGCGGGTTGCCTCGGCCATACCGATACCATTGTCATGCACCCGCAGGCGGACGCACTGTTTGGGAGAAGGCTGGACGGAGGAGTTGTCGATCGAGACCTCGTCTAACTCGACTTCGATACGGGGTGTCGGTCCGGTTGCTGCCTCGATGGCGTCGCGTGCATTGAGACAAAGATTGACGACGATCTGCTGCAACAGGCTTGGATTGCCACGGATAGAGGAAAGGGCCCCGGCGCTCTCAACATGCAGCTCGATGAAACCATCAACTCGCCGATCAGATCCGCCGCTTGCACGCTGGCATCGAGTGCATCGTCTACATGCTCACGCAACTCGCCAGTGGCCTCCAAGCTTGCCAGTTCGAGATTGCCGAGGATCACGGTCAGCATGTTGTTGAAATTGTGCGAGATGCCGGCGATCATCTGACCGACGGCCTCCATCTTCTGCGACTGACGTAGTTGCTCTTTGAGACGATCCCGCTCGATGATGTCGACGAATCGGGGAAAGCCTTCCGACAGCAGATGGGCAAGACGCTCCATCAGGGTGACAGTATCTGTATCGAAGGCGTCCTGCTCATTTCGGTTGATGGCGAGGGTGCCGCTTTCGTAGGCGGCATCCACGAGGGACAGGCCTGGTGGCATAGAAGAGTCAGTGGTGCAGGGTACACAGCGCGTATTGCCACTGCGCCAGACCTCGATCACCCATGGATACTGCAGCACATTTTCAGAAAAAGGCTTCCAGGACAGCGTGTGCAGCACCTCTAGAGCTCGTGTTGAACCTTCGGCATGGTCCGATCCTGAGCAACTGACAAAATCGGTGCCCTGTGTATTGATGATCTGGATTGTACAGGAGTCGTGTAACGCACCCAGTTTCGTCAACTGCTCGCTGATGCATGCCACAACTCCGAACAGGTCACGAGGGCGTTCCATGGAAGCGATCTGCAACCGTACCGTCGATTCCGCATCCCCTATATGACGTTCGCGTGCAAGATCCTGCTCGGCCTGCTTGCGTTCTCAAATGTCCTGCAGCACGACCTGGATACTGTGTACCCGGCCGTCATCCCCACGAACCGGAAAGCACGCCGCCGAGGTCCAGCGATACGAGCCATCTCGATGCAGAAGATGAAACTCCTGGTGCTCGGAGGGGAGTCCGAGCACCGCCCTTCTGTAGGCGCGCATACCCGCGGCGTGGTCATCCTGGTGGGTGATGCGAAATCCGAAGCGCGGGGTCCCATATAGTTCTTCCGCCGTGTATCCCGTGAGTTGCTCGATTTTCGAGTTGATGTACAGACACTCGCCACTGCGCCCGAGGAGAAATACCCCAAAGCCGGGATTCTCGACGAGCGTGCGATACCGGGCCTCCGACTCAACCAGAAACTCATTCACCGAGAGATCTCTCCACATCGATGTCGTGACATTAACAGCGATACACAGAGGGGTGTGCCATGATAGATTGGTTTCGCCTGGCACTTCGCTCTACTCTATACGCATGAAAATCACCGATGTCACATGCGAGCGATTTCGTACCACCGCGTATACGGTAGCCGATGCCGACGGCCATGGCCACCCGGTGTCCGAACCTTATGAGACGACGATGTCCCTGACTCGGGTCCACACCGATGAGGGTTTCGATGGCATAAGTTTCGGCGGCAATGAGAGTGTCATCGGGGGGATCGTCAGGCCCCTCCTCGTGGGGCGAGATCCGTTCTTTCGTGAGGCGATCTGGCACTCGATGAACGAGCGTCAGCGGCTGCACAAGGGGAGCCTGTCCGACAAGGTGCTCTGCGCCGTCGATATGGCTCTCTGGGATTTGGCAGGCAAGGCTCTGGGCATACCGGTGTATAAACTGCTGGGGGCGACGCGGACGAAAGTACCAGCATACGCCTCGACGATGTGTGGCGACGAGTTGACGGGCGGGCTGTCGACACCCCAGGAATACGCAACCTTCGCCCTCGCCTGCAAAGAGCGCGGCTATCCTGGATTCAAACTACACACATGGCAGCCGCCCATCGACTGGGCACCGGATCCGAAGATGGACATCGCCGCCTGTGCTGCGGTTCGAGAGGCTGTCGGGCCTGAGATCAAGCTGATGCTCGATCCATTTCATTTCTACAGTCGTGATCAGGCACGCTGGATCGGCAAGGAGTTGGAGAAGCTCGACTATCACTGGATGGAAGAGCCCATGGACGAGCAGTCCATGTCCTCCTACAAGTGGCTCACCGACGAACTCGATCTCACCGTGGTGGGACCGGAAACCATGGAAGGTAAGATGTTCACGCGTGCGGAGTGGATCGTGCACGGCGCCTCCGATGTCAGCCGAGCCGGAGTAGGCGACGTCGGTGGTCTGACACCACTGATGAAGACGATCCATTTATGCGAGGCACACAATGTTGCCTGCGAGATCCACGGGGGAGGACCGGGCAACCTGGCGGCACTCTGCGCGATGAATATCCCCGGTGAATTCTACGAACGCGGTCTGCTGCATCCCTTCGTCGACTATGAGCAACCGCCACCGCACCTGAATTCGATCGCCGACCCGCTGGATGACGCGGGCAGTGTGACCGTGTCGGACGAACCTGGTCTGGGATGGGATGTGAACTGGGACTGGGTCGAGGCGAATCGAGTAGGGTAGTCAACCGATCTCGAGGAAAGGAAACAACCGCTGCCGAGCCTCGGTCGTCAGCGGCGCGCCATACTCGCAGGTCTCGAAGGCCTCGGCGTATTGCACCCGTGCGCCGCGATCGCTGCCATACAACTCAATCAAACGCTCACGGTGCCGGTCCGCGACATCGCTGAACTGCGGCAGTCGCCCATTCGCCAGATAGGCACGGCGTCCTGGCTCATCCGCCGGCACTCGATCGAGGTCGCCACGATTGTATGGCAACCACTCGTACATCTGCGATGGATGGCAATGCAGCATGTCGAGTTTTGCCTCCACAACCGAATCGATGTCCACAACGACATCCGGCTCCAGAGGGATCGGCTTCTGGAAGGTGTCCCCCAGATACATGATGATCGGCATGTGTTGCAGATGCGGTGTCAGCGGCGCCATGTTGGGCACGGTGAGAATGTAGGAGGCGTCCTGTACCAGCATGCCTGTATAACGGTGATCGGGATGGTAGTCCCAGGGTCGGTGGGTGAGTACAAGATCCGGATCGAATTTACGGATCAGGCGGATCACGTCTTTGCGGTTGGCCACCGATGGTTCCAACTCGCCCGTGTGATTGTCGAGGATGGTGTACTCCACTCCCGAGATGCCGGATAGGTTGGCGGCTTCCTGCTGACGTTGTCGCGCCAACTCGATACCCCCGATCTCGTGGTGACCGGTAGCGCCGTTGGTCAGAGAGACGAAACGCACGATGTGACCCGCTTGTCGGTAGAGCGTGGCCAGCCCCCCCGCCTTGACCTCGCAGTCGTCGGGATGGGCGCCGATGACGAGCAGCTTCAGACTCTTTCTGTCACTCATTCGAAGAAGGCCTCCCGGTGGGGTCGTACATCGACCTCAAAGGACCAGGCGCCTCGCCTTTGGGTAACAAGGTCCCAGTACACTTGGGCGATATCCTCTGGATCGAGGAGTGCTTCGTCCTCGGCGAGTTGGTAGTTCTGCCGCAACGAAGCCGTGTCGATCATGCCATCGACGATGATGTGGGCGACGTGGATGCCTTGGGGCCAGAGTTCGCGGGCCATGGAGTCAGCCAGACCCCGCATGCCGAACTTGGCGCTGGAGAAGTCGATGGCACCGGCGCGACCACGCACACCGGAGGTCGCGCCGGTAAACAAGATGGTGCCACCGTCCCCGGCAAGCATGTCCCGTGCCGCCTCGCGACTACAGAGGAAGGCACCGAGCACACTGACGCGCCAGGCCCGTTCCATCTCTTCCGCTGACACTTCGAGCAGTCCCTTCCAGGCCGACGCGGAGGCGTGATTGACGAGTACATCAACTGGTCCCAGTTGCTGGCGGATCTGTGCGAATGAGGTCGCGACGGCTGCCTCATCAGCGATATCGGTTGCCATCGCCAGCGTCGTGCTCCCCTGAGCACTCAGCTCGGCGGCGAGGCCCTCGGTGAAATCCATCGTTCGAGACAGCAGGCCGATGGTACAACCCTCGGCGGCCAGTCGGCGGGCCAGAGAAGCACCGAGTCCGGGGCCGACACCGGCAATCACAGCGGTTCGAGACATTGAGGTACCCTTTCTTTGCGCCAGATCGTAGTCATTGGCTGTGGTGGCAGCCAGCACTAGGATGCCGCCATTGATCCCCGGCAGGTCGTCATCATCGCCGGTGATGACGACCCAATAGTCATGTGGGCCATCCCCGTCGTCGTCGTGCACAGCGGTCGTCGG
>DPVW01000037.1:17766-17941 GCA_003529325.1 Candidatus Latescibacterota bacterium | reverse complement strand
TCGTCGTGCACAGCGGTCGTCGGCGACGACTTGTGGAGGTGGTGCGGGCCGATCGTGCCTGGGATCGACGCATCATGCGACGGGCCCTGCGGGAGTTTGCGCCTGGGATCCATATGGATGAAGCCCACAACGATCCGGACCCTGCTGGTGGCGCTGCTGCCTGTTTCGCGTGCCC
>DPVW01000037.1:5962-17415 GCA_003529325.1 Candidatus Latescibacterota bacterium | reverse complement strand
GTCAGCATAGGTCCCACGGCGGTGCCAGATCAGGCCGAATCTTTCAGCGCCCTTGATCGTTCAGACGCCAGTCGTATGGGATTGTCTGGACCACATACCCGGCTGCTTCGGCGCGGTCCACCTCCGCTCGCCTTCCGGCTGACAGGTATAACCGTGCGTAGTCGAGCAGATCCGGATCGGGTGTCTGCGCAAACGACGTAGCCATCCAGCCGAGGAAATCGTCGCGATACCAATCGAAGATGCTGGAAATCAGGATGACTTGCGTCGAGTCGTCGACACGCAGGTTGCGGGGCTCGTTGACGAAGTAGCGAGTCTCGCGGTCGAGTTCATCCTCCAGGTGCGCGACATGGAAAGCCTGGCGCGGCAGGCGTGGACAGCCAGCGGAAGCGCAGTTGATGGCAAAGTGAAGACGCGGATCCGGAAAGCGTTTACGGATGATCTCGTGTTCGAGGTCGTACAGGTTTATCTTGGCGCCGCCGAATACGAGTTTCTGGAAGTAAAAGAAACCGATCTGCTCCGAGACCAGACCGGATAGAGGCGGACCGGACACATCGCTGACACTGGTGATAGGGTAGTTGGCCAGCACCGCCTTGAGCACGGCAGCGTTGTAGGCGTTGATCCAATACACGAATCGGGCTGCTTCGTCGGCGAACAGGTCCCGATGCGAGTCGGGGCTGTAGGCGGCGACCAGGCTATAGTATCGATCGAGGGTAGCAGGCTCGGCCTGCAAGGCGGCGTAGTTGACCCGGCCTCGTTCATCGACATGTGTGCCAAGCACCTGGTCGAGCAGGTCGTGCGAAAACGTCGAGTCCGGTGCCGACGAGGCCAGATCTGAGGGCGAGATCGTCGTCGAGCAGGCGGACAACAACAGTGGCGTCAGGGCGAGGAACAGGCGCATTGGAGGAAAACCCGTTTTTTGAAGAGGGAGGGCTGGGTGCCGAAGAAAAGCAGTAAGAAATGCAAAAAAAAGAAGAAGGCCAAAGACAAACGGCAGCGTCTGCTGTATCTGCACGCGCGTTCTCCGAGCGTCTTTTCCGAGATTCTCGGCTACACACCGATCGAGCCACTTGCCGACTACCGGGTGGAGATCACGGCAGAGGAGCCGGACTGGCCGTATCGGACCGTGCATGGGGCTATCGTCGACGGCTGGCAGGTCGTTCAGTTTCCGCATCTGCAAGCACCCTTTGACGACAGTGACCTGGACGTGGTGGGCTACGAATTCATCCTGCAGAAGATGGAGGTCATAGAGGCATGAGCACCGTGACAGAATACCTGTTGGACGATTCCCAGGTGGCTGAGTTCGTCGTCAAGGGCTACCACTTGCTCGAGCCCGATCTGCCCGTCGGGTTGAATGAGACGATCGCGCACAAGCTCGAGGGCCTGCAGAGCAATCCTGGGGATGCCATCACCGACGCCGTGCCGGAGTTGTGGCAGGTGCTCGAACACCCGGCCGTAGGGGGTACTTTGACCAGTCTGCTGGGCCCGGACTACGAGGTGCAGGGACATCGCCACTGGCACTGCAAGCAGCCGGCCTCCGGTTTCATGCAGTGGCATCAGGACAGCACGAACAACCGCGACACGCGCCTGAATCGTTTTCTCGGACTTTACTATCCAACGGATGTCACACCCGACATGGGGCCGACCATCATCGTTCCCGGGACTCAGTATCGCAATGCGCCCACCGACCGCATGGCGACGTATACCAACATCCGTGGCCAGGTGCCCGTCGTCGTCAAAGCTGGTACCATCGCCTTCACCCACTACGATCTGTGGCACGGCACGGCGGCGAATCGGTCGGCCCGCAAGCGCCATATGATCAAGTTTCTTTTCCGTCGCACCAAAGACAACGAAACGCCCACCTGGAATCACGATCCTGCCGTCCTGGACAAGGCCACGGACTGGAACCATCGGGACGGCGCCGGTGACCCTCGCAACATTCTCACCTTCGGCAACCCGATCGGTGTGTCGCAGAGTGATCACTACAAGGAGCGTGGCATTCGCCGCCAGGTGTGGGACTATCTCATCGGACAGGGAACACTACAAGCGATCGATGCCTGAATGCCCGGGGCTACAACATCATCCTGGCGCGCGATGCAACTTCTGGGGTAGAGTTTCACGACAGCGTCGAAGCGGAGACAGCGACACAGATCGCCATCCGCGAGATCGAGACCAAGTACGGATGGTCGACGACGTCCCAGGACTTTGTTGCCGCTGTCCACGGGTAACAACCCGATTGCGTGGTTCGGAAATGGGCCTCTACCAGGTGCGCTTCTTCAGCAACTCCTGAATCGCAGCCCTGGATATGGGTAGATCATGCTGGTGTTGGTCGAGCCAGGCGGAGAAATCGCGTTCGATTTCGTCCTCCCAGCGTCGGTCAATCTGCCCGGAGGTGTATTTGCCCTCCGCGATTCGTTGTTTGCCAAACCGATCGCGCAGGCGGATCAATTCTGATGTTTTGACGACCAACTCGGCCAGGTGCGGGGGCACAAAAACCACACCGTCGTGGCGACCGAGCACGACGTCACCCGGCATGCAGGTGGCACCACCGATACGCACCGGACAGTTGACACCGGCGAGCATGATGGTAGGAGAGGCGAAGGTGGGATGCGTGCCGCGCACGAAGCTGCAGAAACCTTCCAGTTCGCGGATCCCGTCGAGGTCGCGCACGGCGGCATCATGAACGACGCCATTGCCTGAATTGGTCAGGATCGCCACCGCCAGATTGTCGCCGATGACGGGGCCCTGGACGATCTTGCCATAGACGTCGGCAACATACACGTCTCCCGCTACCAGCATGTCGATGGGCCAGGAGATCTGGTCGCCCACGCACCCCGCCTCTTCTCCTTTGGCTTCCATCACCTTGCGCAGCACCGGTCGGCGGGGCATATACATCGCCGTCAGCGCCCGCCCGACGAGGACTTCGTCGGGGTGTGTACACATCCAATCGCCCTCAAAGGCCCACTCATATCCCTGGCCACGCAGCACACCCCAGGCCTGGGTCGTGGTCACCTCGCGCATACGCAGCAGCAGATCGTCGGACACTTTCGGCCGGCCGTCGTCGAATCGTTCACCCTCCCACTCCGGGGTGTAGTCGACGATCTCTTCAGAACTCATGTTCAGTGGGCAGAAACGGGTGGTCACTTGCGCTTTCCTTTCAAGCGTTCACTGCAGGATCAATTGCTGGGCGGGAGTGAAACAGCGGCGCCGCACGACCCAGGCGACGACGACGGCACCGATGGCGGTGGATGCGACGAGCATCAGCATGACGACGATCTGGTATTTCACCGCCGACACGGGCGCCACACCGGCGAGGATCTGTCCCGTCATCATGCCTGGCAAGGAGACCAGACCGACGGTCATCAGTGCGTTGATGGATGGGATCATGCCGGCGCGGATGGCGTCGGCGAGCAAGTCTGCCGTCGCCTCCCTGTAGTTGGCACCCAGAGACAGACTCTGCTCGATCCCCTCTCGCCGTTCCCGCAGGCCTGTGAGCAAACGCTCGAGGCAGAGGGAGATGGCGTTCATCGAATTGCCAGCAATCATGCCACCGAGGGGGATGAAGTACTGCGGCGACCACCACGGATCGACCTGCACGACGACGGCGGTGACGAGGATCGTGACCGCAAGGTAGCTGATGATCATCGACACGAAGGTCGGCACGAAGACGGTCACCTGAGGGTCCTTGACCCGCCCCCGAACGGCGTGGGCCGCCCAGAAGACCATAAAGGCGAAAACGAGCAACACCAGCAAGGGCTTGTCGATGGCGAAGACGGAGTCGAGTACGTAGCCCACGAGAAACAGCTGGGCGAAGGTGCGTAGCGTACCCCACAGAAGATCGCGTTCCAGCCGCAATCCCAGGGCCAAGGAAGCGCCGCCGGCGATGGCGACGAAGAGCAGACACAACAGCAGCTGGCCTGGGCCGATGGCGATGGGATTCACGCCGTCTCCTGGAGGCCGTGACGGTGTAGCCGGGTACGCCGAACCGTTGTCGAAAAGGTCGTAATATCCTGGTGCGTGACGACGACGACGCCGGCGCCCGCTGTGCAACGAGTTTCGAGTTGGGTCTCGACGGCGGCACGGGAGGCGCCGTCCAGGGACGCGGTCGGTTCGTCACACAGCAGGATCTCCGGTTCCAGCAGCAGGGCGCCCAGCAACGCCAGGCGTTGCCGTTGTCCGACGGACAGGGTCCGGGTCTCGTCGTCGAGAGCGACCTCTTGCAGAAGCAGGCCATCGAGGCGCCGCCGCAGCATGTCATCCGTCGGTCTCGTCCACCGTCGGTTGACGCGAAATGTGAATGGCCAGCAAAGGTTGTCCCGCACGGTGCCTTGGCGGACCGTGGGGGTCTGCGCCACGAGGATGGCCCGCCGACGCAGGTTGACGGTATCGCTGTCGACGGCACTGGCGCCATCGATGAGCAGTTGCCCCGTCGTCGGTTCGTGCAGACGATTGAGCAGGCGTAGCAGGTTCGATTTGCCGCAGCCCGAGGGGCCCTCAATGATGACGAGATCTCCTCCCTCGACACTCAGATCCACGTCCTCAAACTGAGGCTCGTTGCTGCCGAAGCTCAGGCCGACACTCTGTAGCTCAAGGCGCATGGGGTCAGACGCCGGTGATACGTTGCGCCAGCTTGAAGAAAGCCTCCTTGCGCGGTGTGCTCAGCCCCCAGTTTACCGGTGGCGACTGATATCCGTCACAATAGTCGGACGCACCGGGGTCGAAGTAGCCCCAGGAGGCATACTCGGACATTGCCGCCAGCAGGTTGTTCCATGGCAGGTCAAAATCGAAGTGATCGTCCTCGTTGAACAGGACCGGCATGGGACGCCAGCTGGGCAGGGCGCGGGTTTGGCGGACCATCTCGGCGATACGATCGGGGTCGGTGACGCCATTGCCGTGCAGGAGCGCAAAATCGGAGACGGTGATGACCTCGTCGTCGGGCACCCGACCGCCACCATAACTGGTGCCAACCAGCAACCGGCCCCCACTGCGCTGACGCACACGAAGGATCAGCTCGTGGACTCGGTGTGGCTGCAGGATCTCGTGTTCGTACTTCCGCACATTGCACTCGTTGTTGACCTCTACGAGCACGTTTCCCCAGTTGCCCTCAAGGAGCCAGTCGATGGCCTCGTCGACAGCACGCAGGACCGCCGCTTCACGATTGAGGCGCTCATCCTGGCCGAAATAGAATAGTCCCAGAATCACCACCATGCCCAGTTCGTCCGCCCGTTGCAGGATCCGTCGGCACCGATCCAGCACATCGATGCGTAACGAACCGTCTGCGGCGAAGGCGGAATTGTGCCACGGCTGTTCCTTCGAATAACCCTCGGGACTACCGCCCTGCAGATTCAGCGTGAAGCATTTGACTCCGTGGCGGTGCCACTCGGGCATGGCGTCGATGAACTCCACCGTATTGCGCTCAGCGTCCCAGGTGCCGGTATCGGGATAAGCCCAACGCTGTACCGTCGCGGGATTCATGTCATCGAAGGTGCCCTGCACCATTCGCGTATTGAACAACAGGCCTTCCACCCGGCGATTCTGCCAGATGCGGCCCTGGTAGGTGGGGCAACCGTTCACATGGAAGCGATCGCTGTCGATGGTTACTGTCGTGTTTGTCATGAGGGAAGAATACATGGGTCTTGACGGTCCGCCAACATGGACAGCAGATTCCCCCTACGATGGCGCGACACGACGCTCACCAAATGATGACATTCTGTGACATTCTGATAGAGAGGACCCGATGGCAGACAAGACAGCGTTGATGGTGTATGGTGGTTATGAACCCCACCAGCCAAAGCAGACGGTGGAAGTTTTCGCGCCATTGCTCGAGGCTGCGGGATTCGACGTCACCCTGTCCGATACGATGGACAGCTATCTCGACAGAGATCTCATGCATTCTCTCAGTCTCGTGGTTCCATGCTGGACGATGGGACAGATCGAGGGTGACCAGGAGAGAGGTCTGCGCGAGGCGGTGGAAAGCGGCGTCGGTCTGGGCGGTTGGCATGGCGGCATGTGCGACTCCTTCCGCAACGCCACCGGCTATCAGATGATGACTGGGGGACAGTTCGTCGGTCATCCAGATGGTATCAAGGAGTACACGGTACAGATCACCAGGAAGGACGACCCCATCGTCTCAGGGTTGTCCGATTTTCACATGCATTCCGAGCAGTACTACATGCATACCGATCCGGGCAATGAGGTGCTGGCGACGACGACCTTCGACGCGCAGAGTGCACCCTGGGTGAATGGTACGGTGATGCCCGTCGTCTGGAAGCGGGTGTGGGGTGAAGGCAAGGTGTTTTACTCCTCCCTTGGCCACGTGGCCACCGACTTTGAGGTCGAAGAAGCAAAGGAGATCCAGCGTCGCGGTTTGTTGTGGGCGGCGCGGTGACTCAGAGACATTGGCGGGAGCCGACGCCGACTGATTATCTGCTGCTGGCAGCAGACTCGATCAATGGAGACCGACCACGGTATGGCAGCGGCTGAAATAACGAATATGAATGATCAGGAATTGGCTCTGATCGTGCTGCAGCAGGGCAAACCGCAGCAAGTGCTGGCCAAGTTCCTGAACCTCACTGCTCAACTACCAATACGGGCTGTCCATCGTCGTCGCGCCGGATCTGGCCAAGGCAGGTTCACCGCTGAGTGAGCACAAAGGCAAGGTTCGTTGTGTCTGTGTCATCCAGGACGAAGAGATCTCCAGCCAGATTGCCCTCAAGGCACTTACGGACAATGGCGATGTACCGCTGTTCCTGATCTTACCAACGAAAAAACTTGGGCTACAGCGCATGGCAGGATCGGGGATGCCGGAACTCAGCTTCTGCGCCTGGGAACAGGCCTTTAGTCAGGGTGGCGCCTCGCTGCAACGGGCTGTCGGTGATGTGCTGGAGACGAGTGGGGTGGGCAATCTGTTCCGCCATTGTAGACGAGTTGCCTTACAGCGCCGTGCAACAGCAGGCGGAACGACGCCTTCGCAGCATCCATACGTTGCCCACATTACCCGAGATCATCATGCGCATGGTCAACGATCCCAAGACGACGCCAGAGGAACTCGACAAAGTGCTGTGCACGGACCCGGCGATCGTCATGAAGCTGATCCAGGTCATGCGTTCCCCGTGTTCATGGGCACAGGCGGTCGCACGGCGAAGTGGACCCTCAAGGAGATCATCACCTGTCTTGGCGTGAAAAAAGTCGGTGCGATCGCTTAACTGGTGATGATCAACAGCCTGGTGAAGCCGGAGGAGAGCGAGTTCCACATGAAGCGCTTCTGGGAGCACTCCGTCGGCACGGCGATTATCGCCGACAAACTCGTCACCGATCGGCTCGTACGGCTTGGGAAACCACTGGAGTTCAACGACTACTGGATTGGCGCTCTGCTGCACGACGTAGGCAAGCTGGTGCTTGGGTTCTTCTTCTGGGACTGGATGTTACGCATCCTGACACATCGGGCGGAGAAGAACTGCTCCTTCCGGCAGGCCGAAGTCGATCTCATCGCAAGCCATCAGCGAGTCGGGCAGTTGATGCTGCTCAACTCTGACATGGGAGAGAATGCAGTCAACGCCGTGGGCAACCACCACGAGTTGTCCGATCCGGACGATCTGCTACGACTACTGCATGTGGCCGACAATCTGGCCAAGTCCGTCGGCCTCGGCACCTTGCCTGGTGAGGAGGCCGAATTTGACGCGGACGTACTCAAGCAGATGGGCCTGAGCAGCGATCGAGTCGTGCGGCTATCTGCGGATCTACAGAAGGAGATGGTCCAGGAGATCAGGTCCGTCGTCGCCAGCTGTCTCTGAGAGACCGACGCTCCCTCAGCCCTGCTGGGCCTTGTTACGCTCGTCGAGAAATGCGCGTTTGAATCTGTAGTTACGACTCGTGTCCACGTCGACAAGACCACTCCGGATGAGGTGCCTGTTCACCGGCGTCTTGTTACGCAGGTAGAGGTAGACGAGGGGGGCACCATCTGCCGCACTGTCGACATCAGCGCAGGCATCGTCGTAGCGCAGATAGACTCGCTGACCGCCAGTGAGCTCCCGCAATCGGGCCTCAGCCTGTGGACGTTGTTTGGCGACGGAGCGTACACCGAGTAGGCGGACCCGCTTGCCCGAATCCAGTTTTACCGCGTCCGGCGCCAGGATCTCCTCCACACGACAGAAATCTTCCGGGGTGTTGCCACTGCCCTGCTGATCGATACGCGAGCCGTAGGCGCGTTTACGAGGGTCCACTTTGCGATCCATCGGTACCGGGTCATGGAAGCGATAGGGCAGTTCGTCGATGCGGGCGTCCCAGTCGATTTCGATTTGCGGCATGTGCTCGAATGCCACACGGTCGGTGACCCCAGCCAGGCGTTCGCCGATGACGGAACCATACTCGGCATTGATCTCATACCCCACCGACTGGCGTCCCAGGCGAGTGGCGGCAACAGACGTCGTGCCACTGCCGAGAAATGGATCCAGCACGGTTTCGCCCGTGAAGCTGAACATCTGGATCAGTCGTTTCGGCAACTCTTCAGGGAATGCTGCAAGGTGTCGGTCCTGGCGCTGACCAGGGAAATTCCAGTGGCCGCTGAAGTACGTGTTCCACTCCTGTGGTGTCATGGCGGAGGCTTGCTTCTGCTCGCTGTCGATCCGCTCGGGGCGGCCATGGCGGCGAAAGAGCAGGATGAATTCGTAGTCGAGTTTGACGACGCCATTACGCGGGTATGGATAGGAACCCATCACGGCGCCCCCGCCAGAACTGTTCGTCGTCGTCACCTTCTGCCAGATAATCGCCCCCATATAGTCGAAACCGATGCTCTCACAGAAGCGGATCACTTCGGTGCGGATCGGGATCACCTTATACCGACCATAGTAGGCGGAGCGGGCGAACTGGTCTCCGATATTGACGCAGAGCCTGCATCCCGGCGCCAGCACCCGTTGACACTCAGACCAGACGAGATTCAGTTGATTGATGTAATTCTCGTAGCTGTCTGCGAAACCGAGTTGGGTGTCGCTGCCGTAGTCCTTCAACTGCCAGTATGGCGGCGATGTGACCACGAGGTGGGCAGAGGTGTCGGCAACAGAGTCCATGGAACGCGCATCACCGAAAATGACACGACTGTGTGGCCCCTCAGCGGGCGACTGTATGGCGTGGGCCCGCGTCGTGGGCTGGGAGATCGACATATCCGTCCTGTGCGTGTAAGTGGACAACAAGCAGATCAGATCAAACAGGGTACTCCGTCCATGTGCCCGTACATCCGAGACCGCGGCGCACGTGCAGCACATGGGCTTGTGGATCGGCGATATAGCCGGCCACCGAGTATGAGTTGCGCTCGCCATGACGACAGATCCCACCCGGATCACCTTCGTGGTCGGCGAGCATCAGCTTGAGACGATCGACGCAGATCTCACCCCAGGACTCGGCGACGAGGGTGCGGATGCGGTCGAGGCGTGGGCAGGAATCCGGGGTGTTGCCGTCTTCGTGCTGAGCGAATTCTGCGCTTATGTAATGATTTGTGTGTAGGCGTCGGCAGGGATGATCGTCGATGAATACGGCGATCCCTTCCGGTCGGATCTCGACATCAGCGATGCCCCCCTGGCCGTCACAGAAGACCATGTTGCCTGCAGAGCAGGTGCGGTGCGTGCGTACGAGATCGACACACTCATCGACGGTCTTGAGTTCGAGGCAACGTCGCTTCAGCGGATAATGCGTCAGACCGGGTCGCCAGGCGGCATTGCCGAGGCCGTTGGCAAACTCGCCGACGCCGTGCTCATTCATACCCATATAACCGAGTTGCCCGGCGAAGGTAAAGGTCACCAGACGTGGACGACCATCTGTGGGCGTGAGACGAAGGACGATGCCGAGATCGCTGAACTCCGGACCCAGATCCTGGTTCTGGCCGGCAAATGTCCGGCCGCCAATGGTTCCCTGGCCGGTCACGGCGAAGGCCGTGCAACCTTCTTCCACGGCGACGTCGGCGCGCTGTGCGGCAGCGCCACGGACCTGGCAGATCATGGCCTCCTCGAAAGACAGGTCGGCCCCCGCCGCCAAACCCCGTACTTCCTCGAGAAAGGGGGGACTCAACGCCTCGATGAAGGGCACGTACGTAAGGGCACCCGCAGCCAGGGCCGTGCGGTCGCGTCCCGTCGTCTTTTCGATATAACCCAGATACCGCTCGATCAACGGTGCCGCCTGGGCACCATGTTCGTAACCCATGTCGTAAGCCGAACCAGCGGCCTCGACGAGGGGGAATCGATTCACGAAGCACCCCGATACAGATTCGAGAATGCTGAGGATGGCATGGGCCACGGGCCGCTTAGTTGCTGCTACGAGCCGGTGGTCGCCAGGGAGCTTGCAGGGGATGAAACGGCAAAGCAGGTGATCGTCGAGTGAGTACGGCTGAATGTCAGCGGAGCGGAGGGCGGGAGAGCCCCCCATTCACCCGACTCCAGATATAGACATGAGTGGGGCGAATTGGCAAGCTGTGGTTCGCCGGGAGGAGGGTGATCAGCGACTGATGCGGGCCGCCTGCCGTGCCGCCAAGGACTCAGCGGCCCGTCCCTGGGCTGCTACGCCCGGCTCAACGCCTCCTGGCTGGCGCGGACGAGGCGCTGATCCTCGAGCTCTTGGGTCACCTGTAGTGCTTCTTTGTACATGCGCTCCGCATAGTCGAAATTGCCGCGCTTAAAGGCGACATCGCCAGCGTCGTCAAAGGCTCGCCAGTGTCTGTCGTCAAATGCGATCGTGCCGATGATACCGAACAGGAGAATGGCGACGAGAGCGACGATGGTCCACAGACGGGAGCGATCTACAGGCTGACGGCGACGTCGACGACGCCTCCTGCTGCGCTTGCGAGGTGCCTCCGGTGACTTTCGGCGGTCATGATCCGTTCCGCAATGCAGAGGGCCGCGGTTCGTATCCCGAGCAATCGGCGACGGGCAAGTGTGGATACCGAGGGTAGGCGTCCTCCCGTGCGGCGCGGCGGCAAAGGACAAATACCGACCCCCGGGCGGAGTTCACCCGTCGCTCATGGCGACAGTCGGCGCACTGGCCGGTGGTATGAGGAGGGGCTGGCGGATTCATTGGGGCCTGTAGGATAAGATACGACCACTGCAGCGACTTTGTGGGGGGCTCGCCGTTGTCCATTCTGTGGAGGGAAGTAAACATTCCAGTCCATGCCTTCATTCCACCTATCCCGTTGGGACAATCTCCATATCGTCTCGCGAATCCTGTTGCCCACTGTCGCTCTCGGTCTGGCCGTGTCCGGCCTGGCGTATCTGCTACAACCCCCACCATGGGTGAGCCCCCTCGCCGTCGTGCTGGTGATGGGGGCTGCCATCTGGATCGGTATACATCTCCGTGTGCGCCAACCCCTGCGCGCAGTACGGGAATGGATCGATCGGCGCGCAGATGGTGAGATATCGCTGCGACTACCGGTGACCTCACACGACGAACTAAGCCAACTGGCGGCATCGCTCAAC
>DPVW01000037.1:0-5625 GCA_003529325.1 Candidatus Latescibacterota bacterium | reverse complement strand
CTTTTCAGGGCGAGGATCATGTCCACAGCATCCTGCGCACAGCGGCAGATGGCATTGTCACCGTCGACGAGTTGGGTATTGTCGAGCTGAGCAATCCGGCTGCGGAACGAATGTTCGGCGTAGAGCGGGGGCTTTGACGGGAGTTCATATCGGTCAGTTGCTACCCTCCTATGATCAACTGCCGATCACGGGGATGAGTGTCTACGAACCGATTCAACCGGGGGGCAATCCGACACCATACGAGATCGAAGCACGGGCCACTTCAGGGGAGGCCTTCCCCGTCAGTGTCACATCGGTGATCTACCCTCTGACGAGGAGCTGCACTTTGTCCTGGTGCTACCTATGAAAGCGCAAGAGCCTGGGCCTGGATATATTTAATGCCAACCCCGATATACGTAACATTTGAATCAACTGGGGGAGCGCCCACTGTGATGCCGGTCACACTGCCGCAAAGCTCAGCGTCGAACCTGTCGATGCGCGCATATTTCTCCTAGAACCCAAGGCCGAGTTGCGGATCCTCTTCCGGCGCCGGTGGATCGACTGGCTCGATCATTGTTCTGTCGTCGTCGGTGGCCCGGTTGACCCGATCCGACACGGGATGCACGACCAGGTCGCTGAGTGGGTACGGACGCAGAACGCGGCGCAGCGCTTCGACGTCCGTGAACTCACGATCCATCCACACTTCGGCGGCGCCTTCGGTGAGAATCGCCGGCATGCGATGATGAACGAGGGCGGCGACTTCATTCGGTTCGGTGGTGATGATGGTGCAACTTCTCAGGACGCCTTCTTCCGGTGTCGGCCAACGCTCGTACAGCCCGGCCATGAGGAAGGGCTCGCCACCATGTCGGCGTACCAGCATCGGTGTGCGGCTGCGGCCCTCGCGCTTCCACTCGTAGTATCCACTGGCGGGGATCAGACATCGGCCCCGGGCGAAGGCGCTACGGAAGGCTGGTTTGTCGGCAAGGGTTTCGGCGCGGGCGTTGATCAGACGGTTACCAATGGCGGGGTCGCGGGCCCACGAAGGTACCAGGCCCCACTTCAATTCCTGCAGCACGCGGCTTTCGCGTTGAACGATGGCGGCAACGGGTTGGCTCGGCGCGATGTTGAAGCGTGGCTTCAACTCAAGCAGAGTCTGCTCCACGGCGAAGCGCTCAGCGACATCTTCCGTGGCGTGGTGTAAGGTGAATCGTCCGCACATAAGTCGTAGAATAGAGTGCATGAGCAACCGATACCAGCAAAACGAGCCATGACGATTCTGGTCACGGGGGGCGCCGGCTACATCGGATCCGTCACCGTGGAGGCCCTGCGGCACGCCGGTAGCCGGGTGGCAGTTGTCGACAATCTGTCTCGAGGACATCGCGCGGCGGTGGCTGCCGAGGTGCCGTTCTACGAAGGGGACGTCCGGGATTCAACCCTCATCCGACGGATCGTAGAGGAGCAGCACATCGAAGCCTGTGTGCACTTTGCGGCGTTGACGTATGTGGGGGAGTCGGTCCAGGAACCGGACCGCTACTACGCAAACAACGTGGGCGCTACGGTAAATCTGCTCGATGCCCTGACAACAGCGGGGGTGCGCCGCTTCGTCTTCTCCTCGACATGCGCCACCTATGGTGAACCGTTACGGGTACCCTTGGACGAGAGTCATCCTCAGCATCCAGAGAATCCGTATGGCTGGACCAAATTCTTCGTCGAACGGGAATTAGAGCTCTTTGAGGCTAACTACGGTCTGCGCTTTGCCGCGCTGCGTTACTTCAACGCCGCCGGGGCCATCGCGGCGCGCGGCGAGGATCATACGCCAGAGAGCCATCTGATTCCCTTGTGTCTGCAGGTCGCTCTTGGCCAACGCCAGGGACTCACCGTGTTCGGCCAGGATTATGACACAGCGGATGGATCCTGCATTCGCGACTACGTACATGTCCAGGATCTGGCCGATGCCCACCTGGCCGCCCTCGACCATCTGGCCGGGGGTGGCAGTTCGCAGTTTCTCAATCTGGGTACCGGTCGCGGCTGGTCGGTGCTGGAGGTGATCGAGGCGGCTCGGCGTATCACTGGCCACGAAATCCCGCTAGAAGTCGGGTCACGACGCGCCGGGGATGCCTCCAGCCTGGTCGCCGACGCCTCACAGGCAAGCTCTGAGTTGGGCTGGTGTGCCCGCATTCCCGATCTGCAGGATATCGTCGCCAGCGCCTGGACCTGGCACCGTGCCCACCCTGATGGATACGGGAAACACCAGTGATCCCCACCCTCGTCGAGAACCCTCACCGTCGTCACAATCCGCTCACAGGCGAGTGGGTGCAGGTCAGTCCTCAGCGTACGCGTCGGCCCTGGCAGGGCCAGGTCGACAACCTGCCATCCGAGACGAGCCCATCATACGACCCATCCTGTTACCTGTGTCCGGGCAACGCGCGTGCCAGCGGTCGGACCAATCCAGCGTATGACAGCACCTATGTCTTCGATAACGACTTCGCTGCGCTGTTGGCCGATGAGCCTGGCCCTGGCGCGCTGGACCATAAGCTGCTGCGATCCGCACCCGTCCAGGGCCAGTGCCGGGTGCTCTGCTTCTCACCGCGACATGATCTGAGTCTGGCAAGAATGGACGTGGATGCCACACGCCACGTGGTAGATCTGTGGGCTCAGCAGGTCGAGGAACTGGGTCAGCGCTACCAGTGGGTGCAGATTTTCGAAAACAAGGGCGAACTCATGGGGTGCTCGAACCCACACCCCCACGGGCAGGTGTGGGCGCTGGACGAACTACCAAACGAGCCACGCAAGGAAGCGGTCTGTCAGGCGGCCTATTTTTCCGACCGCGGTCGCTCTCTGCTGTTGGATTATGCTCATCTCGAAATCGAGCGAGAGGAGCGCGTGGTCGCCCTCACCGACGGCTGGGTTGCCGTGGTCCCCTTCTGGGCGGTGTGGCCTTATGAAGTTCTGCTGATGCCCCGTCGCCAGGTGGCTCATCTACCGAATTTGGCCGATGACGAACGCGCGGATCTGACGTTGATTCTGCGCCGACTCCTGCGCCTCTACGATCGTTTGTTCGACACCTCCTTCCCTTATTCCATGGGGTGGCACGGTCAGCCGTGCCAGGGGGGTGGCGATGGTTGGCAGCTACACGCCCATTTTTATCCGCCCCTGCTGCGCTCAGCGACGGTGCGCAAATTCATGGTGGGGTACGAGATGTTGTGCGAGGCCCAGCGGGATCTCACGGCCGAAGCCGCTGCTGCGCACCTGCGGTCGATAGCGGAACAGGAGTAAGAGGATGAAAGAAGTGTCTGCAAATCCCGCCGCTGCCGTGCGTCAGGCTTATGCCGCGCGCTTTGGTGGTGAACCCCAGTTCCTGATCCGCGCGCCCGGGAGGGTCAACCTGATCGGGGAACACACCGACTACAACGTTGGCTTCGTGCTGCCCATGGCCATCGATCGCGCCGTCTGGCTCGCCCTGCGTCCCACGACAGACGGTCAGGTGCGAGTCCATGGCGTCGATGTTGACGAGATGGGGGAATTTTCGTTGTCCACGTTGCTCGATTCAGGGCCGCCCGAGGCAGATACCGCTGCCCAAGGCTGGCTGGAATATCTGAAATGCACGGCGTGGGCCCTGTTGGACGCAGGCCACCGGTTAACGGGCTGGGAGGGCGCCGTCGCAGGTGACGTACCGATTGGCGCCGGCCTGTCCTCATCTCCGCCGCCGGTCGCGCCGGTCATGCCCTGTTGTTGGACTGCCGTACGCTCGAAGGCCGGCACGTGCCGTTGCCTTCGGGGACGGCGGTGGTCGTACTCGACACGGGGACGCGCCGCGGCCTGGTGGACTCCGCCTACAATGAGCGTCGCAGCCAGTGCGAGAAGGTCTCCGCCTTGTTTGGCGTGCCCGCCTTGCGCGATGTCACATCCGTCGATCTGGCAGCACGAGCGGGGGAACTCGATGACATTGCCCGCCCGCGCGCGAGTCACGTGATCAGCGAAAATGAACGCACCAGTGAGGCCGCAGAGGCGCTGGCACGGGGAGATGCGACACGCATGGGGGAGCTGATGGACGCCAGTTGCGCGAGTCTACGTGACGATTTCGAGGTCTCGTCGGAGGCCCTCGACAAGATGGTGGCCTGTGCCCGCAGAGTGGATGGCTGTTATGGTGCCCGTATGACGGGTGCCGGTTTCGGCGGTTGTGCCGTCGCCCTTGTCGAATCGGGGGCTGCAGCCTCTCTGGCCAAGGTTGCAGCCGAAAGCTATCACGAGACAACAGCTCACAACGCGCAGGTCTATGTCTGTACCGCAACCGACGGTGCCGGAATAGAAGCGTGAACAGACGGCTGCAGGAGGAAGAGTTCGAGGCGGATGGCCTCGAGAGTCTCGATCCAGACATGCAGCAGGAGCTGATCGAGCATCTGACCGGCCATCTCACGGACCGTCGTTTCGCCCGCATGCAAGAGGTCCTGGCGCAGCGCACACGCTGGCTGACGGTGGTCTTGGAGGATATATATCAACCCCATAACGCCAGCGCCGTGTTGCGCTCCTGCGAGTGCTTCGGCGTGCAGGATGTCCACATCGTCGAGGATCGCAATGACTACACGATCAGCCGCGACGTCGCCCTGGGGGCATCGCGTTGGCTGGATCTGCAGCGCTGGCGGGCACAGGAAGGCTTGACGATCGACGATTGCTGTGATGAGCTGAGCCGCCGCGGGTATCGCCTGGTGGCGGCGACACCGAGACAGGATGCGGTGCGGGTCGAGGATCTCGATGTCACCACCGGGCCCGTGGCGGTGCTGTTTGGCACGGAGCTGAAGGGTCTCACGACAAAGGCTCTGGCGCGGGCGACGGAGGCGGTGCATATCCCCATGTACGGATTTACGGAGAGTTTCAACATCTCCGTCAGCGCCGCCCTCATCCTGCGTGAACTGAGTGCCGGGATGCGCGCTGCCGAGGTGCCGTGGCAATTGGGGGCACAGCAGCGCCAGCAACTGCTGTTGCGTTGGATGCGACGTTCCATCAAGCATAGCGACAGAGTCATCGATCGATTCCGGGCACAGGCAACAGAATGAGCACAACTACAAGCTTCGCACAGCAACAGGCCATCGCCTCGGCAGTCGATGCCGAAGCCATCGCCCGAGACACACTCGCCTTTGTCGAACTCACGAGTGAAACCGGTGACGAAGGACGGGGTAGCGCCTTTCTGGCTGAGCTGTTGCAGCGTGAGGGTTTCGATGTCGAGGAAGATCCCTTCCTGACGGGTCGGCCCAATATCTACGCCCGTGTGCCCGGCGCTGGCGGTGGACCCTGCCTGGCCTTCAACGGGCATACCGACACGATTCCCGTGGGGGCGTGCCATCCACCTCGACGGGATGGCGACTGGATTCTGGGCCGCGGGACGGAGGATATGAAGGGGGGCCTGGTGGCCATGGTCCACGGCGCTGCCGCTCTGCGACGGGCCGGTATCGACCTGGCGGGGGATCTGTGGCTAACCGGCGTCGTCGGTCACGAAACGCCCGTGGGCAAGAAGGAGGGGCCGAAGCGGCTCATCGAACATCTGCTCTCGGGGCAGATTCCGGCGACGGCGATCCTCATCGTCGAAGGTCCCTGCGCGGTCTGGTCCGCCAGCCTGGGATCGGCGCTGTTTACGATTACCGCATTTGC
>DPVW01000328.1:33172-46572 GCA_003529325.1 Candidatus Latescibacterota bacterium | reverse complement strand
AACGGCCGGGGGAAAGGGGCTCGTGTGCCCCCGCCGACTGCACGCCCCGCCCCGCGGCAACACGATCGGCCGCGGCATGAAGATGAACAAGGAAGAGATCCTCGGCATGCTCGTCGCCCTCGAGAACTTCCTCGACCGCGACCATGAGGCTGATTGGCAGTTGTGGGAGGCCCAGGTTCAGGATATCGCCGAATCGGTGCGGTCTGTGCCTGGTGTACAGACGGAGATTCACGTGCCCGAGATCGCCAACCACGTACCGTCACTGCGGATACGCTGGGACCAGGCGCAGGTGAAGATCGAACCTCTTGGGGCGAGGCGAGCCCTCATCGATGGGCGTCCGTCGATCGAGACGGCCGGAGGCGGCAACGAGATCGACATCACGACATGGATGATGAACCCGGGAGAGGAACGGATCGTGGCGCAACGCCTGACACAGGTTCTCCAAGGCGCGGCGACGTAGCCAGGAACGATTGGCCCAATTTTTGGCGTGCGAGTATTTTGATCTGAGCAAATTCATCCGGGCTGAGACAGCCCAGTCGGCTATCAGGAGAAACAAACAATATGAGCGTCGCGTCTCCCTCCCCTTCCTCCTATCGCGCTCCGGCGGTCATCGACTTCCAGCCTGAGTGGTCCGGCAAAGGCGCCACGGAGGCTCGTCTCGAGGCGCTCCGTGAGCACAGTGTCGTCATCATCGACGACTTCGTAGACAGCGAATGGATCCCGATTCTCCGCAAGGCTGGACGCCGCGTGACGGAAGCCTGCCGGCCCGAGACGGGATACAGCGTGATCGACTCTTCTAAAGGCTATGTACACCGGACGGAGCAGGACGAACCGTGGGCGATCCGCGGGATCATCCACCCGGCGTTCAACGAACCGAGCTTCGCCGAGTTTCACGGTTCCGACGAGATGCTGGAGTTCGTGGCGGGGTGGTGCAACGGTCTGCAACCGGAGGATCTGACACTGAGCACGATATTGCTCTGGTGTAATAACAGGAAACATGAGCACAAACTCGGCTGGCATCGGGACACGACGTGGTGGGGCACCGGAGACAGCCGAAATTCCCAGGCAGGTCGACCGGACGGTCCCGAGGCGTATTCCGAGGAGGCCGAAAGGGCCGTGTGGGAGAAGATCCAGGAACGGAACAACAAGCAGGTCGATGAGCGCAACGGCGTCGGCATATTCCTCGCCCTCGTCGATGACGAGTGCCACGAGATCGTCGAGGGAAGCCACAGCCGGTGGCGGACACCCTTCGAGCACGATGTGCTCTTACCGAAGAGAATGAAAGATGCGGGCGTGCCGTATACACCCAGCTGGGATGGGGAGAGCCCGCTCCCAGGTCAGACCGCGGTTCGGCTCAAGGCAGGACAAGCGCTGATCCGAATCGGGACGAACATCCACACGGGGCACACGGTGACTGATCGCGAGCGGAATTCCCTGGCAATCGGCTGGTCCAAGTGGAGCGGCCCGTTCGAAGGAGAGCCGAAGGTGGCGGATGGGCGCTGGGCCTGGCAGCATGATCCGGCCGTACGCGAAGCGCTGCCGCACGAGTGGATGAAGACGGCGTGGGACCGCTGGGCGGAAACGGAACAACTGGGAGACACACTGGAAGATCGATACGCGACCTGGGACATCAAGAACATCAAATCAGGACAGGTGTTGGGATGGAGGGGTGAGTTGGAGAAGCAGGCTGCGGCAGCCGGCGAGGCGTGGGAGGAGTTTCAGAAGGTGGAAGAATAGAGGGCTGACGGAAGAAGACGGCGAGTGTAACTGAGAGAGAGCGCCTTCTATTACGTGCCTGGGATACCTCTCTCAATCACCTCGCTTCAGTTCCTTTGTGAAGTAGAGAACGAGATCGTCGTCGTTCACAGTCGACTCCATGGGTTCCAGTATCCGGCAGTTGTAGGTCAGTCCTCGACTATCTGGTACGTAGCCACGGAGTACATAGAGGCGCAGGACAGCTAATAGACGGGCAGGTGTCACGTGGCGGCAGCCTCCCAGCGGAAATTGGTATAGATTCTCTCTTCCCGGCCAATCAATGGACAGGTTCAACTCCTTGGTTAGATAAGATCCAATGAAACAGTGTGATGAAATCTCATTGAATGATGAGCAAAGAGATCAGTGTCTGACGGAGCTCAGTGAGGATGGTTTTTCTGTTCTCCCGGTAACACTCCCCGAAGAGCTTCTCGACAGAATTGTGCACTACATCGATACCTATATCGACAGGGTTCGAAACTACGAACCCAATCTCGCAAGTTCCTCGGAAGCGAGATACGTGTACATGCGGGACACCATGGTCGAAGATGATCCGGCGTGGAGAGAACTGATGATGTTCAAACCCGCCCTGCAACTTTGCCACGATGTCTTCGGGCCCATGTTCCATCTGTCGCAGGATATGTGGAGGGTCTACTACGCCGATCCCAGGGTGCCCAGACAATCTGTTCTTGAGGGGTGGCATTCCGATGGCCCAAGGGTCCTTCCCATCCTGGAAGATGGTCGATGCCCACTGTACTTCCTTCGTTTTGGCTACCTGCTGGCCGATGCCACCGAAGATGATGACGGCACGGTAGAATACATCCGTGGGTCGCACAAAAAGCCGTGTTTTGATGCGCGCGCGCTGCCTGGGCAGCGCAACAGGCGATTGGGCAATGACACCTTCTACACCCCGGAAGAACAGAGCCAACTCGACTTTGAAACCGACCGCATTGCGCTACGAGGAAAGGCGGGAACGGTCTTTGTCTTGCACAATGCTGTTTGGCACAGAACCCTGGCACATCATGCCAACAGAGCACGAGCCATCAGCTATTTTCAATACAGCCTGACCATGCTTCGACCACTGCGTCGTCAGACCCCGTATGCAGGAGATATGTCCCATCTCAGCTCCGAAGAACGGTGGCTTCTGGGCGAACCCCGACCCGGGGAGAGTTGGATTGAGGGTGGACCCCACGATTGGATAAGAATGGGTCGCTTTGGGCGAGATATCGACTCGTTGGGAGGACTCCGCCAAGGATGTTGAGATTTCTCCGATATCTTCGACCTGAATTCAGCGGCAAAGCCTTGGACAGTGGGCCTACCACCATGGCGACCGCAATCTCCGGTTCGTAGGACAGTTGCCACAGTCCGTCGCGGGACTGCACGCCCCGTGCCGCCGGCTGCGCCGGTCGTTGAGCTCAGGCGCAGGACCCACAAGCGATACGTCTGCGATTCCTATCTGAGAATGTCCAGAGTCGCGGCGATGATGTCTTCACCCTTCATCAGCTGGCATGTCGCCTCGCCGATCTTCCCCTCCACCACCTGACCTCTCGAGCGTACGGCCCCATCCATGCGGTCGAATGCGATCGTGTGACCCATCATCTCTGTCAGAGTGACCTCTTCCTCACCCCGCTCCGGATGGTTGAGCACCACGACCTTCGGGTTTCCCGGTGAGATCGACTTCTGACGATCATCCCCGGCATAATCCTCGCCGATGTGGATGGACGAGTTCGCTCCTTGATCCACCCCGAGAAGGAGGACGTAGCCACCCTTCTTGATCAGCCGGTCCAGAGCACAATCCCGACCGAGGGCGCCGCGATCCAGGTCGTCCTCGACCAGCTCTTCTGCGTCGGGACCGATCGCCGTCACCGCATGCGTCGGGTGAAGACTACGGACCGCTCCCGGAAGACTCCTCGCCGCTTCCGTGATCGCCCCGTTCAGGGATGGCGAGAGCAACGGATCGAAGTACGCGCAGCTACTGTGGGTGAAGGTCGGCACCATCAGCGTTCCTGCCGGTCCCAGCACATCCAAGAACGCCTGCAGCACGGTCGGTGCTCCCCCTTCGACATGGCCGATGCTCGACAGCGAACTGTGGACCATCACGCGGTCACCGGCTCTGAGGCCCATGGCCTCGAGACTGCTGATGACGTCAAATCGCGCAACGCTCATTCGTCTACCCTTCGCTTGGCGACTGCGTCGCCGTCAGCTGTCTCACCTCCACGCACCCGTGTCAGCTGTCCCCGTCATTGGCGCTGGTGAGCATCTGCAGGGCCTCACGCGCAGCATCGCAATCGGGGCCTTCCCGCCGCTCCAGCACCAGGGTCAGGTCTTCGATCACTGCCGCATCGCCCAGCATGCCGAGGCTGCGCGCCGCTTCGGCCCGGACCCAGACACTCGTGTCACGCAGGGCCGTCTGCAGTGGCTCCCGGGCCGCGACAGCTCGATGCTGACCCAGAGCCTGGGCTGCAACGAAGCGCACGACTTCTACCCGGTCTTCGGTCAACGCACGGGTGACGGCACCCTCGGCCTGTTGCGTCCACAGTCGGTGAAGGGCTATGACCGCCTGCTTGCGCACTGACGACGCCGTGTCCTGCAGTGCGTATACGAGCGCCGGAACCGCCAACGTGTCATCCGAAGCCCCGAGGCTTTGAGCTGCGGCGGCTCGCAGGTCGGGGAGCGCGTCTTCAAGAAGCGCGGCGACCAGGTAGTCGACGATTCCGGGATCGGCCATGTTGCCCAAGGCCAGGAGCGCCGCACGACGAACATGCTCATTTCGATCCTCGGCGAGTTTCTTCAAGGTCACTCGGGCTCGCCTGTCGCCAATCCGGCCAAGAATCTGAGCGCTGATGTAACGCAGGCTGTCCGGCCCTGTCGTGGCGAAGTCGATAAGTGGTTCGACGGCGACCGAGCCGTGCCTGATTAACTCGTAGCCGGCCTGCAACCGGACTTCGTGATCCGGACTCGACAGATCACCGATGGCCGATCCTACATCGCGTGTGCCGCATCCTGCAACAACGACAAGAACACCGATGCCGCGGAGAATCATCGCTGCTCTGCGAGAACGCCCGGCCAGCGGCGCCTCCGGGGGACTGGCGAGCACCGCCCACACAATGCTCAGGCGTCCTTGTCCTCGGTCGCCAACAGGATCGTGTCGACACCGACCCGTTTGGCCGCCGCCAAGATCAACAGGACCCACTTGTGCTTCGCCTCCTTGTCCGTCCGCAGGATCAAGGTCAGACTCCCGGTGGACTGCTTCGCCCTCAGAAGCACCTGGTCGAGATCTCCCTGGTCTACGGGCTCGCGGTTTATCTCCATCCGGCCATCCGCCGTTATCGACGCGACCAGCTTCTTCTCTTCAGCCGCTCTCGCGTGCCGCGCCTGCGGCAGCTCTACCTGCAGACTGTACGGCTGCTTGAACACCGTCGTCACCATGAAAAAGATCAACAGAAGAAAGACGCAGTCGATCAATGGCGTCAGATTCTTTTCACGCTCTTGTTCGAAAACCTTTTTTCGTCTCCTCGTCTTTGCCACGTCATTCCCCCTGAACGACCACGAAGGCGATGCCCTGCACGCCTACCTCCTTGGCCGTATCCACCACGTGAACGACGTGCCTCTCAGCGCACTCGCCGTCAGCTTGAATGATGATGTTCTCGTTACGCGCTTCCGCCATGGCACGGACCAGCCGCTGCGCCAGCGCCTGCGGCCCAACCGGCTCTCCACCGATTTCGATCTGTCCGTCGTGATCCAGGATTACGTTGATGTCCTTTTTCTGCTCCTCTACCGATTGACTCGGCGCGGGCAGATCCACGTCCAGCCCCTTGGTGTGCAGAAACACAGTCGTCACCATGAAGAAGACGAGCAACAGGAAGACGCAATCGATCAGCGGGGTCAGATCCGGTCCCCCCTCCCCTTGGAAGCCCGGTCGCCGCGTTCGTCGGTGTCTGGCCATGGATCCTCTCTCTCTTCAGCTGCGACAGGACACTATTTCTTGTTCCTGCGCCGGCCGGCCGTGATCAGGGTGTTCGAGAACGCGTGCCCGAAAACCTCCACATGACCCAGGAACAGCTCTGCCTTGCGCGCGAGATATCCGTAGGCCACGACCGTCGGGATGGCAACGATCAACCCGCTGGCCGTCGTCACAAGAGCCTGTGAGATGCCGTCGGCCACCACCTTCGGATCTCCCGTGCCGACCGCGGCAATCGACTCAAACGCGAGGATCATACCGATGATCGTTCCCAGAAGTCCCAGCAGCGGCGTGATATTGCCGATCATGTTCAAGACGGGTAGATGCTTCCCCAGGTAACTCCGCGAGGCCTCCTCGGTCTGAACCACGAGCTCTTCCTTCAGGTCCGCAAGCTCCTGCCGCATTTCCATGTACCGCCCGATCTGCCCTCCCCCACCAGCCTCTGACAGTTGAGCAATCTCTTCGTGTGTCTCGCGGAATTCCCGCTGCTCCAGCATCAGGGTATCGTAGCGCATCAGCAGCGCCGCGAAGACGTAGTTGAGCACTCCCTTGCCCTGGTTGACCTCCTCCACAACCGCCTCCACACCGCGATCGACGAGCGAAGCTTCGATCTGGCTCAGCTGCTGCTGAGCCTGGTCACGATCTGGCAGGCGACTGAACACCCACAGCCGTTCGATGATGAAGGTGAGGGACAACACAGCGCATCCGATCAGAGGCACCATCAAAGGTCCGCCGCTCTTGATGATCTCCCACATTTAAGCTACTCCTCCTTACCAAGGGATGGATATTCCATCGGGGCTACCCGCTGTCGCAGATCGAACCCGACCTCGACAGATCCGGCTCGCTCTACAACTCGGGCCCGGCACAGCTGTGAGCCGAGCACCTCGTCGACTTCCACCAGGGCCACCTGCACGCCTCCAGCGTCGTAGACGGCCAATACGTCGCCGATCTCTGCATGGTTCTGACTGCCGATGCCGAGGAAGACCTCGTCACCGTCTACCGACAATACCCTGGCCGATTCGCCAGACAGGTCGATGAGGGGCTGCTCCACCAGGGTCCGGATGATTCGCGTGCTGAGATCCCCAAAGACCTCCGCAGCGAGTTTCCCCAGCTGCAGCTCGAAGAAACGATCTGAGGCGAACTCAAGGGTGAAGAGCTCGCGGAACTCCTTGTCCTGTCGACGGGGACGGCCGAACAGATCCAGACCGATCGGCCGTTCCTCTGACTCGCTGGAAACGTCGAAGACATCCACTTCCTGCTCACTCGCGACCTTGATCAAGCGCACATCGCTGAGCGTGATCTGGGACGAATAGGTCTTATAACCGATGAGGTTCGGATCTCCCACGGTGAAACGACGCGTACCAAAGCGATCGACGGTACCGACGATGACAATGTCTGCCCGAAGGTAGCGCCCGAGGCGTGCGACACTCTCCGTGTAGTCATGGTCCTCCAGTTCCGTCTCCCTCTCTGCCGCCTCAACCGTGTCCATCTGGATGATCTGAACCGGCGCAGCATCCGAGAGGTAGCGCCCCAGCAGGGCCGGCACGTCCGTAGCCAGATTCCACTCTCCCTGGAATCCGGCGCGATCCTCGAAAGGCAGCAGGGCGATGCGCAACGGCCTGGAAGCGCTCTCCGCCACCTGCGCCTGAGCCTGCGCCACCACCACCGCCACCAGCCCCGCGGCAAGCAAGAGCGTACGACCGGCGTCGGATCTCACTCTGCGGGATCCTCTGCCTGCGTCACCACGGTCTTCAGAATCGTCCGATCGAAGTTGAAGAGAATGTCCACAGCTTCCAGGGGCTGATCGGAAGCGTCGAATCTGAGCACGAAATCCTCGAGAATCAGCTGGACTCGGTCCACTTCTTCATCGAGGGGAGAAAAGGTTAGCAGGCCGCTGTAGCTCTCGCCTTTGAACACCTTCGTATCTTCGCGATAGGTCGAGCTGCGCACATTGCCCATGCGCGTATCGAAGCGATAGAACTCGTTGCCGCTCTGGCCGCGGATGCTACGGTAGTAGCGTTCGAAACTCTCGTGGGGCGAGTAGGATGGAATCCCGAAGGAGTGAAGCACCTCACCTCGGTCGGTGTGGAGCAAGGCCGCGATCGGGTCGAGCGAGACTTTGGCGTAGATGTCGTTGCTCACCGTGACCCGGAATACAGTGAAGCGATTGGGTGTGTGCCCGAGCAAAGGATCGAGCCAGTCGCCATAGGTGTATGGGTTTGTCGAGAATGGGCCCCTGTTCGAATCCTCAGGAAACACCTGGTTCAAAGCCTCATCCGTCATGGGCTCGACCCTGACCCGCAGTCCTGGCAGTGCATAGGTGACGGTCCCATCGTCATCGACGCTGTAGTGATCCGCAGCGTCGTGCGAGGAACGCCCCGAGAGATAGCTGCTGTATTCGATCATCGGGGGTGTGAAGATGCACCCACTCAGCAGGAGACACATACCGAAGAACATGACAGAGCGCCGCGCTGATGCAGTCGGCGAGGGGGAGCTGTTCATTCTGCACCGCCTTCACTGTAATAGTCGATCTGCTGCTGCGCGATGGAGCCTTCCTGAGTCAGCGCAAAGACGACGACGTTGATACCGAAGCGCAACTGAGGCTCGTTGCCGTAGTTCTCCGCCCATTTGTGCACGTACCCCCTGTCCGAGTACAGAGCGACGAGGCGGTCCCCCAGAAACACCCCTTCCAGGCGGTAGGAGTGCTGGGCGAGAATGCGGTAGTTGAGACCCCACTGCTCCGCGTCCGATGGCGTGCCCAACTCCGATCCGACTGGAGGACCATCGAAATCGTAGAACGTGTGGTACACAGGATGGGAATTGGGTATTGGCCGGAACTGTCCCTGCGGGCCCAGTGCGGCTCGGAAGATCTGGCGCAGCGATGCCTCCGCTTGACTGAATTCGACGGTGGCATTGGCGTTGTCGGCGAAGACGAACCCTCCCCGTCGCATGTATTCACCCAGGTTCTTCTTCTCGCGACCGGTTAGCTCGAAGGCCTCTTGCGCAGTGATGTAGACGAAAGGCGTGCGAAAGAGCTCCTGAGAATCGATGAACAGATGGGCGTCGACCTTGGCGGTGATCCCGGTCTGGGAGTTGACGGCGTCGACCAGATTTGGAATCGCCTTTGCAGCGCTGGCGAAGGACGGCTCCAGATCAGTCGCCCATGCCGTGCCGAGGTAGACAAAACCCTTGACGTTGCGACGATCCGTCGGATCCTGGATGATGAGGCCTTTGTATTTGCCGGTGTCCAGCGCGTCCAGGTCGAGTAGCTCCTCGCGCATGGCGATGCGCGTCTCCGGCTCCTTGGTTCCGGTGACCCGCGCCGTAGAGAACGCGATGGGCCCGGTCTGGAGGTCGATCTGAATATCGGTATCGACGGCATAGTCAATGGTCTCGACGCTTCCGAACATGGATGCCCCGGTCAGACTGCGAGTCGTGGGCATGGCCAGGCGGGGCCTCAAGGCACTCACCTTCTTGGTCATGGCCCGGGGTCTCAGGCGCTGGCGCTTGAGTTGGAACGGTTTGGTCGCTCTCGGTTTGCGGATGAGGAGCCTGGCGATGGCCGGCGGCGGCGCCTCCTCTATCTTTGGCGCCGCCACGAAGTAGATGCCCGCACCCCCCAGCGCCCCCATGCTGATCAGCAGACCAGCGACGACGACCCGGCGAGTCTCTGCCAGCAGTCGGTGCCGGTTGATGCGGTCACTGGGAGCGCTGAAACGTTGGGAGTCGAAATTCATTCTACTCTATCTGCCTCACTCAATCGACGGACAGGCTGACGATTGTCGAGAGTTGACCGAGAAAGCCATTTTCATCAAAAGCTCTCACCTGAACCTGGATGATCGAACCGGATTCGGTGTTCACACTGTTGTCGGCCAAGCTCCTGGCTGCCGAGTCCTCCACGGACCGCGTTATCACGCTCCCAGTGGCGTCGGTGAAGGACACGACGAAGCCGGCCACGTTCTCTATGGATTCGATCTGCCACGTCACCCCCACACCGTCGCCATTCAAGCTTGCCTCCACATCGGTGGGCATCGCCAGGTGGCTTTGGTGGTACGCCGTGGGCGTTTCGACGTCATTGCTGCAGCCCAGGGCCAGGACTATGATGACCCCGAGCACACGAACCTTTGTAGTCATCGATACTCGCATATGCATCCCTTCAGAAACGAGCCACGAGGGCCACGCCAGTAGCCTCGTTCCCTGTCATTGGCACGACGCTGACAGAGCTGGCCGAGTGGGGCTCAGCCCCGCCGAGGACCATCACGTCCACCAGATTGTAGCCGTATACCACTGCCGCCAGAGCACCAAACAGTCTGCGGCGCGTGTGCGAGCCATCGAGATCGTCCTTCTTGGCCGTCAGCCGCTGCCAGCTTTCCTCGGCCTCTTCGAAAGACCCGCCCTCGCGCAACGACAGATAGCGCCGGCTCTCAATGCCGATTTGCGCCGACTGAGTTTCGTAATCCTCGTGCGATGTCAGCCAAATGACCAGACAGGTCAATTCGGCCGTCACCAGTGCGGTGCCCCGAGTCCGGTGTCCGACCGCCAGCTGTCCCAGACCGGGGAACAGGGCAGAAAGGGCGGTCGCCTGAGAGCGAGTCACTTCCTGCGTCCGGCTCGCCAGCCTTTCAGGTGGCCCATCCTGGGCCTCGGATTGGCCGGCGGCCAGCAGCAGTGACCCCAGAGCCAAGGAGACCACACATCGCATCATGTACTCAATCATCGGTAGCCAGTCTCATAATCGCGTTGTAACAATCCAATCCTTGTGGGCCTTGACGAACAGGAACACCTCTTTGCTCGCCCGCTTGTCCTCGTACATTTCGATCACCTGATCGTACACCGTCACGGCGTCACGCCACCGCTTGAGCCCCTCGAGACAGACCCCCATGTTGCTCAGTGCACCCAGTTCGCTCTCCGTTCCAGGATACCGCGCACTGATCTCCCGGAACGACTCCACTGCGCGCTCAAAGTACTCCTTCTGGCGGGCTTCGTCCGAATCCGCTTCGGACGAATCCATCAGCGCCAGAGCCCGTTCGTAGTGCTCGAACGCCACGGCCTCATCGATCTCGGCGAGGAGGCGCGGCACCTGGGCAGCCACCGGGGCATCGGGATAGCGCTCTTTGACCAGGCGATAACCCTGCGTGGCCTCTTCATAGGAGCGGCGGTTGTACGCATAGTCGGCAAGCGTGAACTGTGCCGAGGCTGCGAACTCACTCTGTGGATAGCGCTCGAGAAGAGCGCGCAATGCCACCATGGATTCTTCTACGCGCTCCAGCTCCATCAGACACCAAGCCATGTTGTACTGCGACCGCTCCGCCGTGGGTTCGTCGGGGTGCTGAGCAAGAATGCGTTCGTAGAGGCCGATGGCGGACTCGAATTCCGCCAGTTGATAGTGGCTTTCAGCAAGGCCGAACAAGATGTCCGGCAGAGCAGGCGCCTGTGGATAGTCGCGCAGCAATTGCTCGAAGGAAGACTGGGCGTCGTTGAATTCTCTCAGACTGTATTGCGTATTGGCCAGATAGAAGCGCACCATCAAGCGGCGGTCCCGATCCAGCTTCGCCTCCGAGAGATCAACGAATACCTGCTTGGCCCGTTCGGGCTCACCCTGGTCGAAGTAGTGAACCCCCAGAGTCAGATGCATATCGGTGGCGAAGTGGGACTCGGGGAAGAGGCGCAGGGCCGTCTGAAAGACCTCTGCCGCCTCCACACCGCGGCCTAGCCGCGTCAGGGCATCGCCGATGAGAAAGTAGGCCTTCTCCTTGCGCCGGTACGCCTGGCCCGGGCTCAGCCCATCGTCAAACGTCAGGTCGATCAACTGCCTGGCGACGACGATCGTCTCGGCGTGGTTTTCCTCCTCGTAGTGCAGATCCATCACTCGACTCAGGAGGATGGCTCGTTCCTCTGGGTGTTCGGTATGCGCGGCCATGTCGGCGAGCGTCCGCACGGCTTCCTTGCCCCGATTCTGCTTCAGATAGACGAGAGCCAGAGCATCCTTGGCAGACCGGACTCTTCGCGGTTCGCGGACGTGCTCGACAATCCAGCTGAAGTCCTTTTCGGCCAATCGATACGTCCCTACAACGAACGCAGCATTCCCTCGGCTGAACCGCAGGGCTTCCTCAAGCTCGCCCCCAACTGGATATTGAAGGGCGGTGGAGAAACGGGCTACGGCTTCCGCAAAGTCTCCCTCGCCGCCGAAAGCCTGTCCGAGGAGGTAGTTGAAGCTGGCGCGCTGAACGTCGTCATCCGCCCTCGGCAGACCTGCCTCCAGTACCCGGGCGGCGTCCGCGTAGCGGCGCTCACTGAGCAGGCTGTGCCCGGCTCCGAGGCTCGCTCGGGCGTAGAGTGGAGAAGTGTCGGGTACCCCGAGAAAGGCGGCTGTGGCGCGATCCAGATCGCCTAGAGCCTGGTTAGAAAGCGCCAGGCGCATGAAGGCCTTGTCCACGTGCTCGCTGTTGGGGTAGCTATCCAGCAGCTGACGTGACGTCTGGGCAGCCTGGTCGTACCGGCCCCGATCAAAGTAGAGCTCGCCCATCTGCACCAGGGTGCGCTCAGCGTAGTCATTGTCGCCCGCCAGGATCGCAATGTACTCTGCGTCCGCGAAGGCCTCGGCGCTATCAGTGGCCAGGCTCTGGTAAGCCAGAGCCCGGTTGAAACGGGCATCCAGGTAATAGGATGAAGTTTCATCCGTGCACAGCGTGTCGTACTGGCCGATGGCCAGATTCAACCATCGATCAGAGCTCGCACGGTCCTCCCCCGCGGCACTGCCCGCCAACTGCTGGTAGGCGCTGCCAGTGCGGTAGTGGACCCTTCCCTCCGAGAAGCCGGCAGCCTCGGCGATATCGCCGTACCCATCGAGGTATGTTCGGTACTCTCGGACCGCCTCGGCATAATGGGCCTTCGAAAAGAAGCTCTCTGCCAGCGCGTATTGAATCCTTGCCCGCAGGGTTCGGTTCGTCGATTGATTGATCGCCTCCCGGAAGGTCCTAACGCCGGACTCCAGGTCGCCGCGCTCCAAGTAAGAGTCGGCCATGCGCTGGTACGCCTCTTCCACCAGCTTGCGCTCGGAACCGAACAGAGAGATGACCTTCCGGTATTCGTCGAGCCCCTCGTCGTAGCGTCCCAGCCGCGAATAGCATGTGCCGATGCGGATCTGCGCCTTGGCTGCCAGCTCCAGTGCGGTTTCGTCCACGAGACCGGCAATCTTCTCACGCTGCATGCGACGCAGCTCGACTTCGGTCAGATCCTCGATGTCTTGACGTTCTATCAACTGACGATAGGCGTCGACGGCAAGCTCGTACCTACCGGTTTCGAGGTAGCACTCACCGATTTGGAAGAGGCTGCGATCTGCCTGGTAACCGGTGGGGAAACGGGCCAGTAGTGCCTGGAAGGCGTCGATCGCCCCGTCGTAATCCTGCATCTCGTACAGCGCCCACCCGGTGTTGTAGTAGCCCACGATGACCTGGGGGGCATCGGGATAGGCAGCAACCAGTGCGTCGGCCGCGTCGATCACTTCAGGAAACTCTTCCGCCTTGAAGTTGAGGTCGATGAGCCTGCCGTATGCCTGGACGATCAACACCTCGTTGGTCGAGTAGGAGATCACGTGCTCAAAGGCTCTTACGGTGGCCGCGAAGGCGCTGTCTGCCTTGGCGATGAGTTGTGCCCGCCGGTCTCCATCGGACTAGTCATCGGCTTG
>DPVW01000328.1:26687-32888 GCA_003529325.1 Candidatus Latescibacterota bacterium | reverse complement strand
CCCGCCGGTCTCCATCGGACTCGTCATCGGCTTGCCGTGCGTACTCTTCGTAGACCTTGGCGAAGGAATTGCCTATCTGATAGTCGGCGGCCTCCTGCAGCGGGAACTCCTCTTCTCCCACGGCTACCTGGATGCTCCTGGTATCCAGTGCCCTGCTGCGGATTCGCGAGACGGCCTCATACTGAGGGATCGCCTGATCGTAGGCGCCTTCGGCGTAGAATCGCTGCGCCTCCTGAAAGGAGTGCACCATGTCCTGTTCATTCGGGACTCGGGAGGCGAGATAGGTCCCTCCGACCGTGAGTAGACCCAATAATAGGAATAGACTCATTGGCTCAGTCGTCCTCGAAGCCCAGAATGGCGTTGATGAACACCGCCGTGAAACGCTCGCCTCGGATCTCATCCACCGCTGGATCTTCGAACTTCTTGAACCGATGACGCACACCGGCGTTGGTGGAGACGATGTAGCCGAAGTACCTCGATAGATTCGTCATCATCAGTACGGTGTCACGCTGTTCGAAATCCTCTTCAGGCCGCGCCAGGTCCGTTACCCTGTACGGAAGCTTGGATGTGATTCCCTGCGCTCCGAGCTGGAAGCGAGTGCGGCTGGTGAGACGGTACTGCAGCTTCATCAACGGAATCACGTGACGCTCGTGCACTAGGGGCGTCTCGAGGCTCCGCCGCCACTGCTTGTGGTAGCGGAATTTGAACCCTGAGAACAGCGTAAGACCGGGGGCGACCTCCCAGTCGTAGTCGATCTTGTGGGCCATCGTCCATCGTGACTGGCGGTCGCTTGCCTGCACAGTGTCGTCGAAGAGCTCCCCACCATGCTGATGGTTGATCTCGAACTTGACCTTATTGTGCATGTTGAGGTGCGGCACCGCCTGCCAATGAGCCTCGGCAAAAAGCCTCGTGAAGGTGCTGTTCCTGTAGTTCAGCGAGTCCAGGCGAATTTCTTCGCGGAAGGGAGCGATCGCCTGGTTGCGCGTTGAAGAGAATATCTGCTTCTGCTCGGCCGAGGTGAGCACCCGGTCACTGTACACACTCAGATGGTCCTCGATGCCATCCCGTATCCGCTCCACCGACAGCTCGCTGAAGAAGAGTCCGATCGTCGTTACCTGCCGACCGTAGCTCACTCGGCTGTAGAGCGACTCGCTGGGCAACGCGCCGGCGTTCTGTTCAGCGTCCATGGAACCCAACGTGAGCTTGAGCCCGGGCAGTGGCTTGTAGCTACCGTACAGGTGGAGCCCCGCCAGATCTGGATCGTACGGAAGATCCGCCTCCCAGTCGTTCTCTCGCGAATCGATGAAGTCATTGTGGTTTAAATCCACCCCGTAGTCGAACTCCTGAGGATCGGCATCGTACATGAGGAACGGCTCCAGGTAGTCCGGCTCCCGGTTCAGGTTGCGATTGGTATCCGGAATGCCGTCACTGTCCGCGTCCAGTCCCGGAAATACACCGTCGATATCCATCTGGGCCTGTTTTTTGTCGACCGACGCGTACCAGCTATCCGGGTAACGGTCGTTGTCGTCATTGTCCTCAACCATCCGATGCAGCAGGGTGTTGTTGTAGGAAACCGGGTTCCCGTTCAGATTGAACTCGTCAGCGGCTATGTAGCTGCGAAACTCAGTAGTATAGAGAGGTCCCATCGAGAACAACTCGCCACCCACGTCCCAGCGATTGAAACCTCGCTGCACGGTAAGGTAGTACGAGTTGTCACTTATCGTACCGCGGGCTCCTGGTGACTGTTCGCGCTGAAAGGCGCTCACCGCCAGGGCATCCTCGGTAGGGAATGTCGACAAGGGCACGCGTGGCCCCGGCTTGCCGCTGACGTACTGCTGGTATTGGCTGCTGCGGGCGAATTCACCATTGATCTGGAAGCCCTTGAATACCCCGTTGACGGAGGCACTCGTCAACCGCAATCCCGTCGGCGCGCCAACATTGATTCGGACCCGTTTCGGGGTGCCATCCTGGGGATTGCCGTCAGCCCGCGCTACGGTCCGAAAGAAGGAAGCGTAGCGATAGCGCTCTGCAGGGTTCGTGCCGGGCGGGGTGTCCGTCGACCCCGCCATGGGGATCTGCGACATCTCCACCCGATAGTCATTGGCCAGGGTGAGATCAATCTCCACAGATGTGATGAACTCCTCAATGGATTCCAGGTCGACGTAAACAATACCGTAGGTCTCACCATCGAAGGCCTGCGGGAGATCGGCCATCGTGGACAGGCCGACGAAATCCCCGGATGACTCAGCCTGGTCATAGGCAAACACGTCCCTTACCGTCGTGTCTTCGTCATCGATGACATGGTTCTCATCGTTCAGCTTGAAGTCGCGATAGAACAGATGGTCGATGAAGAATGGAAACTCATAACCCCGGTACCACAAAGCTGGATCGACCGGGTTGATGTTGATATAGAGGTTGTACCCGGTGTTCGGCGCGCCACGGTTTTCAAACGCGTAATTGTTCGAGTTGGGCAAGGCAAACCGCGTGCCGTCGTTCCTGAGTGGCGCTACGTACACTTGCCGCTCATCGCGGCGCTTGGTGAGATGGACGACGAAAGGCTCAAGTTCCGGATGCAGCTCGCCGTTCACGTAGACCTCTACGTTATGCAGCACGGGTCCACCGCGGCCGTCCTGAGGCGAATCGTCCAGGATCCGAAGTGCGACCATCGCCGGCGCCGTCTGAATGGCTCCGGGGACGCCATTGAGAGACTCAAACCTGCTTGCCATCAGCGGTTCGTACTGGTGAATATTGAGAAAGGTGCCGCTGAAGTTGAGGAAACCGATCTGGCGCTGGTAGTGAGAGGCCATCATCATCGTCGCAACCCTGGGGCTGGGACCGCCGTTCACCCCCGGGCCCTGGGGTGTTTGCCCTGCCCAGGGAAGGGTCGAAAACATGGCGGAGAAGTTGTCCAGTTTCGTGGACACGTCGAATCGCAGTCCATTCATATTGGACAGCTTCATCGTCAGAGGAGTGAGCGACGAGCGAATCTCATCCGCGTAGATGGCCTTGGACTGCCAGACGTCCGTGCCATCGCTGCCGATGATCACATTGCCGAAGAGGTTCCGATAGGCGTTCGCCGTTTCGCCGTGTCCTCCACCCTCTCCCACCTGAGAATAGCCCCGCTGTACACCGAGTCCGCGTCGTTCGACCCAGTTCACGGACTGGGTGCCGTACAACAGAGGATCACCAAGGGTGTTGTAACGGTAGGTCAGGTTGCTGCTGAATTCAGGGAGGCGGGGGTAGTTCTCAGATCCGAAGTTCCTGTACGGTGTCTCGTTGAATCGCCCCACGAAGGGCTGGTCGAGCAGGACCCGTGACGGCAGCTGGTCTACCAGTTCCGGCTCTTTCACTACGCGCCCTTCCTGCCCGCGCACAATCCCCGGGAGTAGCCCCATGTGGCACACTGCCACAAGCGCCCCGAGCCGCAACAGGCTCGAACGGATGAATGAGATGTTGAGTTCTCTCACCATGACCTAAAAGGAAGGCTGCAAGCCGGCGATCGCCCGCAGAAAAATCCGTGAATAGTCGATGTCCTGATCGCGGCGCGAGACGTCCAGGAATTTCCTTGTCCGCCTCTCGAATCCAGCGTTGACGTTGATCTGGTACCCGACATAGGACGACGTGTTACTCACCATGGCAACGTAAACTTCCGAGTCGAAGTCGGTACGCGGGGCGGTTTTGCTGCGGTAGGTGCTCTTCAGGAAAGGAAAGCCCTGGGCGCCCAACTTGGCGACCGTGCGCGACGAGATCGGGTATTCCAGCTTCAGAATGGGATAGAAGTAGCTCTCGTTGATCGCCAGCACCTGTTGCTCATCGTCCTTGAGCCGTTGACGGAGCCACTTGAGTTGGGGGATCACGCGCAACTCCTTCCACGGACGCCATTTGTAGTCAGCCCTGACGACCATGGCCAGATCGCTGATCCGGTTGTCCAGTTGGAAGGCGGTGCTCTGCTGAAAGTTGCTGTCGTACTTCAGTGTCACTTCCGCGGTCAGTTGCGGCACCTGGATATAGCCGGCTCGCACGAAGGCCGTGTTCACCCAACTGTGGCGCATGAGCAGTGGGTCCCTCAATAACACCGCCTGGCCCAGAGGATTCAGCAGTTCCTCCTGGGACAGAAAGTTGAGCGGGATAATATCTGGCTCGAAGTAGATCGGATTGCGTGCCACACCGAAAACATCATCCCTGATGTCATCTCGTACTCGCTTGAGCCGTTCCACGGCAAAGAGATCCACAAGGAAGGGCAGCCGGCGCTCGTACTCGAAACGCCCATATGCCATCTCGGAACGGGTGCCGGCGAAGGAGGCCTCCGTCTTGTGGTATCCGGCGGTCACCGCCATACCCTTGCGCAGCTTGTAGAGGCCGAACAGGTGCCCGCCCTGCCGATCCGGATCGTAGGGATAGTCCGGCTTCTGGTCGTCTTCGCGCACATCGATCACGGCGTTGTTGTTCATGTCTTCGCCATATTCGTAGGCGTCGGGACTGACCTTATAGAGCAGGAACGGCTCGAAGTAGTCGGGCACGCGATTGACATTCTCATTGATATCGGGGCGCCCGTTGAGATCGGCGTCCAGACCCGGAAAGATGCCGTCAGGATCCACTATGTAGCGTCCGTTGGGAGCCGGCCGCTTGAGAAAGTAGATATCCGGGTACTGGTCCTTGTCGTCGTTGTCATCCACCGACGAGAACTCCAGGGTATACGTCGCATCGGCCAGCTTGTTGCCAATCCGGGCGGGCAGTCGCGGTTCGTACCTCTTGAAGTTGCCGCCAAAGGCGTCGACCCAAGACGAGTACGCCGGATCCTGGACGGACAGGGTGGTCGAGTAGTCCTCGGCCATGTCGAACAGCTCCCCGCCGACGCTCAATCGATCCCAGGCCCGCCGACCCACGACATACCACGCGGGGCTCTGGCTTTCGAAGCGACCGCCCCTGTGGCCGGTCAGGGCCGGATAGGCTCGATGGTTGAAGTTCCTAACGTATTCGGCGTGAAACAGATAGCCCTTGATATCCAGATTTGCATGCACGCTGGCCAGCGTGTTGGCTGTTTGACGGCCGTAGCGCACCCGCACGCGGCGAAAATCGTTCAGGTCCGAAGGTCTGCCTCTTGCCTGGGCGGCAGTATAGAAGTACGTGGCCGGGTTATTGGTAGCTTGCGTCACACCGTAGATTTCGGACAGCTCGACCACGTAGTCTCCAGCGACATCCAGATCGACTCGGGCCTGGTTGACGACGAGGCTGTCTGGCCCCTCTCTGAGATAGGCGGGCACCCTGAACCAGAATAACAAGCTGCCCTCGCCACGTGTCTCGTAGTACCCCTGAGGCGTTGGATCCACGTGCGGATGATCGACAACCAGACCGTTCGCAGAGGTCCAGAGCGGTGGAATAATCGTACGGTCTGTGTGCTCGGTGACGGTGACCGTCAAAGTCTCTGACAAGCGGTCATAGGGCCCTGGCGTGTGCACGATTTCGACCCCGTTGAGAACCACGACAGCCCGCCGCACACGCACGCCGGCATTGTCATCTGGATCCTGGTCGGCCACGCGGACCACCAGAAACTCGGGAGGCGAATTCGTGACAGGGAGAACGCCTTTGATACTGGTTTCGCCGATGTCGTTGAAGGTATCCGTGCGGAACTGATTGACCCAACTCACACCCACGTCCAGACCAGGCCATTTGGTGCGTAGATCTGAGCCCAGCAACCAGGTGGCAAGGCGAGGACGATTGGTGGCGAATATTGAACCGTGAAAGAGTTGGTCCCTGTCGCCGGCAGACTCGAATATCGGACGGTCCACGCGCGATGCTACCATGATCAGGGACACGTGTTCGGAACGGTTGTCCATGCGAACCCCGTTCATGGCTGCCATGTCCAGGGTCAAGGATGTGAACTTGGTGCGGATTCGGTCACCGATCATAAATCGCGAGTCGGTACCTTTGTAAGAGTCGTCAGCAATAACCAGACGGTTCAGGTAGGAGCCGAATAATCTCGGTTTGCTGACAATGCTGCCTGGCGTAGGCGCGATGGTGTGGAACTGTTGGAGCTCGAACACATTCGTCCCGCTCATGACGAACTGCCCTAGGTGGTCGAATTGCGGCGTGCGATCTCTGCCGTACAACAGCGATTGGTAGGGCCAGTAGCCTTCGCTGGCGTAGTTGACGTAGGGCTCATCGGCTCGGAACAGCAGTTGAGCCGCCAGCGGCTGGCTT